>JBAWYQ010000089.1:0-15799 GCA_037143475.1 Burkholderiales bacterium | reverse complement strand
CAAACTGTGCTCGGCCCGGTGTTCTTTGAATTCATCCAGCGCAAGGGCGATGACGGCTTTGGCGAGGGTAACTTCAAGGCACTGTTTGAATCCATGGAGCGCGACCAGCTGCGCCGTGGCGTCATCACGGCAGACTGACCATGCGCAAGCTCAATGCAACCGAGACCGCTCTGGAATTGAGCGCGCTGCCGCTTTGGACGCTGGATTCGCTTGGCGGCGCCATCACCCGTGATTTTATGCTGGGCGACTTCATGCAGGCTTTTGCCTTTATGACCCAGATCGCCATTGCGGCAGAAAAGCATAACCACCATCCCGAGTGGAGCAATGTGTACAACCGGGTGTCCATCACCTGGACCACGCACGATGTCGATGGTCTGAGCAGCAATGACATTGACATGGCGCAACTCTGTGACCTAGCCTTTGTCGGCTACACATCAACACCAATGGCCGAGTGACCCCGGGGACCATCATGAGAGCAGGCAGCAACACAGTCAAACACGGCCTAGCCGCCGGCCCAACAGTTACACCTCAGCGTGCTGACTGGACGATAGACCAAGGCTGGGCCACCTACACGGCCGAGCAGCACGCGGTTTGGAAGACACTATACGAGCGACAAACCCGGCTCTTGCCCGGTCTGGCGTGCGATGCCTTTGTAGACGGCATGAACAAGCTGCCGATGTCGGCACAGCGCATACCGAACTTTGAAGAACTGTCAGAGACCCTGCACAGGGCCACTGGCTGGCAAGTTGTTGCGGTTCCGGGTCTGGTGCCTGACGATGTGTTTTTTGACCATTTGGCCAACCGGCGCTTTCCGTCGGGTAACTTCATCCGTGGCGCAAACGAACTGGATTATCTTGAAGAGCCCGACGTCTTTCACGATGTGTTTGGCCATGTGCCCATGCTGATGAACCCGTTGATGGCGGACTTCATACAGGCTTACGGCAAGGGTGGCCTGCGTGCGCAAAGTCTGGGGAAGCTGACCGAGCTGGCGCGGGTTTACTGGTACACAGTGGAGTTTGGTTTGGTGCAACAGAAAGACGGCATGCGCATCTATGGCGCCGGCATTGCGTCGTCGTTCTCCGAGAGCACGTTTTCCATCCAGAGCGATTCACCCAACCGCATCGCGTTTGATCTGGAACGTGTCATGCGCACCAACTACCGCATTGACGACTTTCAGGAAGTCTATTTCGTGCTGGACGACCTGCAGGATTTGCTGGCACTGGCCAACACCGAGTTCGCCCCCCACTACACGCGTCTGGACAGCGGTCCGACCTACATGCCTGGCGATGTGCTACCCACCGACAAAATCCCGCACCGTGGCACCGGGACCTACCACCGAGCAGCGCCAGACAAGCACTGATCCGCGGCGTCGAAGGGGTTCAGGCAATCCATGCACAATAGCTGCATGACTGCTCCAAATCTTGCGATTCCCACTCCCCAACTTGCCGGCCACCTGCTGGTTCAATGCCTGATTGAACAGGGAGTCACCCACGCATTCGGTGTACCCGGAGAGAGCTATCTGGCCGTTCTGGACGGCTTTCACCTGTACCGCGACCAGATTCAGTTTGTCATCAACCGGCAAGAAGGTGGTGCCGCCTTCATGGCTGAGGCACACGGCAAACTCACCGGACGCCCCGGCGTCTGTTTTGTGACCCGCGGCCCTGGCGCCACCAATGCCAGCATTGGTGTGCACACTGCGTTCCAAGATTCCACGCCGATGGTCTTACTGGTGGGCGATGTGGCCAGCGACCAGCGAGACCGTGAAGCCTTTCAGGAAATGGACTATCGGGTCATGTTTGGCCCCAGCGCAATGGGGATGGCCAAACGGGTCGAGCGCATTGACGATGCGGCACGGATTCCCGAGTACGTGGCCCGCGCCTTTGCCACCGCCATGAATGGCCGCCCCGGCCCCGTCGTACTTGTGCTGCCCGAAGACATGCTGGTGCAGGCGCTGGTACCGCATCCGGTGACCGGTGTTTTTCCTGCGCCCCTAGTCCGTGTGGAACCGTCTGATGCCTGGAGTGACCCCGGGGCCTTGCGCACATTGCGTGAGCTGCTACTGAAATCGGAGCGACCTTTTGTCATTGCGGGTGGTGGTGGCTGGACGCCTCAGTCAGCACAGGCCCTGCAGCGCTTCGCTGAAAGCTGGTGTCTGCCGGTTGGCAATGCGTTTCGCTTTCAGGATACTTTTGACAACCACCACCCGCAGTACGCGGGCGACGTGGGCATTGGCATCAACCCCGCGCTGGCCACGCGCATTGGCGATAGCGACCTGGTTATCGCCATCGGCCCGCGCCTGGGCGAGATGACAACGGGTGGCTACACCCTGCTGCAAGCACCGCGCAGCAAGCAAAAGCTGGTGCACATCCACGCCAGCGCCGAAGAGCTGAACCGTGTTTATCAGGCAGATCTGGCCATCCATGCCAGTATGCGCGCTGCCGCTCGCTCGCTGGAGGTGCTGGCCGCACCTGTCAATGTGCCGTGGGAGGCGTGGACGCGGGGCTGCCATGCTGATTACCAGTCCAACTTGCAAGCCACCCCCATTAAGGACTTGCCTGCCGACACCGAGCGTGGTTTGGTGGATATGTACAGCGTGATCACCACACTGCAAAAGCATTTGCCGCCAGACGCTGTGCTGACCAATGGTGCCGGTAACTTTGCCAGTTGGTTGCACCGCTTTTACCGCTACACCGGCCTTGCCAGTGGGCATAAAACTCAGCTTGCACCTACCAATGGCGCCATGGGGTACGGCGTGCCGGCCGGAATTGCCGCAGCCATCACCAGCAAAGCCAATGTGGACGCTTCAGGGCAGGGTAGGGTGGTATTCACTATTGCGGGTGACGGTGATTTTCTGATGAACGGCCAGGAACTGGCCACCGCCGTGCAATACGGCGCCAAGACCATCATCCTGCTGCTCAATAACGGCATGTACGGCACCATCCGCATGCACCAAGAGCGCGAATACCCACAACGTGTGGCGGGCACCGCGCTGCAAAACCCCGACTTTGCTGCGCTGGCTCGGGCTTACGGTTATGCGGGTGTGCGCATCCAGCGCAGTGCGGACTTTGAAGCCGAGTTGCTGGCGGCATTGGATCGGCCGCAAGGCACGTTGATCGAAGTAATGCTGGAGCCGGAACTCATCAGCACCCGGGGCACGCTGGCGGGTATTACACAGGTGGCACTCAAGCGTTGAGCGTTCCACCTTGGTGAATAATTGCTATAAAACATATAGCTGTTTACGCCCATTTCACGGGGGCTACAGCCCGATTCCACTAAAAGCGCATTTTTATAGCCTCGCTTTAGGCATATTGGGTATCGATAAGGGTAGCGGCCCACTATCCTGGCAAACGAAACACCGCAGCACTGCGCTCCAGATTGCGACTCTCAGACGCCAATAATTGCGCAGACGCTGCGGCCTGCGCGGCGATAGGCACGTTCTGCTGGGTTGCTGCATCAATCTGGGCGACCAAAAGGGTCACCCGATCAATCGCAGCGCCTTGTTCGCTGGAAGAATGGGCAATTTCCTGAACGATGGTTTCCAGATTTTTGACTGCGCTGATGGTTGCATCGATTGTCGACCGCGCATCGGTCACGCGTGTAAGGCCGCCTTCGACCTGATGCACCGAGTCCTCAATCAATGTTTTGATTTCTTTGGCCGCCGCCGCGCTGCGCTGGGCCAGGCTGCGCACTTCTGTCGCCACCACCGCAAAACCCTTGCCCTGCTCGCCTGCTCGCGCCGCTTCGACTGCAGCGTTCAGCGCCAGGATGTTGGTTTGAAACGCAATGCCGTCGATAACGCCAATGATTTCCGTAATCCTCTTGGAACTGGAGGCGATGGAGTCCATCGTCCCAACCATCAAACCCATGGCGGTTCCGCCCTTTAGCGCCACCTGGCCCGCGTCTTTTGCCACCTGGTTGGCCAACTCGGCGCTTTCAACGTTTTTACGGACCTTGGTGGAAACCTGCTCCATGTCCGATGCCGCCTCGCGCAGGGAAACGGCCTGCTCCTCGGTTCTGGCAGCCAGCGACTGGTTGCCCACTGCAATCTCCCGCGACTCTGCATTGATGAGCCGTGCGCTGCCCATTACCCCTTGTGCCAGCGACGCCAGACTGCGTTGCATCGCAAACAGTGCCGCCATCAGCTCGGCAGTTTCATCGCGTCCCTTGGGCTTGATGTGGTTGTTGAGCGCACCCACGGCAATTTGCTTCGCAATGGCTGCCGCATTATGAATTGGGCCGACCATGCTTCGCCTGAGACCCAGTCCAAAATAGATGGAGAGGGCTGCACCGACCAGCATCGCTGTCAGCGACTCCAGTCGCACCATCTGGTAGGCCGACTCCGCTTCTTGCAGGGCCAATTTAGAGTTCACGTCTTGCGTGGCAATTTGCTCGTCAATGTTGCCGCTCAGTTCCAGAAACTGGGGTTTCAGAACATCGCCATAGATTTTTTTCAAGGCTGCAAAGTCTTTGCTCTTCAAGGCGGCAAGGGCGGGTTTGATGGCCTCGTTTTGGTACTTGGTATTTTTGGCTTCAAACGCGTCCTGGACCTTTTTCTCGTTTTCCTCGTGGCCGATGGCCAGGTAGGTCTTCCAGGTCTGGTCAATCAGCGCGTTGTTCTTTTCGATGGTTGAAACGACAATCTGAGCGCTTTCCGGAGTGCCATTCAGCAGTGCGTCGGCAATCTGTAACTGGCTTGTATGCTGCGCCCGCGCAATCGTATCCAGATAGGCGGTGGCCTGCGCACCCTCGCGGTACATCGCCGAAACCTCAGCGTTGGATGAATACAAGCCCTTTAGCCCGATCAGCCCGGTGACGACCGTAACCATCACCATCAATCCAATCAGCAGATTCATGCGGCCAGCAATCTTCAGGCCCATAAGCCGCTCCAACATTCCCTTGGCTCCAGCATGTACCACCCAGCCTCGCTCGATTTTCAAGTGACCCGCGTTACCCTGTCCAATGTGGACGTAAGCGGCCTGTACCGTTGTTAACAAACTGACCGGAGGTTTCATGCGCACCGATGCATAGCCCACGACAACGCCGTTTTCCCACATAGGAGACGTGTTTGACATGACCCAGTAGTAACCGCCATCCTTCCTGCGATTTTTGACAATGCCAGTCCACGAACGACCAGCCTTTAGATACGCCCACATATCCGCAAATGCTTCAGGCGGCATGCTGGGGTGCCGCACAATGTTGTGCGGCTGACCGATCAACTCTTCTTCAGTAAACCCGCTTGCTTCTATAAAATCCGCATTGACAAAGACTATGTTTCCGTTGAGGTCGGTTCGGGAAAATGGCGACTGGGTTTCTGTCAGAACATGCTCGTAATCGTTGACGGGCTGGTTATTTCTCATGCTGTGTCTCGTGATCGGTGGATTTTTGTTTTTACAGTAATACTTTACTCTGGCGAGTCCACTTTTGCTTGACGCATTGCCAATGCCGGATCATTTTTTACTCAATGAAGTGCGGTATCTCACGGGCCGGGGCTGGGCGCCACAGCGCTCGCGAGCCGTGAAACAATGAACATCCCAATCCGGGACATTCCGTGACCAAACGCACTATTACCATCAACGGCATCGCACTGGGCCGAACCCATGCCCGGCGGATGCGTGACGTCTACCGCTCCGCCGGCTGGCCCAGTCTGGATGGTGTAGAAGTGGAGTTGCTGGCAGCGGGCTTGCTGCAGCGCGTTGTAGAGCCCGGTGGTCACGACAAAGTGCGGTTGACCGATACAGGCATAACCTTCTTGGCTGAGGCCTTTCATACCAACCGGCAGGCCAAGTCGTTGCACGAGGCTTTGGTAGACAAAGTGGCGCAGGCCATGCTGCGCGATGGCCGCCTCGTCTGGACTGACCTGAGCATTCGCGCGCGGCTACCCAGCCGGCCAGAGGAAGGCACGCGCTGGAAGATTTGTATGCCAGACGTTTTCTCTATTCGCAACACCACGGTACCGGGCTATCTGGAGCCCGTGGTGCACGAGATCAAGGTCAGCCGTGCCGATCTGCTGGGGGACCTGAAGTCCAAGGACAAGCGCGATAGTTATTTGGACGCCGGTGGCCAATGCTGGTATGTGCTGGGTTGTGACCGCAAGGGCAAACCGATAGCCGACGCCGATGAGGTGCCGACCGAATGCGGCGTAATGGTGCTGCAGGGTGAACGGCTTGAAGTGGCACGCTACGCGCCCAAGCGTGCCGTGGCCGATTTGCCCTTTGCTCTGTGGATGGTGCTTGCCAAGGCGACACCCCTGCGCGCAAGCACCGACTTGGGCATCGATGGTCCTGATCAGTCCATGCTGCTGGAGCAACCGGTCGAGCAACCAGCACCGTGAGCGACACATACTCCATATCGGTACGTGCTTTGTGCGAATTTGCAGCCAAAGAAGGCGACCTCGATCTGCGTTTCACGCCGTCGCCCAGCGCCCAGCAAGGGCGCGAAGGGCATCAACTCGTGGCCAGTCGCAGGCCACCGGGCCACGAGGCCGAAGTCAAACTCAGTGGCAGCTACAAAACCTTGCGGATCAACGGCAGGGCAGATGGCTATGACGGCACGCTCAACGTGCTCGAAGAGGTCAAGACCTTTCGCGGCGCGGTGGCGGCCATCGCGCTGAACCACAACGCCTTGCACTGGGCGCAACTCAAGGTCTACGGCTGGCTGATGTGCCAGAGCCGCGCACTGGAGCACATCACGCTGACCCTGGTGTACTTTGACGTGGTGGATCAGAGCGAGCATCCGTTCAGTGAAGACTTTTCAGCTCTGGACTTGCAATTGTTTTTTGAATCCTTGTGCGGACTATTTCTTGGCTGGGCACAGTCTGAAATGGCCCACCGCGAGCTGCGCGATGCCACATTGCGGGCGCTCGAGTTTCCGCAGATGCCGTTTCGCACCGGCCAGCGCGACATGGCGGCCAGCGTGTACCGCGCTTGTTTGCAGTCACGCCCCTTGCTGGTTCAAGCACCCACCGGCATTGGCAAGACCATGGGCACGCTGTACCCCGCGCTACGTGCCATGCCAGAGCGTGATTTGGACAAGGTGTTTTTTCTGACCGCCAAAACGCCTGGGCGGCAAGTGGCACTGGATGCGCTGCAAAAAGTGCGCAGTGCGAACCTGCGTGTGCTGGAATTGGTGGCGCGCGACAAAAGCTGCGAGCACCCCGACAAGGCTTGCCACGGACAGTCTTGCCCGTTGGCGCAGGGCTTTTATGACCGATTGTCCACTGCACGGCAGGCTGCCGTGCAACAGGGCTGGCTGGACCAGCGCGCACTGCGCGACGTCGCGCTGGCACACAGCGTTTGCCCTTACTACCTGGGCCACGAAATGGTGCGCTGGGCCGACGTGGTAGTGGGCGACTACAACTACTACTTTGACCGCAGCGCCATGCTGTATGCGCTGACGGTCTACCACAACTGGCGTATCAGCGTGCTGGTAGACGAGGCGCACAACATTTACAGCCGCGCCTGCGGCATGTACAGCGCCACGCTGACCGAGGCAGACACCGTGGACGTGCACAGCCAGGTGCCGCCTGTGCTGCGAGCACGCGTGGTCGAGCTGCTAAACCACTGGCAACTGGTGGTCATGGCGGCACAGCGCCAGGAGCCGGATTCCACCTGGCGTCTGCTCATGGAGGTGCCGCAGGACTGGCTGCGCGGTTTGCAGCGGTTCAACAGCGCCGTGGGCGAGTACCTCAACGACCACGCGGCTGAGTCGCCGGGTGCATGGCTGCCGTTTTACTTTCAGACGCTGGCATTTGCCAACCTGGCGGAGGAGTTTGGTGAACATTCGCTGTGCGATCTGGTCCTCTCCGTCGAGGCGCGGGCCGCATCAATCACCTTGCGCAACATCGTCCCCGGCCATTTCATTGCCCCCCGAGTGGCTGCTGCCGATTCCATAGTGCTGTTCTCTGCCACGCTGAACCCGACCGATTACTACACCAACCTGCTGGGTTTGCCTGACACCACGCAGCGTGTGAATGTGGGCAGCCCGTTTGCGAGCGAGCAACTCGCAGTGGCTATCAAACCTCTATCGACACGCCGCGATGACAGGCTCGCCACCCTGGATGCGCTGGTGGATGCCATGGCAGAGCAATTCGCCTCTCTCAGTGGCAACTACCTGGCGTTCTTCAGCAGCTTTGACTACCTGGAACTCGCTTTGCAACGCTTGCAGTCGCGCCACCCGGCAGTACCCGTGTGGTCACAGCAGCGGCAGATGGGCGAGGCCGGTCGGCACGCCTTTTTGAAGCAGTTTGACGTAGCCGGGCAGGGAATAGGATTTGCCGTGCTGGGCGGTGTGTTTGGCGAAGGGGTGGACTTGCCCGGCAAACGACTGATAGGCGCCTTCATCGCCACGCTGGGCTTGCCGCAGTTTGACGAAGTGAACCAGGCCATTTGCCAGCGCATGCAAGCACGTTTTGGGCGGGGCTATGACTACACCTATGTCTTCCCCGGTTTGCAAAAAGTGGTGCAGGCGGCCGGGCGGGTGATACGCACCCAAAGCGACACGGGTACCGTCGTGTTGCTCGATGAACGCTACCGGGAATACCGCTACCGCCAGTTGCTGCCTGGTTGGTGGAGATTTACTCTTGACTAATTTTCATTGCTATTATAAATATAGCGGTTCACGCATATTTTACGAGGGCTAGCGGTCATTTGTTCACCTATTTCCGTTCAAAAGCATGGTCTACAGCGCCTTGAGCCGTTCCAGCGCGGCGAGCAAGGTAGCGTCCTGCTTGGCAAAGCAGAAGCGCACCACGCGTTGGTCGAAACCGTTGCCATAGAAGGCCGACAGTGGAATGGCGGCGACGCCCACTTCGGCGGTGAGCCATTGGCAAAAGTCGGCCTCGCCCAGGCTGCTCACGTCTGAAATGTCCACGCATTGGAAGTAGCTGCCTTCGCTGGGCAGCAGTTTGAATCGCGTAGTGGCCAGGCCGCTGCGGAACAGATCGCGCTTGCGCTGGTAGAAAGCGGGAAGGTCACGGTAGGGCGCCGGGTTAGCCATGTAGGCGGTCAGCGCGTATTGCATGGGAGTGTTGACAGTGAACACGTTGAACTGGTGCACCTTGCGGAACTCTGCCATCATGGAGGCGGGCGCTGCCACGTAGCCCACCTTCCAGCCGGTCACGTGATAGGTCTTGCCAAAGCTGGAGACGATAAACGCACGGTCGGCCAAGCCGGGGTAGCGCGCCGCACTCTCATGCTGGACGCCGTCAAACACCATGTGCTCGTACACTTCGTCGCTGATCAGCAACACGCTGGTGGGCGCCAGCAGTTCTTCCAGCGTCAGCATGTCCTGGCGTGTCCACACGGTGGCGCTGGGATTGTGGGGGCTGTTGATGATGATGGCGCGGGTCTTGGTGGTGAGGGCTTTACCGATGGCATCGAAGTCTGGCCGAAAAGTTCCCTGTGCCAGGGGCACCCGCACGGCTGTGCCTCCTGCGAGCTCAATATTTGGCACGTAGCTGTCATAGCAGGGTTCCAGAACTATGACCTCGTCGCCCGGGTGTACCACAGCCAATATGGCGGTGATGATGGCCTGCGTAGCGCCAGCGGTAATGGTGATTTCATCCGCCGCACGGTAGGCCCGTGCGTGCAACGCTTCAATTTTGGACGCGATGGCTTCCCGAAATTGCAGAATACCGGGCATGGGCGGGTACTGGTTGTGCCCAGCCTGCACCGCCTCTGTCACATGGTTGACCAGCACCGGGTCACAGGCAAAGTCTGGAAATCCCTGGCCTAGGTTGACGGCCTTGTGTTGTGCCGCTAGAGCAGACATGACGGAGAAAATAGTGGTGCCCACGTTGGGCAGACGGGATGTAAGTACGGGTGTCGTCATGGCTGCAAGGTATCAGTAATCGTAGTTTTCCACATGCCCGTCCATCGCGCGGGCTATGAGCTTGCGGTCCAGTCTGTCACTCAGCAGTTCAGCAAAAGTGTAGACAAAGTTGCGCAGGTAGGCGCTGCGCTTGAAAGCAACGCGGGCCACGTTTTGTCCGAACAAATTGCCTGCCGGGCGCACCACCAGGCCGCCTTTGCCTCCATCCTCAACTACATCGCGCACGGCCATTTCAGCGGCAATGCCCACGCCCAGACCCAAGCGTACATAGGTTTTTATCACGTCTGAGTCAATGGCCTCGAGTGCAATGCGGGGCTCCAATTTACGGGTGGCAAAGGCGCTATCGATCTTGGTCCGTCCAGTGAACGATGGGTGGTAGGTGATCAATGGTTCCAATGCCACATCTTCCAGTGTGATGCGCTCTTTGCGTGCCAGCGGATGGTCGGTGGGCAAAACCAGCATGTGCTGCCACTCGTAGCAGGGTAGTGTGACCAGCTCGTTGTAGCTGGCCAGGGACTCGGTAGCTATGCCAATCTCCGCTATTTCGTCAATTAGCATGCGAGCTACCTGATCGGGCGAGCCTTGGTGCAGGCTGATGTTGACCTTAGGGTAGGCGGCACGCAAGCCGGCCACTTTTTCCGGCAGTACATAGCGAGCCTGGGTATGGGTGGCGGCGATCGACAAGGTTCCGCTGTCCTCGGCGCTGTATTGTTCGCCAATGCGTTTGAGATTGCCTACTTCGCGCAAAATCAGTTCAATGCTTTTAAGTACATGCTGGCCGGGTTCCGTAACCCGTTTAAGTCGCTTACCGTGCCGGGCAAAAATCTCGACACCCAATTCTTCCTCCAGCTCGATGATTGCTTTGGAAACACCGGGTTGCGACGTATGCAGAGCCTTGGCAGCTTCGGTCAGGTTAAGGTTGCGCCGCACGGCCTCCTGTACAAAACGGAATTGGTGTAAGTTCATATCAAATTCCAACTAAAGATGGAATTCATTATGCCGCAACAGCTGTTTTTAGCAGCTTTCCAGAGCAATTTGTGCAATAAGTTGAATCAGTCGAACATCTTCGCCCACTGCTCTCTGCAGGGTAAATTGCACCGCAGGGTGGTTAGCTTGCAGATTGGACATGAGTTGTGGGAGGTCCTCCCGGGCATGTTTACCAACGCCCAGAAACAAAGGCACTACGGTAATAGAAGTAACGCCGCGTGCAATCAATTTTTGGGTGGCGGTGGTGAGGTCGGGCGTGCTGATTTCCAAGTAGGCACATTCGACCGGTGTTTGAACTGAGGCCAATGCAATATGTGCCGCTACGGCCTCCATAGGTTTGTGCCATAGGGGGTCGCGTGAGCCGTGGGCAAATAATACAATGCCGCTATGCGGTTTGGAGATTGTCATCGTCGTATTACCAGCCAGGTGAAGGCCGTGAGGGAAATGAAGGAATAAATTAAACCCGGTAGCGCCGCGGTGAGCCATGGTTGCCACCCTTGCAATGCCCCCAAATCGCCCAGAACATTGTTCAGCAGTACAAAGCTGATGCCGGCCATAACGCCGCCAAAGACATACGTGGCCACGCTGCCCGACCTGAAGTGCAGGTAGGCAAAAGGAAGGGCCAGCACGACCATCACCAAACAGCTCAATGGATAAAACACCTTTTTCCAGAACTGGATTTCGTACTTCTGCGCCGTTTGCCCATTGGCATTGAGGTGGCGAATATATTGAAACAGGTCAATCGTCCCCATGCGCTCTGGCCGCAAAACAGCTGTGGCGACCATTTCGGCGCTGATCTGGGTCGGCCAGCGGAAGGTGGCAATATTGGTGCGGTCAACCCGGGTGGCGTCGGCGTCGGCGCTGCGGAACTCTGTGTGATCGACTGTCTCCAGCAGCCAAGATTCGTCTTTGTTGAATTTTGCGCTCTGGCCTTCAGTCATCGAAACAAGAAAGCCCTGGTTGTCGAACTCAAAAATACGCACGTTTCGCATGCTGGCATCCGGTGCCAGGGCGCCCACATTGACTGCGTAGTGGCTGTAGGCCTGGCGTTCCTTGAGCCACGCCCCGGTCTTGCCTACGGTGACCTTGCCTTGGTAGCGGGACTTGAGCAACTGGGCCGTCTTGTCCGCCATTGGCGCCAGGTAGTCACCGACCGCAAAGGTAAAAACCACAAAGCCCAACCCCAACATCAATAGAGCACGCAGCGCGCGCCAGGGTCCCAGTCCGCTGGTGCGCAAAATTGTGAATTCGGAGCTTTGGGCTAATCGTGCCATCACGAAAATTGTGCCAATCAGTACGGTAATAGGTAGCAATTCATATAAGTGGCTGGGCAACATCAGGGCTACATACAGCAGCGCCTGCGCGACTGTGTAACCGGTTTCACGGTGCTTTGCGACCGCTTGCAATTCTTCAACAAAGTCAAAAAAGTAAAACAGTGACACAAAGCCCAATGTCACCAGCACCACGGCCAGCACCACCTCACCGTAAAGCAAGCGACGGATGGTCTTCACAAGGGACCCTTTGCGGCCGCTTTGGGTGCATGCAACTTGCGCCCGGGGCGCAATGCCCAGCTATTGTGGCGTTTGGCAAGCCACAGCAGTGCCAAAGACAGGGCTCCACCATGCAGCGTCAGCATATAGACGCCGAACTGCACATGTCCAGTCTCCACCCAACTCTTACCCAAGACCAGCAGATTGAAATATACGATAAAGGCCATAAAGGCAAACCCCAGATTGGCCGTACGGCCAACGCGCGGGTTAACGCCGGCGGTTGCCAGTGCAATGACAACAAAATTAATGGCCGCAAGCGCCAAGCCGGCGCGCCAGGATATTTCGGCCAAATGGGCGTTGGTTGGAGATTGCAATAATTCCAGCGTGCTTTTTGCGCTGGATGGAACAAAACTGCGTGCCGATTGGTCATCGCCATCCACCTTGGCGCCATAGCTTTTGAATGCGGCAACCGTCAGATCGGGTTTGTTGGCATTCTTTTCCAGACGTTGCCCATTTTCCAGAACCAGAAATTTCTCACCGCTGATGATTTCAACCCGCCCGCTGCGTGCCGAGGTAATGCTTTCCTTGTTATCCTTGTGCTGGGCAATAAACACGTTGTTGCCGGCTTGGGTTACGTTGGTGTCTTTCTCTATAAAGAATACCCGCTCGCCGTTGGCCGACTCTTGGAACTGACCTGGTTCAATTCGGGCAATATCGCCGCGTTTTTCGTAGCGGTCGCGCATGTCTTCAATACGTGAATACGCCCACGGCAAAATCAGAACAGCCAGTGCGGTGATCACCACCAGAATGGGCCAGGCGAATCGAAACAGCGGCTTGATCAATGATGTCAAGCCCCGCCCGCTTCCAAACCAGATGACCATTTCGCTGTCTCGAAACATGCGGGTCAGGACATTGAGCACAGCCAGAAACAGGCACATGGACAGAATGGTTGGCATGTCGGACAGCACCGTGTAACCCATGATGATCATCACATCGGCCGGGTTGAAAATTCCACGGCCAGCCTCGCCCAAGGTGCGAATCAAGGTCATGGTCATCACCACCGTTACCAGTACCACCAAAGTGGCGCCAAAACTGCGCGCTAGTTCTTTACGGATGGAGGAATGGAATAACATTGCGAGCAAAGGAAAACCTGAATTATGAACTTTGAACTCAAACCTATGGGTCTGGTCGGAGCCTCGACCGAGAAATGCGACGCCCTGATTGTGCTGGTGCCACAAGATTTCAAGGCAGGCAAGGACGATTTGTCGGTTTTGGTGGCCCAAGCCATCAAAGCTGCGGACCTGGAGACCAAAACTGGCAAGTTGTTGCCACTTTACCGTCCTGTTCAGGCCAATGCTGCTCGCGTGGTGCTGGCCGGTATCGGCAGCGGGTCACCCCGAGATGTTCGTGCTGCGGTACTTGCAGCTGTGACATCTGTTAAGACACGGTCATTGAAAAAGTTGTTGGTTTGCTTTGCGGCACCTGCGCGTGAGGACGCCGTGCGCGCCGTGGTCACGGCCGTGGCGGAAGCGACCTATGTTTACACCCATACCAAATCTAAACCCGAGGGGCGCACCCTGAGCAAAGTGCTGGTTGGTGCATCCAATGCGATCGAGGTTCAGGCTACGTTCGACCGTGCGGTCGGCATCGTGGCTGGTTCTGAATTGGCCAAAGAGTGGGCCAACCGACCTGCCAACCACGCTACGCCCACCCTGTTGGGGAAGGCTGCGCAAGAATTGGCTAATTTGCCCAAGATTAGTTGTGAGGTGCTCGGCCCCAAAGATGTTGCAAAACTGGGTATGGGCTCGTTCATGGCGGTGGCACAGGGGTCTGACGAGCCGCTGCGGTTTATCGTTTTGCGTTACAACGGCGCGGCAAAATCTTTTGCACCGACTGTGCTGGTGGGCAAGGGGATCACGTTTGACAGCGGAGGTATCTCCATCAAGCCCGCGCCTGAAATGGATGAAATGAAGTTCGACATGTCTGGCGCTGCCAGCGTGTTAGGCACGTTCCGCGCGCTGGCGGCGCTCAAGCCAGCCATCAACGTGGTGGGACTGATTGCAGCCTGCGAAAATCTGATCAATGGTCAAGCGGTCAAGCCCGGCGATGTAGTAACCAGTATGAGTGGTCAAACCATCGAGATTCTCAATACCGATGCCGAAGGGCGTTTGGTGTTGTGCGATGCACTGACCTATGCGGAGCGTTTCAAGCCCACTGCCGTAGTGGATATCGCCACCCTGACAGGCGCGTGCGTCATAGCACTTGGCGGCGTGCGCAGCGGGCTTTTTTCGACCCAGGACGCGCTGGCCAGTGCCCTGTTCGCCGCCGGCGACACCGCGCAAGACTTGTGCTGGCGAATGCCGCTGGACGACGAGTACGCAGAGGGACTGAAGACAAACTTTGCTGATGTTGCCAACGTTGGTGGACGGGCAGGGGGCTCGATTACCGCAGCCAAATTCCTGCAGCGTTTTGCCGAGAAATTCCCCTGGGCGCATCTGGACATTGCCGGTACGGCTTGGAAGAGCGGCGCCGTCAAGGGCGCGACTGGACGTCCGGTTGGGCTGTTGGTGGAATACCTTTGTGGTCAGGCGCGCAATACGTGACCGAAATCGCTTTTCATTTTGGTGCGGCAGACAAACTGGCCTACGCTTGCCGCTTGCTGCGTAAGGCCGCAGGCAGTGGTGCGAATGTACTGGTAGTGGGAGATTCGGCTACGATATCACAGCTAGACGCAGACCTTTGGGCACTGTCTTCGACCGATTTTGTCCCGCACTGCCAGGGTTCAGCCGAGGCATCATTGCAAAAACAGGCAGCCATAGTCTTGGCAACCAGCGTTGAGGAGTCGCGCGGCGTGCGGGACGTGTTGGTCAATCTGGGCAACGTTGTGCCTGAGGGGTTTGAAGCGTTCAATCGCGTGATTGAAGTGGTGAGCACAGACGGGGCGGATCGGGATCTGGCACGCGGTCGATGGAAGCTTTATGCTGGACGAAGTTACTCCATCAGTCGCCACGATTTGGCATTGAAGCGTACAGAATGACGGTGACGACCAAACCAACCGTTCGATTTGTTCCCACGTTGACTGAAGTGGTTCGATCCAGTGATGAACCCACAGCCCCGGTAATTGACCATAAAGCGTTGGTAGAACAGGTCCTTCAGGTTTTGAAACCGCGGCTAGAGCAGCAACTGCGGACCTCTCTTTATGCGTTGGCTGACGAGCATTTGTGTAAGGTCGGACCGCAGTTGGAACTGGATATTGGAATAGCAGTCAACGCAGCCGTCGCGCAGGCATTGACCCAACGGATACCACTCAGGTTTGTAGAGGGCACTTCAAAACACTGATCTCGACTCGTTGACAGCCTCGCAGCAGACAAAACAGACTCTTTTTCAGCAATTGCAATAGGTCAATTTTGAATCCTTCAAAAGGCAGGGTAAAATCAGAGGCTCTGGAACGGTGGATGAGCGGTTTAAGTCACACGCCTGGAAAGCGTGCGAGG
>JBAWYQ010000088.1:0-15853 GCA_037143475.1 Burkholderiales bacterium | reverse complement strand
AAAGCCAAAGAGTCGCAGGCACGGGTTCGGGAACTGTTCTCGCGCACGGATGGCAATGAATCCATGTCGGGCCTGCGCAAGGAGATGATGGACACGATGGAGAAGAACGCTGGCCTGTATCGTGAAGAGAATGGGTTGCGTGAAGCGGTTGCCAAGATCGCGGAGCTTCGCCAGCGCTACCAGAAAGTCATGCTCCACGACAAGAGCAATGTCTTCAATACCGACCTGTTCCAGGTGCTGGAGTTGGGCAGCATGCTGGACTGTGCCGAGGCCTTGACCGTCAGCGCGCTGGCACGCAAGGAGTCCCGCGGGGCACACCAGCGGCTGGATTATGTGCAGCGTGATGACCAGAATTTCTTGCGCCACAGCATGGCCTATTACCAGGGGCTCGCTGCTCCCCGTATTGACTACCTGGACGTGGTGATCACCAAGTCGCCACCCGGTGTGCGTGACTATTCGGGAGATCACAAATGACACAGCTTAAAAAGCGCATGGTCCAACTGGAAGTACTGCGCTACGACCCTGAGAAGGACACCGAGCCACGCTTTCAAAAGTATGAGGTGGAGTGCAACGAAGAGTGGGTGGTGCTGGATGCGCTCAATGCGGTGAAGGAAAGTCTGGACCCGACGCTGGCCTATCGCTGGTCCTGCCACATGGCGGTTTGCGGTAGCTGCGGCATGATGGTTAACGGCGAGCCCAAGCTGTCGTGCCACGCTTTTTTGCGTGACTATGAGGGTGTTATCCGCGTCGAGCCACTGGCGAATTTCCCGATCGAGCGCGACCTGGTTACGGTCGCAGACGACTTTATTGACAAGCTCAAACGGGTCAAGCCCTACCTGATTCCCAAGGAGAAGAAAACCATCGCCGAAGGCGAGTACAAGCAGACTCCGGCGCAGCTGATGAAGTACCGGCAGTTCTCCATGTGCATTAACTGCATGCTGTGCTACGCGGCCTGCCCCGAGTATGCGTTGCAGCCCAAGTTCATTGGCCCTGCGGCCATTGCGCTGGCGCACCGTTACAACCTGGATTCGCGCGACGGTGGGCGTGACGAGCGCCAGGAAGTGATTGCCACCGACGTGGGTGTCTGGGAATGCTCGTTTGTAGGAGCCTGCTCCGAGGTTTGTCCCAAGGCGGTCGACCCGGCTGGCGCGCTTCAGCAAGTCAAGGTGGCAAGCACGCTCGACTGGTTCAAAGAACGTCTTTTACCCGGAGGTTCAAAATGAGCCGCAAACCGTATGTTCGCCCCGTCTCCAAGACAGGCTGGTGGCTTAAGCACCCGCGCTATATGCGCTACATGTCGCGCGAGGTGACCTGCGTCTTCATCGGTGCCTTTGCTCTGTTACTGGTGTGCACCTTGGAGCGCCTGGCCAAGGGTCCAGAGGCCTACGCTTCCTTCATAGCCGCGATTCAAGGGCCAATGAGCGTGATGGGTATGTTGCTGGTGTTGATATTTGCTCTGCACAACGCTACCAGTTGGTTTAATGTTACGCCCAAGGCTCTGCCGGTCCAGATTGGTGAAGAATTTTTGGCTGGCAAATACATCATCGGTGCGCATTACGCGGTGTGGGCCATTGCCTCGCTGGTCGTGTTGTTTTTTGCGGGAGTGATCTAGCCATGGCCAAATCCAATAAGCCGATCTTCTGGAGTCTGTTTGCCGCCGGCGGCACGCTGGCTGCATTTTTGGCGCCAGTGCTTGCGTTGCTGTTTCTGATGGTTGCCATGGGGCATGCACCGGCCGTGTTTAGCTACGCCAATTTGCACGCATTTGCCGCCAACTGGTTGGGGAAAATCATCATACTGGGCGTGATCACGCTGTTCTTGTGGCATGCTGCACACCGGTTGCGGGTGACACTGCATGACTTCGGACTGCGCCAAGACGCCATCGTCGCAATCGTGGTCTATTTGACTGCAGCAGCGGGTACTGTCTTGACTGTGGTTTACTTGCTGCGCATCTGAATTTTTACTTTATTCGCCCACTTTGTTTTCAAGACAGAGTGGGGTGCCCGTCGGGCAATACGTAGGGTTTTTTCGTGAGTCCAAAACAAACTGCTGCAATTGCACAAGCCGATTCGCTCCAGACGCTGGGCGGTGGGCGTTCGATAACCCCCGCTGTTATTCCCGAGTATTTGCACAACACTTATTGGTGGGCCTATTTGCACCCACGGGCGGTGCATATTTTTGAGCGCCAGTGGTTGGTCAATCTCATTTTGTGGGGCAACTTCGCGAAGCTTCGCGATGCTGCACTACAGGAGATGGGCGATGTAATCAATGGCCGTGTACTGCAGGTCGCCTGTGTCTACGGCGACTTTACCGAGCACTTGGTGCGTCGGTTGGGTCCGCAAGGCAGCGTCGACGTAATCGACGTGGCGCCGATCCAGATCAAAAACCTTCAGTCCAAGCTGAGCAACCCGCAGCATGTCAACGCACTGCTGCAAGATTCGACCGACCTGCACTTTGAAGATGGAAGTCACGACTCGGTTGTGGTTTTTTTCCTTCTGCATGAGCAACCTGCCGATGTCCGGCGCAAGACCATTTCAGAGGCGCTGCGTGTCACAAAGCCAGGCGGCAAGCTGATCTTTGTGGACTACCACAAACCGGTGTCCACTAATCCGTTTCGGTACATCATGGTGCCCATACTGACGACACTGGAACCCTTTGCCATGGACGTTTGGCGTGGCGAAATCGTCGATTGGTTGCCGACGGATATTAAAGTCTCCAAAGTAGAAAAGCAGACCTACTTTGGCGGCCTCTACCAGAAGGTCGTCGTCACGCGCTAGTCTGGTGTTTGCGCGCCCTCAATGAGGAAACGCACACGGCGCACGCCATTCCATTCATCGGCGTCCAGCCGAAAAGCCAGTGTGACTTTTGCCGGTAACGGGTCGGTATGGCCAAACCACATGCCATCGACCGGTTGCCCCTGATGTTTGAGTTTGAGTGCCAGGTGTTTTTCACCTACCAGCCGCTGCGATAGCACTTCCACTTCTTCGCTGAACGTTGGCGCCGCAAAGCCTTGGCCCCAGACTTCCTTGTGCAGGGTGTCCACCAGGTCCACGCGCCGGTATTCAGGAGCCAGAGGGCCATCCGTTTCCATGCGACGTGTGAGTGTGGCCGCGTCTAACCATTCCTGTGCCACATGGATCAGACCTTGCTCAAAGGTATCGAGGCCGTCCTCGTGGATGGTGCATCCCGCGGCCATGGCATGGCCACCGAAGCGAAGCAGTACACCAGGGTGGCGCTTGGCCACCAGATCCAGTGCGTCGCGCAGGTGAAAACCGGGGATGGAGCGGCCTGATCCCTTGAGTTCGTGTTCCTTACCCGGTGCGGCGCTGGCTGCAAACACAAAGGTGGGCCGATGCAGTTTGTCCTTGATGCGCGAGGCAACAATGCCCACGACGCCTTCGTGAAAATCCGGGTCAAACACACAAACGGCAGGCGGCGGCTCGTCTCCTTCTTCAAACAGCGATTCGGCAATTTGCATGGCCTGGTCGCGCATATCACCCTCAATGACGCGGCGTTCGCGATTGATGCCATCCAACATTTTTGCCAATTCGTCTGCGCGCGCGCGATCATCGGTGAGCAGGCACTCGATGCCCAGGGTCATATCGCTCAAACGGCCAGCCGCGTTGATGCGCGGGCCCACGGCAAAGCCAAAGTCAAAGGTCGTGGCAGCGGCTGCAATCCGCCCCGATGCTATAAAAAGACTAGCTAGCCCCGCAGGCATGGCAAGGGCTCGAACACGTTTGAGCCCCTGCGCTACGAGGCGACGGTTGTTGGCGTCCAGCCGGACAACGTCTGCAATCGTACCTAACGCTACCAATGGCAGTAGGGTGTCCAGTTTGGGTTGTGTGGCAGCGTCAAACACCCCTCGTGCCCGTAACTCACTGCGTAGCGCCATCAGCACATAGAACATCACGCCAACGCCGGCAATCGATTTGCTGGCGAAGGTGCAACCCCGCTGGTTGGGGTTGACAATGACATCGGCTGCTGGAAGCTCGGCAGCAGGTAAATGGTGGTCCGTCACCAGCACTTGCAGACCCAAGGCACGGGCATGTGCGACTCCCTCCATGCTGGCAATGCCGTTGTCAACCGTGACCAGCACGTCCGCGCCCGATTCCTTCACCCGCTGTGCAATGGGGGCTGTCAGTCCGTAACCGTCCACAATGCGGTCTGGCACGATGTAGGCCACCTGCCGGGCGCCCAGCAGCTTCAGCCCCCGCAGCGCCACGGCGCAAGCAGTCGCACCGTCGCAGTCATAGTCGGCTACAACGCAAATCTTCTTGTTATGGTCAATGGCATCGGCCAATAGCTTTGCCGCTTCTGGCAGCCCCAGCATGGTGGACGGTGGCAGCAACTTGCCTAGAGCGTCATCGAGTTCCTCGGTGCCAGTGACACCCCTTGCTGCGTACAGGCGTGCCAGCAATGGGTGGATGCCGGCTTGCTCCAGCACCCAGACGCTGCGTGGGGGAATGTCTCGCGGAAGGATGTTCATAGGACATCATTGTCCCCCAACTGTTCCGCAGGAAAATGGACTATGTTCCGGTGGAATCGGGCAGACCGGCAAGTTTACGCAAACCGGATGTGTCCAGTATATCGACTAGTCGGCCCCTGCCGCTGATCAACTTTTGCTCACGCATTTGGGTCAGCAAACGCGAAAGCGTTTCAGGGACGATGCCCAGTTGGGCGGCAATGTCTCGCTTGTTTTCCTTGATGCGAAACGATGCGCCACCATGCTTGCAGTCCACAGACTCCCGCAGAATCCACTCCGCGCAACGTGCCTGTGCGTCTTTTGAGCGCCGACTGACAGTTTGCTCGGTTTGCTGACGGTGGCTTCTGGAAATATCACGCAGCATGGATCGCACGATTGGTATGGTGGAATTCAAGCTGGCCTGAAATTCCAACAATGGAAGGCTTCGAAAGCGCACTTCAGTCAGCGCGACAGCGTCCACCGCACTGGGAATATTCAACACGGCAGCGGTTGTTTCCAGCCAACCAGGCCCATCAACAAAGCCCAGTGGGTGGTCCATATAGCCCGCTGTATTGCCCTGTCCAACGACTCCTATCACGACGCGACCACGCTCGATGAACAGCACCGAATCGGATGCAACCGAACGTTGCAGCAAAACGGTACCCGCCTGCACGGTTTCAACCGCGCAGTTGGCAAGCATGGATTGCGCACTGTGCATGATCAGGCGGGCTTCAGTTTTGCTGCAATGTCGTTATTACTCGTCGTCTTCCTTGTATTCCTTGGGAAGTTTGTGCGCAATGCCTTTGTGGCAGTCAATACAGGTTCCACCTTTTTCCTTGGCGGCCATGTGTTTCTTGTAGATGGTCTGTTTCTGGATGTCCCCACTCATGGCGTCAAAGTTGTGGCAGTTGCGGCATTCAATGGAGTTGGTGGCCTTCATGCGTTCCCACTCATGCGTGGCCAGCTCCATGCGATTGGCTTCAAACTTTTCCCTGGTGTCGACTGTGCCCCGGATCATGTGGTACAGCTCCAGGCTCGCTCTGGCTTTGCGAATCAGCTTGTGTGTCCAGTCCCTGGGAACGTGGCAGTCCGGGCAGGTGGCCCGCACACCGGTGCGGTTGCTGTAGTGAATGGTTTCCTTGTACTCCACGTAAACGTTGTCACGCATTTCGTGGCAACCAATGCAGAATTCCATGGTGTTTGTTGCTTCCAGAGCGGTGTTGAAGCCGCCCCAGAAGATCAAGCCGGAGAAGAAGCCAACCACCAGCAGGGCCAGTAGGGAGTATTTGGCACTGGGTGCCCTGAGGGTCGCCCACAGGCGGCCAATAAGGCTGGAATTTGGGGTATTCATGAGGAATGACTCCTGGTTATTGGTTAAAAAAACGGGGCCAGTTGGACTGGCCCCGAAATCCCATCGCTATATCAATTTCAGGGTACTGTCAGAACGAGAAGGTGTAGGCGATGCCCAGTGTCTGTACCGTGAAGTTGGGCGACTGCTCATTGGTGGGTAGGTAGTTGGTACCCGACCCAAACTGATAACCGTCGTAACTCCAGTCCACAGCCTTGGTCTGTGCATAGCCATAGCTCATGCGGACCGCCGACTTCTTGTCCAGTGCGTACCGGCCGGTGACCTTCAACTCGGCGGTATCGGTGGTCACAGTTGGCAATGCAGAGGCTGCGATGTAGTAGTTGGCAATGCCACCGGGTTGTGCAACGGTCGTGATGGAGGCTAGTGGGTTGGCCACATAGCTGCCGCCAGTAACATCGATGTCGGTGCGGGCACGTGACCAGACGACAGCCGCCACCAGATCAAGCTTGCCAGCCATCAGGCCTTTCTTCTTGAACGTCCATCCCAAAGTGTCAACCTTGTCGTGCATTTGGTTGGACCACTGCAAGCAGGGGTCTACCTTGGCATCCTTGACTTTGCCAGCAATGGTTGCGTAGCAGACGGATGGCGAGATGTTGGTATTGCCAGCATTGCCGACAAACACATTGGCGGCCGTCAGAGGGGCATTGGCTCCGTAGGCGTTTCCAGCATTCTTGGAGTTCTTGTCCTCGTTGGTATAGAAAACCGAAGTGCTGAAGTCTTCTGCCACATCGTATGCACCTTCCAGGTTCAACGTTCTGCCTTGCGAACTCAGCAATCCGTACACCGAGTTCTGGTAGCTGTCGTTGTCATAGTCGTAGCTGGCTTGCAGCGAGAAGCTCTCATTTGCCTGCCAGTTCAACGATGTGCGTACCTTGTCACGGTTGCGGTCGGCCATGTTGAAGCGGCGCAGTCCGACCAACTCATTGATGTTGTTGCGGCTGCCATACAAGGCTTGCGGGAGGATGTTGTTGTTGAGCGAGTAGATAGCCGCATTGCCGGTCAGTGCCGTGGTCGGCAAGCCAGCCAACGGACCAAAACCGGTCAAACCATTGGCCATCAGGTAGGAATACGCACTCTGTGTAGCGCCAACACCGGCACCCAGCGTTGGGATGACATTTGCATACGGCGTCAGAGCCAGAAATGCGTTTTCGTCGTAGTTCACTGTGCGTTGTGAGCGGTTGTACCCAAGTTTGGCGCTGAGGTCGTCGCTTAGCTTGGCACGCCATTGGGCACGCAAGGTGTTTTCCTTGGTGGTTGGTGCATCAGCACAATTGATCCAGGAGCCGTTGCAGCTGCGGTCAATTTGCTGGTTGTCGTAGCCAACTTTCAACGCGTTGTCGCGGTTGACTTTGTAATCGGCATCCAGATTGAGCTGGTTGACCTTCTTGCTGTACGCGCGGTTGGCATACATGTTCAGGTTGCCGCCTTGGCCCGCCAGGAAGGCATTGACGCCTGACTTGGCTTCGTTGGCATCCTGGAAGAAGTAGGTCTGAATAGGAGTCTGGTTGTCGCGGTCTTCATACTTGAAGTTGGCGGTCAATCCCAGGTCTTGTGTCGCCTTGGTGGTTAGTTTGGCGTTGATGGCACGGGTAATGACCAGGCCGTTCAGCGAAGTTCCCGGCAAGCCCAGTGGGAACTGCGCATTTTGACCAGCGGTAACAAACAAATCATTTTGCGTGTTGCGCGCATAGGAGGCATTCATTACCAGTTTGGTCGCTGCGCTGTAGTTGTAGCCGCCGGTTAGATTGAACTGGTGAAATTCATTGTTAGGCGCGCCGGCAATCGTCGCGGTGCTTGACAGCAAATTGACATCGTTCCAGGTCACTGACTTGACATCGTTGACAAACACCGAGCCGTAGTACTCAGCCGAGAAAAAACTCTTCTCGCCCCGGTAATTGAGGCTCACGTTGTACTGGTCTGTCGTCTGGCTGATGGGGTCTGCCAGGGTGGCCGCAAACTCTGTGTTTTGCGATGTCACCACACCCAAAGGTTTGTAGCCGGTCTTGTTTTCCCGCTTGATGCTGGCCTTGAGATTCCACTGGTTGTCG
Organism: Burkholderiales bacterium; assembly: GCA_037143475.1. Classification (GTDB taxonomy): domain Bacteria; phylum Pseudomonadota; class Gammaproteobacteria; order Burkholderiales; family Burkholderiaceae_C; genus Allorhodoferax. The sequence goes on along the minus strand of JBAWYQ010000088.1, from coordinate 7,971 downwards.
AGCTCGACGCTGGCGCCGACGTTGGTCGCATTGCGCTTGGTGTAGAGATTGACATTGTGGAATGCCGCCAGGTCGGCAGCGCGGATGTTAGGCAGCGTTGTGCCCAGTGTTGTCGCTGTTGGCGCCACAACTACACCGGCCACTAGCGCGTTGGCCGTGCCAGCTACCGGGTCAAGGCCCCGGAAGTTCATGCCGGTGCTGGTGTTGGTGGTTGCTGTACCAGCCGTTTGTGGCACCACTGGTTTGAGCCAGGTGGATGGCAGCGTGAAGAGGCTGCCGCCTTCTCCTAGGTAGGGCGTTTGGAAGGAGTCTGAGCGGTTTCTCAGTAGCTCGTCATAGCCTAGGTTGATGCGGTAGGAACCCTGCTTGCCGAAGTCGGCGGACAGATTGCGCGTCTCCAGGCCCAAGTCCGTACCGGTGATGCGGTAGCGGGTAGCGTCCCCGCTGTCATAGGCGCCGCCTCCGCGCAGGTCAAAGTTCAAAATGGCGGTCGTGCCTTGCTTTTGCAGGCCGTTGTATTCGCCAAACTTGTATGAAGTGTTGCTGCCGTTGCTGTTGGGAACCACGTTGCCGCGGTTCTCGCTATTGGTCGGGTTGACGACCATCGCGCCAATCTCGACCGTGCTCCTGGTCTGGGTCAGGTCGGCCACGGTAGCGTCTTGGGCATGTACGCCCGACACCATGGCCATCGCCAGGAGTGCACTATTCACTGCCGCCACGGAGATCCGGACGGGAAACCGAGTCATGTTCGTTTTCATATCATTTTCTCCAATTCTCTATTTCTGGAATTTCGCGCCGGCGGGATGGTTCGATCCGTGCACCAGTGAGTGGCAGTTCATGCAGGCACGGCCGTTGAGCTGAGCAGGTGCACCCTGGTTGGCAACACCTTGTATGCCATTGACGCTGGTAATGTTTCCGCTGGGCAGGTTGCCACCGCTGTAGATACTCTTGCCGTGGTCACCGCTGTGGCATTCCTGGCACAGGAAGGGGGCGCGGGTCTTCAGCAGTGGTGTGTTGCTGGAGCCGTGTGGGGTGTGGCAGTTGGTGCAATCGTCGGTAACCGGTCCGTGTTCCCACAGGAATGGTCCGCGCTTCTCGGCATGGCAGGTGTAGCAGGTCTCATTGACGTTGTTCTTGACCAGCAACTTGGGGCCAGTAGAGCCGTGTGGGTTGTGGCAGTCGGAGCAAGTCATCTTGCCTGCGGCAATTGGGTGAGTTGAAATGCGGTGTGTCTGTGCGCGTTCCGATTTGTGGCAGCTAAAGCACACTTCAGGCTGTGTGGCTTTGCTCAGAACTTTGTCGCCACCACCGTTGTGGTTGCTATGGCAACTGACGCAAGCCATGTCCTGACCCTGGTGCTGGCTGCCTTCCCAATGAGTGCGTTTGCCAGCCTGGTGGCAGCTGATGCAGGTCTTGTTCTGCAAAGCGACGGTGGAGGCGGTCTTGCCTTTTCCAAACACCACGTCGGTTGGCTGACCTTTGTCTTTCAGGTGGGTTGCGCTGCTGCCGTGGCAGGACTGGCAACCAGGCGTTCTTTCGTCAGCCTTGACACCATGGCGGGTCTTGTAGACCGACAGGATGGCCTTGTCTGAACCTTCGTCGTGGCAGCGGGTACAGACCGCGTCGCCCTTCAGGGTGCGGTCTACGCTGGCCGTTGCAGCGTCTGCGGCATGCGCAGAGATGCCAAACGTTGTGGCCCCCAGCAGTACGCACATGCCAAGAATTTTCTTGATTAATTTCATGTTGATTCCTTTTGCCTCATTGATTCGTTCGGGCGGTTCGGTTATTGCTCAAGAATCCACTGAACGAGATTCTTGACCTGGGCCATGTCCTTTGGAGGAGTGGTCTTGACAATCTTGTGTTCTTCCTCGTGGCCGTCAGGGAATTTGGCCTTTTCGCCGGAAGTGATGTGCTCGATGAGGCGTGTCTCGGCGGTCGCCTTGCCCTTGTATTTTGCGGCTACGCTTTTGTAGGAAGGACCGTCCTTGTCTTTGTCTACCGAATGGCAGTTGAGGCACTTGTTTTGCCGTGCCAGGGCCTTGGCAGCTTCAGCATCGGCAGCCGCGTGCGACGCGGGAGCGAACATCAAAAGCGCGGTGCTAGCCGTCACCAAAGTCAGGGCCGTTCGAATTGCTTGTTTCATCTTTATCACCTTTATTACGACTTGAACCATTTGTGGCGCGCACAGCATCGCCATCGATACAACGATTTTCCCCATTGGGGCTGCTCAGGGATATAGGCAGATGATGAAAATTGCCATAGGAGCGCTCCTATGGCGAGTAGGAGTTTTCCTACTCGCGGGTCAAATCCAGCAGATCGTTCTCTACCGCGTAGCGGAAAAGGTCTACGGTGCTGACCATATTCATCTTGGTCAGGATGTTGGACTTGTGGGTGCTGACGGTTTTGATGCTCAAAGTCAGCTTGGCAGCAATATCGGTCAGGCTGACGCCGCGCACGATATCGCTGAATACCTCGAACTCCCGGTTGGTCAGCAGGGTATGCACGGGTCCGTCAAAGCGATGCGACACATCGGTTGCCAACAGTTCTGCAACCTTGGGGCTGATGAACATGCCGCCCGCTGCCACCTTGCGAATAGCGGGTAGCAACAGGTCGCTATCACTTTCTTTGGACAGGTACCCCGATGCACCGGCGCGAATGGCCCTTACGGCAAACTGCTCCTCCGGGTGCATGCTAAATATGAGGATGGGTAGTTTTGGCCGCTCGGCTTTGACAAGCTGTATCAACTCAATACCGTGTCGGCCCGGCATGGAAAGGTCCATCACCATCATGGACCAGTCACGCTCGCGCACCTTCTCCAGCGCTGCACTGCCATCGCGTGCCTCACCGGCAACGATCAGGTCCTGCGTATCCGCCAGAATTTTTTTCAACCCATCACGGATGATGGCGTGGTCGTCGGCGATGAGTACTTCAGCTTTCATGCGATGCTATTACTAAAATCGGACTCAATGAGGGGCAGGGTGACCATGATGGTACAACCGTCACCCGGTTCGCTTTCGATAGCAAATGTGGCTCCCAAAGCAATTGCGCGTTCCCGCATGCTGACCAGCCCAATACCATCGCTGCGTCGTCTGGCTTCGGAGATGCCTTTGCCGTTGTCCTGCACGGTGAGTATGAGTTGGCTGGCGTCCCCCACGATGCAAACACCCACCTTGGATGCCTGTGCATGGCGCGTGACATTGGTCAGCGATTCCTGAACAATTCGGAATAGTCCACTGGCGACGATGTCGCTCGTGACTTTGGGCGCGTAGCTCAAATCGAGCGCAGTCTCAATGCCTGTACGTCTGCCGAACTCCTCCACTTGCCATGTCACCGCTTCGGCAAACCCGAGATCGTCCAAGATCAGTGGACGCAATTCAGTGGAAATGCGGCGCACGGCGGCTAGTGAATTGTCCAGCAGCAGGCGCATGGCCTGTATTTCTTCGCGCGTCACTTCGCGCCCCTCCAGCATGCGGTTGCCCAGCCAGGAGAATTCGAGTTTCAGGCCGGTCAGTTGCTGACCCAATTCATCGTGCAGTTCCCTGGAGATACGGGAGCGTTCCTCTTCCCGCACGGTCTGAAGCGACTCCGACAGCTTGCGCAATTGCGCATTCACTTCTCGCAGATTGTCCTCGTGGCGGCGGCGGTCGGTCACGTCTCGCAAGACGGCGGTAACCTGCCGTTTGCCGCCAATGAGTGTCTGTGAAATGGTTGATTCAATGGGGAATTCCGAGCCATCGGCGCGCCGTCCGACAATCTCTAACTGTGGTCCCATGGTCCTGGATGCTACGCCCGTTGCAATAAAATTAGCCACATGCTGGTGATGCGTTTCACGCATGCGGTGTGGCAACAATTGCTCCAGCGGTTGCCCGATAGCAGTCTCCGCGGAATACCCAAACATGCGTTCGGCGGCAGGATTGAAAACCAGAATGTTTTGTGACTCATCGGCCGCCACAATCCCGTCCATCACCGAGTCGATCGTCTGGTGGAATCGGTCGTGGGCGCCGGTAAGCTCGTTGGCAAGCTCTTGTTCGCGAATCAGCTCAAGGACCAGCAGGGTTGCCGAAACAATGATCAGCACGCAAACCAGGATAGAGCCGATAAGGATCGGCCATGCAGTTTCCCGCCAGGAGTAGAGCGCCTCTTCCTCGTCATTGGTCACACTCACCAGAATCGGAAACTGCGACGCGTGGCCCAAGGCAAAACCCTGTCGACCGCCATCGCCTCTTGCGTGTGTCAGCATGCGCACTTCTTCGCCTGCAATTGGCAGTTTGTCCTGACCCAATTCAGGGGCGCGGTCACCGATCTGCGCCTCCCGGTGTGGGATGCTGGCCACCAGGGTTCCGTCTGCGAGGTAGATGGAGAAGGGGCGTTCGAAATCGAGTTTCACAAAGTTGTACAACTGCTCGAATTGAACGACGTCAACGGTCGCCACCACCACGCCCCGAAATTTTCCGTCCGGGCCATGCAGCGCACGCGACAGATGCCAATGCCATGTGTTGTCACGGCGACTGCGTACAGGTTTGTCAATAAATAAGCCCGTACTGGGGGATTGGTTGGCGAAGTGGCTGAAATACACCCTGTCGGTGACAGGGATCGGCTTGAACGGGTACTCCCGCGAGGTGTTGACCACATATCCGTCGGCATCAATCAGCGCAAGCGACGAGATGTGGCGTACCGACCCCACTCGTGCACTGAGCAACAAGTGGGTGGGCATGCTGTCCAGATCAAACTGAGACCCGTAAGGGTTTTGTAGCCGCTCTTGCACACCGCGCAACACAAGATCAATGTTGTCCAGATTTTGCTCGGTTTGCCGCATGAATACCTTGGTCAGGCTGACCGTCTCAACCCGGGCGTGATCCATTTCACGGCCCCGCAAGTTGTACAGCAGAAAAATCACTGACACGGTGATAGTCAACACCGCAAGGAAAGCCAGATACCCAACTGCGCGAGTTGGAGGAATCTGCAGGTGTGACCTGGTCATAGGCTGATTAGTAACTGCTCGGGCGAAGATACGGAAAAGCGCTGCTGTATGCGGCCCCACCAGGGCTTGTTCTGCAGTTCCAGTGTTGCAGCCATGCGCGGACCGCACAGGGTGAGGTGTACCGGCTTGGCCAATTTGGCCCGTTGCACCAGTTCTGCCAGTTTGGTGCCATCCAATGTTTGCCACGCCTGCTGCCATGCGTGGGGGTCGTCGCGCAATGCGCTCTGGCGCAAGGCATCCACACATTCAAGCGTGTCGGTGTTGGCAATCGGCGCTGTTGCTGGGGTGCCTGTGCCGCTGATCCAAAATGCATTGATCGTGGGCTTACCCAGTGCACCGCGGGCGTCGTTGACGGCGTGGGTGTAGAGCAGCATCTGCATCTCGTTTTGCAGTCGGCGCAGGTGCTTTGCGTGTTCTTGCAGGGGCATCCAGGGGTCGATGACAGAGCCGGCCACGCGTTCCAGTGACGCCGTTGGCAGGTCCTTAAACACTTCCCCGAAAGCCAGCCAGGTTCCGTTGCTCAAAGGGTGCAGGGTGATGCCGTCTTCTTCGAAATACCGTTTCATGGCGGCGCGTAGCGTCTCGCATTCCTGTGCGCTCACGTCGAGCTCCAGCGGGTCATCCATCAGAATGTGGTTGGATTGGACATTGAGGTGGCATGGAGTGATCCAGGCCCAGCCCGCGTCGCCATGAATCTTGGTCAGCCCTAGCTGCTGGGCGTCCAGGGCCGCCCAGGGAATGAGTCCATCTTGAACCTGCATGCCCATGTAGGTGGCACGCAGTCGCTCTGACAATGGGGTCAGCGCTTCGGGTGCTGCCAGCAACGGCGGCGTAGCAGTCAGCAAACTCAGCAATTCATTCAAGTTCGGAAGTGCCAGTTGTGCAATGGCCGCCTGGCACTGGGGCCCCGGGGGTGTGGCGTGGGAAATAAGCAAGTGCATAGGTAGATTGTCCTGCATGGATGCCACAATCCGGGGATGTTGACATTTCCATACGAGCTGCGCATTGGCTGGCGCTATACGCGAGCCGGGCGAACGACCCGCCGCAACGGGTTTATTTCGTTCATTTCCGGTGTTTCCATGCTGGGCATCGCATTGGGTGTGGCAGCCCTCATTATCGTGCTGAGTGTGATGAACGGGTTTCAAAAGGAGGTTCGGGACCGGATGCTGGGTGTTGTCTCCCATATTGAGGTCTACGCCAATGGTGGCCAGGCGTTGCCTGACGTGGGCATGACCCTGAGCCAGGCGCGTTCCAATCCCGAAGTGATCGGTGCTGCACCTTTTATAGCAGCCCAGGCCCTGTTGGCGAGGGGTGAGGACATGAAAGGTGTCATGGTTCGGGGTATCGACCCGGCTCAGGAACACCAGGTAACTGATGTGGCGACCGGCGCGCAGGCGGCGGTTCTGGCGCAACTGGTGCCTGGCGGGTTTGGCGTGGTGCTGGGGTCTGAGCTGGCGAGGTCTCTGGGTGTGCGCACCGGCGACCGCGTGACGCTGGTGGCGCCTAGCGGCCAGGTTACGCCAGCAGGCGTGGTGCCGCGGTTGAAGCAGATGACGGTGGTGGGGACTTTCGATTCGGGGCATTTTGAATACGACTCGGCTCTGGCCATGGTGCATGTGGACGATGCTGCCAAGATTTTCCGGCTCGAGGGCCCATCTGGCGTGCGGCTCAAGCTGCGCGACCTGCATCAAGCGCGGGCCGTGGCCGATGTACTTGCCCGTTCGCTGACGGGTGACCTGTACATCCGGGATTGGACGCGCCAGAACCGCACCTGGTTTGCTGCTGTGCAGGTGGAAAAACGCATGATGTTCATCATCCTGACGCTCATCGTGGCCGTGGCAGCCTTCAACCTGGTGAGCACCCTGGTGATGACGGTGACCGACAAGCGGGCCGATATTGCCATTTTGCGCACGCTGGGGGCGAGCCCGGCCAGCATCATGGGCATCTTCGTGGTGCAGGGCGCCATGGTGGGGGTGATCGGGACGCTGGCCGGACTGCTGCTGGGCTTGGGTATCGCCTTCAACATTGACGTCATCGTGCCGGCGCTGGAACACCTGCTGGGCGCCAGCTTCTTGCCCAAAGACATTTACCTGATCAGCCGCATGCCCAGCGACCCACAGCAGGCGGACATTGTTCCGGTTGCCGTGATCGCACTGGTTCTGGCGTTTGCCGCCACCCTGTATCCCAGCTGGCGCGCCAGTCGAGTCAACCCGGCGGAGGCGCTGCGATATGAGTAGAGATGTTGCCCCCACACTCGTTCCGGCAGCGATGGGCGCTGCGCATTACCGCATGGTGGCCGGACTTGCAGGCGCTCCGGCGGCGTCGACAGCAGTCGGCGAGGTCGTGTTGCAGGCGCAGGGCCTGACCAAGCGTTTTACGGAAGGGCGGCTGGACGTAACGGTGCTGCAAGGCGTTGACCTGCAAGTGCACCAAGGCGAGACCCTGGCCATTGTGGGTGCGTCTGGCTCGGGCAAGAGCACCTTGCTGCACCTGCTGGGCGGGCTGGATGCTCCCACCAGCGGGTCCGTCCATCTGCACGGGCAGGATCTGGCCAGCGTGGGCGCCACGCAACAAGGCCGGTTGCGCAACCTGCACCTGGGTTTTGTCTACCAGTTTCATCACTTGCTGCCGGAGTTCAGTGCGCTGGACAACGTTGCCATGCCATTGACCATTCGGCGTCTAGACCCCGTGGATTGTGCGCAAGCAGCTATTGAAATGCTAGCAAGTGTGGGGCTACAGGATCGCATGCACCATCGCCCGGCTGAGCTTTCAGGGGGCGAACGGCAGCGCGTGGCTATTGCCCGCGCGCTGGTGACGCGTCCGGACTGCGTGTTGGCCGACGAGCCAACCGGCAACCTGGACCGTGGCACCGCCGACGGCGTGTTCGACCTGATGCTGAACCTGGCGCGCGACAACGGCACTGCATTTGTTCTGGTCACGCATGACGCGTCACTGGCGGCGCGATGCAGCCGGCAGCTGAAGTTGGTGTC
>JBAWYQ010000087.1:0-15892 GCA_037143475.1 Burkholderiales bacterium | reverse complement strand
GCCCACTCAGCAGGCGTATGGGCTTTGATCGACAAGGCATGAACTTCATCGGTCTTCATGCGAGAGCCCATGGCTGCATAGACTGTCTGGTGGCGTTTAATGGTGCGCACGCCTTCAAACGATGCAGAAACCACGGTTGCATACCAATGGCGGCCATCGCCGTCCACGTGGCACATTTCACAAGCGATGTGGCCTTCGATCAGGGTTTGTATTTCTTGTGCGGTCATAAAGATAATATGTTCAGCTGCGAATTTTGTAACCGGTGCGCAGCAATTGCATTGCAACCAGGCTCACGACGACCAGAGCCGAGCCAACGATGCTCAGACTCAACCAGGGGGAAGCATCGCTCACGCCAAAAAATCCGAAGCGAAAACCGTCGATCATGTAGAAAAAGGGATTCAGGTGGCTGGCACCTTGCCAAAATGGGGGCAATGATCCAATGGAGTAGAACACGCCGCTCAAAAAGGTCATCGGCATGATGACAAAGTTCTGAAATGCAGCGAGTTGATCAAATTTTTCCGCCCACAATCCTGCAATCAACCCCATGGCACCCATCAAGGCGGCGCCCAAAATGGCAAAAACCACAATCCAGAGGGGTGCGGCAAATGTCAAAGGCGCAAACCAGACGGCAACCAGCAAAACACCCCCACCCACAACCAACCCGCGTACGATGGATGAGCCCACATAGGCGACAAACCAGCTCCAGTGCGAAAGCGGCGTGAGCAGCAAAAAGACCAGGTTGCCCATGATCTTGCTCTGTATGAGCGAAGACGAGCTGTTGGCAAACGCGTTTTGCAGGACGCTCATCATGACCAGGCCTGGCACCAGGAATGCGGTGTAGCGAACGGTGTCGTAGACCTTGACGTGGTCTTCCAGCACATGACCAAAAATCAGCAGGTACATCATGGCGGTCAGCACGGGAGCTGCCACCGTCTGGAAACCCACCTTCCAGAAACGCAAGACTTCCTTGTAGAAAAGCGTTTGCCAACCGGTCATTGCGTTACCTCTGCCGATTGTTGTGACGATACGCGATTCATGATTTCAATGAATACATCCTCGAGGTCTGACTTGCGCATTTCGACGTCTTCCACGACTAGCCCGGACTCGCGCACAGCGGCCAGATACTGTTCGATTTCCAGCGCACTGTTGGCAGGCAACTGAACCACGCTGCCTGTAACACGGGCGCGTGCCGCCAAAGCCGCTGGCAGCACCCCAGTCGTCTTGAACCGCAGCACATTGCCTGAAGCTGCCTTGAGCAAATCGCTGGTTCGATCCAGAGCCACGACACGCCCTGCCTTGAGCATGGCTATGCGACCACACAGGGCTTCAGCCTCTTCCAGATAATGTGTGGTCAACAAAACGGTGTGGCCTTTCTTGTTGAGTGAGGAGATGAATTGCCACAGGGTCTGGCGCAGTTCCACGTCGACACCCGCTGTAGGCTCATCCAGCACGATGACCGGTGGCTTGTGCACCAGCGCCTGAGCCACCAGCATGCGTCGCTTCATGCCACCCGAGAGCTGACGCATGTTGGCGCTCGCCTTGTCGGCCAGACCCAGACTGGTCAGCAACTCGTCGATCCACGCATCATTGTTTTTGATTCCGAAATAGCCGGACTGAAAGCGAAGCGCCTCGCGGACATTGAAAAAGGGGTCAAACACCAGTTCCTGCGGCACGATGCCCAGCTTGCGACGCGCTTGCGCATAGTCACCCTGAACATCACAACCCAGCACCATGACACGCCCACTGGTGGCCCGGGTCAGGCCGGCCAGAATGCTGATCAACGTAGTCTTGCCAGCGCCGTTGGGGCCAAGAAGTCCAAAGAACTCACCCTCCTCGATATCGAGCTGAATACGGTCCAATGCCAAAAACGTCGCCCCCGCAGGACCACGCGGTGAAGCATAGGATTTGGATACGGACTGAAAAGAGATGGCAGACATGGGCAGCCGCCATTTTAGGCGGTCGCAGTTAGATCAAGATTGGGGCAAAAGCCCCTCGATTCCATAAAGAGTGGCCAAGTCAGTCAGGTGTTTCGGCGACTCCCGAACCACTAGAGACTTTCCAGCCCGTATGCTGGCACGACGCAACTCCAGCAATACGGCCAGCGCGGACGAGTCAAAACGCTCAAGTGCTTTGGCATCGACGACGACGGAGCTGCCTTCTGCATCTACGCCTGCGACCAGTTTCGCCAGGCAAGCCTTTGCCTGATCGTGGGTCAACTCAACAGGAAGCGTCAACACATCAGGCCTTCTTGCCATTGTTTTTGTTCCGCTCCGTCAGGGTGGCAATCAAACCATCAACACCCTTCGCATTGATCTCTGCTGCAAACTGACTGCGGTAGGTCTCGACCAACCACACACCCAACACGTTGAGGTTGTAAATGCGCCATCCCGCGCCCTGCCCTGGCGTTTTCTCCAGGCGATAGTCCAACTGAATAGAGTCGCCATTGCCTTTGACTTCAGAGCGCACCAGCACTTCCTTGTCTTCAGCCGCAGCGCGTAGCGGTTTCATGGAAATAGTTTGGTCCGTGACCTGCGCCAATGCGCCTGCATAGGTGCGCACCAGCAAGATCTTGAACTCTTCCTGCAGCCGCTTTTGTTGCTCAGGCGTCGCCTGGCGCCAGGCCGGGCCTACCGCCGAAGCAGTCATGCGCTGAAAGTTGACATTGGGCATGATGCGCAAATCAACCAGCGCGATGACCTTGGCCATATCACCTGCGCGAATGGCTTTGTCATTTTTAATGGTTTCCAGCACGTCAACCGACAAACGCTTGATCAGCGCGTCTGGAGCTTCCTCTTCTGCGTGGACCACAGGAACAACCATAGCCGTCAGCACGAGTGCTGCGGCAGTCAATACACTGCGGAAAAAAGATCGTGTCATCGATTGCTTCCCATTCAAGTTCATAAATCAGCTACACCGTATCACTAACGCGCGTAAAACCCACCAAGCATACAAAATGCTATTGCTTCGGTGCGAGCGCATCATCAGGATTGGGCAATTCTTCCTCTTCCGGAGGATTGCCGTCATACACCTGGTTACGCCGCCGCTGCAGGAATGCATCTCGGGTGAAACTGTATTTATCGAGTGCGGCCTCCTCCACTACCTCACCGGCTTTCAGGTAGGTTGCACGGGTGTCAATCAGGTTCACCAAGGTCAATACATCGCGACGCGGCACGTCATCAATGTGATTGACCGGATTGCCTTTGATATCAAACACCATGGCTCCGGTGTCACGAAGAGTCGATGACCCCCAGAACGGAATGACTACAAAAGGCCCGGCCCCAACGCCCCAGCGTCCCAGTGTCAACCCAAAGTTGGCCGAATGGCGTTCTATACCCATTTCGCTGGCGATATCGAGTAAACCACCCAGGCCCAAAGTGGTATTGATCACTACGCGCCCAAAACTATCGGCCGTGTCCAGCCCGCGAAGCTGCAAGGCATTGTTGACACCAGACCACAGGTCATCGAGATTGCCAAAGAAGTTACCCACACCGGTGCGCATCCAGTTCGGTACAACGTCCCTATATGTCTTGGCAACCGGTTTGATCACGGCGGCATCGACCGTGTCGTTAAACCCAAAAACACCCCTGTTCCAGGACTCCATTGGATCACGGGGGTCGGGGTTGGCAACTGTGGCGCATGCCTGTAGAGCAAAAACCGCGACCACCAGGCCCATGCGCAAAACACGGTCAAGCCAGGCGGTTGGATGCGCCTGGCAGAACGTTGTAATCATCTGCACCAATGTCATTTTTTCTCGGCCCCAGTTCCACTGCCATCGGCTGCCTTGCTGTACAGGAATTGACTGATCAGATTTTCCAGGACCACCGCAGATTGCGTCGCACCGATAACATCACCAGCCACCAGATTCGTGTCTGCAGCGCCGGCCTCTATACCGATGTATTGCTCGCCCAACAAGCCGTTGGTCAAAATTTTCAGTGAACTATCCTTGGGAAAGGCGTACCGGCTCTCGAGCGCCAGCGTTACGCGGGCCTGGAAGGACTTGTCATCAAACACGAGAGACTCGACGCGACCGACCACTACACCGCCGCTGCGCACTGCAGCCTTGGGCTTGAGCCCGCCTACGTTTTCAAACTTGGCCGAAATACGGTAAGTAGACTGAAAACTCAGGGACAGCAAATTGGCCGACTGGAGCGCCAAAAACAGGATCGCCACGGCCCCGATCAGCACAAAGAGGCCAACCCACACGTCATTTTTTGAACGCTGCATAAACTTCCTTCTAATCAGTTGGGGACAGAGGTCAAATAGTAAACATCATGGCGGTCAGGATGAAATCCAGACCCAAAACCGCAAGGGATGCGACGACCACCGTACGGGTGGTGGCACTGGCAACGCCCTCGGGAGTCGCTTGGGCCTCAAATCCCTGATACACAGCAATAAAGGTGACTGTAAGGCCGAAAACAATGCTCTTGAGGATACCGTTCCCGACATCCTGCCAAACATCGACACCGCCCTGAATCTGGCTCCAGAAGGAACCCGCATCCACACCAATCATCAGCACACCCACAACCCAGCCACCGATGACACCGGTGGCGCTGAACACTGCAGCCAACAGCGGCATGACCACAACACCACCCCAGAACCGGGGCGCCAGTACCCGTTGTATTGGGTCCACTGCCATCATCTCCATGACACTGATTTGTTCTCCCGCTTTCATCAGCCCGATTTCTGCCGTGAGCGATGTCCCTGCACGACCGGCAAACAGCAGTGCGGTCACAACGGGACCCAATTCCCGCACCAGAGTCAATGTCACCAACAGCCCCAGCGCCTCTGAGGAGCCGTAGCGTATCAATGTGTAATAACCCTGCAAACCAAATACGAACCCGACAAATAGCCCCGATACCGCAATGATGGCCAGTGAGTAATTGCCCAGGAAATGCATTTGGTCGCGCACCAAGCCAAAGCGCCTGAAAGTGGGCACGAATGACACCAGGAGCCGAAAGAAAAGTCGCGCAGCATATCCTATATCTGCCATTTTGCTGCGCGTTGCGAAACCGACATCGGCGGGCTTGTACCAAGTCATCGTGACACTCCGAACTGCTGGCTGGATGGGTCTGCTACATCGCCAAAGTCATCCTCTACAGTCACCGCGGGGTAATGAAACCGCACCGGGCCTTCAGACAGGGCATTCACGTACTGGTACACCAGCGGGTCCGTACTGTGCAACACCTCTTGCGGTGTGCCTTGGGCTGCCACCTTGCCATTGGCCAAAATGATCACATGATCTGCAATTGCAAAGGTTTGCTCGATCTCATGGGACACGAACATACTGGTAAGGCCCATGGAATCATTGAGCTGGCGAATCAATTTAGCCGATGTCCCCACCGAAATGGGGTCAATGCCGGAAAACGGCTCGTCATACATCACCAGTTCGGGATCCAGCGCAATAGCACGGGCCAACGCCACGCGACGAGCCATCCCTCCCGACAGCGCATTGGGCATCATGTCCCGAGCGCCACGCAGGCCAACCGCATTGAGCTTCATCAACACGATGTCGTAGACCATATCCTCTGACAAATCGGTGTGCTCTCGCAGTGGAAAAGCCACGTTATCAAACACGCTCAGGTCTGCAAACAAGGCACCAAACTGAAACAGCATACCCATGCGCCGTCGCGCTGCATACAAGTGGGGCTGGTCCATGGTGGTCACATCCTGCCCGTCGAAAAGCATTTGGCCCGTCTGGGCACGATTTTGCCCCCCAATAAGACGCATGATGGTGGTTTTGCCACCTCCCGAGGCGCCCATCAACGCCGTAACTTTGCCGCGGGGCACGCTCAGAGAGACATCGTCCAGAATGACGCGCTCACCGTACCCGAAAGTCACGCGACGCAGCTCAACCAGAGATTCAGAAGTGTTGTGGGCCATAAAAAAACAAAAGCCGGGCTATTTCCGGCTTCTGAATGATAAAGGATTCGCGTAAACCCTGTGTTAAGCCGCGCTACCGCGGCAGGTCGCTGCATCCCATCAGGAACTCATCCACGGAACGCGCCGCCTGGCGACCTTCGCGGATCGCCCACACCACCAGACTCTGGCCACGCCGGATATCGCCGGCAGCAAAAACCTTGGGCACGTTTGTGGCGTAGCCCCCGGTGAAGTCAACCGTTGCCTTTGCATTACCCCGACTGTCCTTGTCCACACCAAAGGATTCCAATACGGTAGCTACCGGATTCACAAAGCCCATGGCCAGTAGCACCAGATCAGCTTTGAGAACCTTTTCAGAGCCAGGAACCTCGATCATCTTGCCGTCTTTCCACTCGACACGCACCGTCTTCAAGCCGGTGAGCTTGCCCTTTTCACCGATGAATTCCTTGGTGGAGATGGCAAATTCACGGTCGCAGCCCTCGTCGTGGCTGGAACTGGTGCGCAGTTTGATCGGCCAATAGGGCCAGGTCATGGGGCGGTTTTCTTCCACCGGTGGCTGCGGCATCACCTCAAACTGGGTGACGCTAGCCGCGCCATGGCGGTTGCTGGTACCGACGCAGTCCGAGCCCGTATCACCGCCGCCAATGACGATCACATGCTTGTCGGTCGCGCGCAGTTGCCCTTTGAGCTTGTCACCGGCGTTGACCTTGTTTTGCTGGGGCAAAAATTCCATGGCGAAATGCACGCCCGCCAGTTCACGACCGGGCACCGGCAAATCACGCGACTGCTCGGAGCCACCCGTCAGCAGCACCGCGTCAAAGTCGCTCTGCAACTGGGCTGCAGAAATGGTTTCCTTGGCCCAGTTGGTCACTTTCGAGTCTTTGGGCATTTCGCCGACCAGAACACCGGTGCGAATGGTGACGCCTTCCTTGACCAGTTGGTCCACGCGACGGTCAATGTGGGACTTTTCCATCTTGAAGTCAGGAATGCCATAGCGCAGCAGGCCACCAACGCGGTCGTTCTTTTCGAACAGCGTCACGTCATGCCCCACACGCGCCAGCTGCTGGGCCGCTGCCATACCGGCCGGGCCGGAGCCCACCACCGCCACCTTTTTGCCGGTCCTGGTGCTGGCAGGCTGGGCCAACACCCAGCCCTCCGCCCAGGCGCGGTCGATGATGGCGTGCTCGATGGACTTGATGCCCACCGCCTCGTCGTTCACATTCAGCGTGCATGCCGCCTCGCAAGGTGCGGGGCAGATACGGCCGGTGAACTCGGGGAAGTTGTTGGTGCTGTGCAAGGTGTCGATGGCAGCCTTCCAGTCATTGCGGTACACCATGTCGTTGAAGTCCGGAATGATGTTGTTGACCGGGCAGCCGTTGTTGCAAAACGGCGTACCGCAGTCCATGCAACGCGCGGCCTGCTTATTGGCCTGTGCATCGTCTAGCCCCACCACGAACTCTTTGTAATGTTTCAGGCGCTCGGTGACGGGCTTGTAGCCCTCTTCGATGCGGTCAAACTCCATGAAGCCAGTGACTTTTCCCATGATATTTCCTGTCTTGTCAGTTTATTTAGTCGCAGTTGCTTCTTTTTTGATAGCTGCTTGCGCTTGCTTTACGGGGGCTGCAGCCGTTTTCTTCGCATGAATCTCGCCCAGGGCACGTTTGTACTCATTGGGGAAGACCTTGACGAACTTAGCCCGTGCGGTGTCCCACTCGTCCAGCAATTCACGCGCGCGCTTGCTGCCGGTCCAACGGTTGTGGTCTTCCAGCAATTTGCGCAGTTGGACTTCGTCGCTCAAACCGCGGTGCCAGATCGCCTTGTCCATTGCCACTTCCTGCTCGGCACTGGTCAATACTTTCTCCATCGAAACCATGGCGGTGTTGCACCGCTTGGCAAACTGGCCGTCTTCGTCGTACACGTAGGCAATGCCACCGCTCATGCCGGCCGCAAAGTTGCGCCCGGTCTTGCCCAGCACCGCCACGGTGCCGCCGGTCATGTACTCACACCCGTGGTCGCCCGTGCCCTCGACCACAGCGGTAGCCCCTGACAGGCGCACTGCAAAGCGCTCACCGCCGACGCCGCTGAAGAAGGCCTCGCCAGTGGTTGCCCCGTACATGACGGTGTTTCCGACGATGGTGTTGTTAACCGCCACACCCCGGAAGTCGATGCTGGGGCGTACCACCACGCGCCCGCCGGAGAGTCCCTTGCCAGTGTAGTCATTGGCGTCGCCGATCAGATACAGCGTGATGCCACGGGCCAGGAAGGCGCCGAAAGACTGCCCGCCCGTACCTTCAAGTTGGATGCGAATCGTGTCGTCAGGCAATCCTTCAGGGTGGACCTTGGTCACCGCACCCGACAGCATGGCGCCCACCGAGCGATTGACGTTGCGGGCTACTTCCATGAACTGCACGCGCTCACCCTTGTCAATGGCCGCACGGCTT
Source organism: Burkholderiales bacterium (assembly GCA_037143475.1). GTDB lineage: Bacteria > Pseudomonadota > Gammaproteobacteria > Burkholderiales > Burkholderiaceae_C > Allorhodoferax. Next base: position 7,574 of record JBAWYQ010000087.1, on the reverse strand, counting down.
TTGGCGATTAGCACGTTGTCCAGCGCCTTTTCAAGGCCGTGTTCCTGCTCCAGAGTCTGGAAGCGAGGCACGTCAGCAGGCACATTGGGTTGGGCAAACAGGCGGCCGAAGTCCAGGCCGCTGGCTTTCCAATGCTCGATCCCCTTGCGCATATCGAGCAGGTCCGCACGGCCAATCAGGTCGTCAAACTTGCGGATACCGAGTTGGGCCATGATCTGGCGCACTTCTTCGGCGATGAAGAAAAAGTAGTTCACCACATGCTCGGGCTTGCCGGAGAACTTCTTGCGCAGCGCCGGGTCTTGGGTCGCCACGCCCACGGGGCAGGTATTGAGGTGGCACTTGCGCATCATGATGCAACCTTCGACCACCAGGGGCGCAGTGGCAAAGCCGAACTCATCGGCACCTAGTAGAGCGCCGATTGCGACGTCACGCCCCGTCTTCATCTGCCCGTCGGCCTGCACGCGGATGCGGCTGCGCAGCCGGTTCAACACCAGGGTCTGCTGCGTCTCAGCTAGGCCAATTTCCCACGGACTGCCGCAATGCTTGATGGACGACCAGGGCGATGCACCCGTGCCGCCGTCGTGTCCGGCAATCACCACATGGTCGGCCTTGCACTTGGCTACACCGGCGGCAATAGTACCCACACCGATTTCACTGACCAGTTTGACGCTGATGCCCGAATGCGGCGCGACGTTTTTCAGGTCGTGGATCAACTGGGCCAGATCCTCAATCGAATAGATGTCATGGTGCGGCGGCGGTGAAATCAAGCCCACACCCGGTACGGAGTGACGCAGGCGACCGATGTAGTCGGACACCTTGCCACCGGGCAGTTGACCACCCTCGCCGGGCTTGGCTCCCTGGGCCATCTTGATCTGGATCTGATCGGCGCTGTTGAGATATTCGGCGGTCACACCAAAGCGGCCGGATGCGACCTGCTTGATGCGCGAACGCAAGCTGTCACCCGCATTCATGGGAATATCCACTTCAACCACATCTTTGCCGATGATGTCGGCCATGGTCTGGCCTTGCTGGATCGGGATGCCTTTGAGCTCCTGACGGTAGCGAGCGGGGTCTTCACCACCTTCGCCGGTGTTGCTCTTGCCACCGATGCGGTTCATGGCAATGGCCAGGGTTGCGTGTGCTTCGGTGCTGATGGAGCCCAGAGACATGGCACCAGTGGCGAAGCGTTTGACGATTTCCTTAGCCGACTCGACTTCGTCCACCGAAATCGCCTTGGAGGGATCGATCTTGAACTCGAACAACCCGCGCAAAGTCAGGTGTCGCTTGCTCTGGTCGTTGACGATCTGGGCGTATTCCTTGTAGGTGTTCCAGTTGTTGGCACGCGTGCTGTGTTGCAGTTTGGCGATGGCATCCGGCGTCCACATATGCTCTTCGCCACGGGCGCGCCAAGCGTACTCACCACCGGCGTCCAGCGCGCTGGCCAGCACCGGGTCGGCACCAAAGGCGGCCTTGTGCATGCGGATGGCTTCTTCGGCGATTTCGAAAACACCGATGCCTTCGACGCGGCTCGGCGTTCCGGTGAAATACTTGGAAACCGTCTCGGTGGACAGGCCAATCGCCTCAAACAACTGCGCTCCGCAGTAGCTCATATAGGTGGACACGCCCATCTTGGACATGATCTTGGACAGTCCCTTTCCCACGGCCTTGACGTAGTTGTAGATGGCCTTCTCGGCCGACAGGTCGCCAGGCAGGTCCTTGTGGATGCTGACCAGAGTTTCCATGGCCAGATAGGGGTGAACGGCTTCGGCACCGTAGCCCGCCAGCACCGCGAAATGGTGCACTTCACGCGCCGTGCCGGTCTCCACCACCAGCCCCGCGGTCGTGCGCAAGCCTTCGCCCACCAGATGCTGGTGGATGGCAGAAAGCGCCAGCAACGCCGGAATGGCCACTTGTGTGGCGTTCATCGCACGATCGCTGATGATCAGGATGTTCTTGCCACCCTTGATGGCGTCCACCGCCTCGGCGCACAGTGACGCCAACTTGGCTTCTACGCCTTCGTGGCCCCATGACAGGGGGTACGTGATGTCAAGCGTGTAGCTCCGGAACTTGCCCTGGGTGTGCTTTTCGATGTCGTGCAGTTTGGCCATGTCGGCAAAATCCAGCACCGGCTGACTCACCTCCATGCGCATCGGCGGGTTCACCTGATTGATGTCCAGCAAATTGGGCTTGGGCCCAATAAACGACACCAGTGACATGACAATGGCCTCACGGATCGGGTCGATCGGTGGATTGGTCACCTGCGCAAACAACTGCTTGAAGTAGTTGTACAGCGGCTTGTTCTTGTCCGAGAGCACAGCCAGCGGGCTGTCATTACCCATCGAACCAATAGCCTCTTCGCCTGCCGCAGCCATCGGTGCAATCAAGAATTTGAGGTCTTCTTGCGTGAAGCCAAATGCCTGCTGGCGGTCCAAAAGGCTCACCTTGTCGGTCGAGCGCTTCGGCTCAACACCGGCGATCACCGTAGACAACGCCTGGTCGGTGCGACGCTCCTCAAAAACCACGTCGTCAAGCTTAATGCGCAGGTTCTCAATCCACTGCTTGTAGGGCTTGCTGTTAGCCAAGTTGGCCTTGAGCTCCTGATCATCAATCATCCGCCCCTGCTCCAAGTCGATCAGGAACATCTTTCCTGGCTGCAGACGCCATTTGCGAACGATCTTGTTTTCCGGCACAGGCAACACACCGGACTCGGAACCCATGATGACCAGATCGTCATCGGTGATGCAGTAGCGCGAAGGACGCAATCCATTGCGGTCCAGTGTGGCGCCGATCTGGCGACCATCGGTGAACACGATGGAGGCCGGGCCGTCCCAGGGCTCCAGCATTGCGGCGTGGTATTCGTAGAACGCACGTCGACGCTCATCCATCATGGTGTGGTTTTCCCAGGGCTCGGGAATCATCATCATCACGGCCTGGCTGATCGGGTAGCCCGACATGGTCAGCAATTCGAGGCAGTTATCAAACGTCGCCGTGTCGGACTGACTGGCAAAGCTGATGGGGTAGAGTTTTTGCAAATCGGCACCCAGAACGGGGGAAGACATCACGCCTTCGCGCGCCTTCATCCAGTTGTAGTTGCCCTTGACGGTGTTGATCTCGCCGTTGTGCGCGACATAGCGATAGGGGTGCGCCAGTGGCCACTCGGGGAAAGTGTTGGTCGAGAAGCGCTGGTGCACCAGACCCAACGCGGAGACGCAACGCTCGTCCTCCAGATCGCGGAAATAGGTGCCCACCTGGTCCGCCAGCAGCAGGCCCTTGTAGACCACCGTGCGACTGCTCATACTGGGCACGTAATATTCTTTGCTGTGCTTTAGCTTCAAGTTTTGGATGTTCGCGCTAGCCGTCTTGCGAATGACGTACAACTTGCGCTCCAGCGCGTCCTGCACGATGACATCGTTGCCACGGCCAATAAAGACCTGGCGCAGAACCGGTTCTTTCTCGCGCACGGTGGGCGACATGGGCATGTCACGATTCACCGGCACATCACGCCAACCCAGCAACACCTGGCCTTCGGCTTTGATGGCGCGCTCCATCTCCTGCTCGCAGGCCATGCGGGAGGCATGTTCCTTGGGCAAAAAGATCATGCCCACGCCATATTCGCCTGGCGGTGGCAGGGTTACGCCCTGCGCGGCCATTTCTTCGCGGTACAACGCATCGGGCAACTGGATCAAAATCCCAGCACCGTCGCCCATGAGTTTGTCAGCACCCACAGCGCCCCGGTGATCCAGGTTCTCCAGAATCTTCAGCGCATTCTTGACGATGTCGTGCGACTTCGTTCCCTTGATGTGGGCCACAAAACCGACGCCGCAGGCGTCATGCTCGTGCTCCTTGGAATACAAACCGGTGTTCTGAAGATGTTGGATCTCGGCTGCCGTGGTCATGGCACTCTCCTGGGTATTTGCAATGGATTCGAAGAATACTGCATTGCAACAAAGATGCCAAGTAGAATAATTGGGGTCAGATTCCAATTAATTACCAATCAAATTCATCAACAAATAATTAGGGACATATTAAAAACAATAGCACTCTGCACTTTAAATGTAAGGCCTAAGGCCCTATTTCGTGGATGCTATTTTGGCTGCCAGCGGACGCCCAGCAGCGGCCTTCGACACGCGACGTGTCGTCATTTTTTGCAGCATTTTTACAAAATCAGGTTCTCCCAACGCCCAACCGCGCAGAGCGGAATCAGTCAAAGCATGCTGTTGCCCCGTGCTGATGCCTGCCTGCACCAATTCGGCGTAGGCTGCCTCACGCGCAAAGGGCGTGTTACCCAACTCCCAGACCAGAGGATGCGGCGTAATCAGCTTGTCGATTCGCAAGCCGACATAGTGCGCGTGGCTGGACCAGGCATAGTCCCGCGCCTGCCCCACCATGCCGGCACGCACCGGATTGAGGTCGATGTAGACCATGCAGGCCAGCAGGTAGCGCTCGGTCTGGATCAGGGTGGATTTGTAGCGCCCCTCCCACAGCGTGCCGCTGCGTTTCTGGCTGTCGTTGAAATAGCGCACATAGCGCCGCCCCACCGCCTGCATCATCTGCGGTAGGCCATCGGCGGTGCGGGGCGTCGCCAGCAAATGGAAGTGATTGCCCATCAGCACATACGCGTGGATGGCGACACTGAACTTGCGGGCGTTTTCGTCCAGCAGGTCCAGCATCATCTGGTAGTCGGCCGAGGATGAAAAAATCGCTTGGCGGTTGTTGCCGCGCTGGATCACATGGTGCGGATGACCCGGCAAAGAGAGGCGGGGAAGACGGGCCATACAGGAGGGCGGTGGCGGTGACTGAGTCCTAACCCAACACCAGCTCACCGTGCACCGCCGCCGTCTCAGGCGCAGCAACAACTGGCAACACAAAGCGCGTCACTAGCAAGGCCGTCAAACCAAACTCTTCCAACAGCGCACGCAGGCGCTGTGCCGCAGCCCGGTTGGGCTTGCCGGTGCGCCGGGCAATGATGAGCTCGTTCTTCATGCTGTGTTCCCAGCCCACCAGTTCCGTCACCGTCACCTGGTAGCCGCTGGCCTCAAGATACAGGCAGCGCAGTACATTGGTGATCTGACTGCCCATCTCGCGGGTGTGCAACGGGTGGCGCCACAACTCAGCCAGTGGTGTGCGACTCAGCGACAAGGCCTTGCCTGCGTTCAGACTGCGTGCAATCTCGGCCTGGCAGCAGGGCACCAGCACCAGGTAGCGCGCCTGCTTCTGCAGCCCGAACGCGATGGCATCATCGGTGGCCGTGTCGCAGGCGTGTAGCGCGGTGACCACATCAATGGTGTCAGGCAAGGCATCAGACCCGGTTGACTCCGCCACGCTCAGGTTCAAAAACGACATTCCGTCAAACTCTAGACGGCGGGCCAGTTCGCGCGACTTTTGCACCAGTTCCGAGCGCGTCTCAATACCGAAAATGTGGCCGCTCTTCAGCGCCTTGAAGAACAGGTCGTAAATAATGAAACCCAGATACGACTTGCCTGCACCGTGGTCAGCCAGCGTGGCCCCCTTGCCGGCATCGGGCAGCTCCAGCAGCAGCTTCTCGATAAACTGGTACAGGTGATACACCTGCTTGAGCTTGCGCCGGGAGTCCTGGTTGAGCTTGCCCTCACGCGTAAGGATGTGCAGCTCCTTTAGCAGTTCCACGCTCTGCCCCGGTCGCACCTCGTCTGCCAAGGGGTGTACGGCTGTCGGCTTGCCCGCCGTTGGCGATATGGCGCTGGTGACCCGCGGTTTGTGCTGTTTCATGAGGGAAGTTTGCCACGCCCTGCGCTGGCGCCCACCCCCAACGCCTCCCAGCCGTCATGCCCGATGCGCTCCATGGTCCGCATATTGGTTTCGAAAATGGCCTCTGCGTGCGGAAAGGCTTTGACGGCCCGGTCTATGCTGGCCTCGCGTATCAGGTGCAGCGTGGGATAGGGCGAGCGGTTGGTGAAGTTGGTGATGGCATCGGCCGGTGCATCGGCAAACTGATACTGGGGGTGCAAGCTGGCGAGCTGAAATACCCCATCAAAGCCCATTTTTGCCAGCAAGCGATTGGCCTGGGCCAGAAAATCGTTGTATTCCAAAAAATCCTGCAAACCATCGGGTGCTATAAAAAGTGTAGTATCCCGCACAGTGTCCTCAGCGGCTGCAAGCGCATTTAGCTCAGACTTCAAGTCCGCCAACAAGTCTTTAAAACCCACGGAACGGGTGACGGCGTAGTGAACCAGCCCCTTTACGTCCACCGACTTGGCGAACGGGCACAGGTTCAGGCCAATGACAGCGCGCTGCAACCAGCGCCGGGTGTCGTCTGCAACCTGGGCGTCATCGGGCTCGGTGGTGGTGATCATGCAAATCGACTTGGTTGGGCCACAACCAGTTTGGCCAGTTCGTCCATCAGATCATTGTCAATACGTTGTGCCGGCCAGGTAGTGGTCACCACGCCGAATCCGTCAGCATTGGCTAGTCGAAATACGAGCTGCGCGTTGTCGTGGTCTGCGGTGACGGTGATGTTGCCGCGCGCCTGGGTGGTGTACTCAAAGCGGATGGCCTGCAGTGTATTTTTCTCGGGGTGAAGTACGTTCTGGCGCTCATGGTCAACATGGCCAAAGGCCAGTCGCTTTTGCACCCGATCCAACTCGGGGGGAAAGTTCACGCTAACTGAACCCGCGATTGGCGGCCCCACAAGGGGCACGATGTCCCATCCCATGGCAATAAAGTCGCAAACGTCTTTGTCCCGCAGCTTTTTCTTGCGCGTATCGGCACGAAAACCGGCAAGCTTCATGGGAGGCCACTTCGTTTTTCCGTCCAGAGAAAACCCAGGCGCTTGTGGTGTGATGACGCTGAGGTGTCGTGCCAGGTCTTGCAAATATTGCCAAACGACCTTGCATGCCCGCTCGGTCACGACGGCATTTGCCTCGTAGCCTTGCAACTGCTGCGTCTGCTCGCCTTCCAGCGCGCTGGCCTGCAATTTCAACTCGTTGAGAAAACTCACAAATCCTCCGGGCACGCTTTTGATTGTGAGGAGATTTTACTGGCCGCGGGTTCATGCCGTGCCATTTTTGATCAACCCAAGAGTCGATGCCCTGTCAGGCGTTCGTGCTCGCGAGCGGCAAACCGGTCTGTCATGCCGGCGATATAGTCGGCAACCAGGCGGGCGGGCGTCGGGGGACGCCCTTTTCCCCCCTTTATGTCGTCAATTCCAACGCCAAAATTGAGAGGAAGTTCGTGCGGTGCAGAAAGGTAAGCGTCAAACAAATCCCGCACCACCTGCTTGGCCAATGCGGTGGTCTCCATGACCTGAGGGTGACGGTAGAGGTTGCGAAACAGGAACTGCTTGAGCTGGATGGACTGGAGCCGCATCGCACTTCCAAAAGCCAGCAGGGGCGGTAGTTGTCGAACGGCATCCGGGCTCGGCGGCATTGCCGCGGCCAGCGCAACCTGGCTCACCGCTATCAGGTCATATACCTGGGCGCTGAGCATGCGCCGAATGGTCTCAAACAGCAGGCGGCGTCGATTTTGTGCCTTCTCGAGGTCTGGGAACTCCTGCAGCACCTGATGGTGAATGTCCTCAAACAGTGCCACTTCGTGCA
>JBAWYQ010000086.1:0-15901 GCA_037143475.1 Burkholderiales bacterium | reverse complement strand
TTTGCTGTTGGTTGGGGTTTTAACCGTCCATTGACGCACTCCAACGGTCGTCCCAGTTCTTCTGCAAATCGCGCCGATCACGTTTGGTGGGGCGGCCATGTTCCATCGTCAGCGCAGGTTCTGGGCTCAACCGCCGATTCTCAGCCGCCTTTGCGCGCTTCTGCAGACTTTCCTGCGTTTCGGCATACAACAGCTGCGCAATTGGGGCGGGGCCACGCTGATCGCTAAGTCCGAGCACTTCGACCGTATGTTGCACATTCGCCTGCAATATTGTGAGCACGTCGCCAGCACGGACCTCCCGTGAGGGTTTTATACCTTGCTGGTTAATTTGTACTTGGCCCCGGTTCACCGCTTCGGTTGCCAGTGAGCGGGTCTTGAAAAAGCGCGCGGCCCAGAGCCATTTGTCGATGCGGGTTTTTTCCATTAGTTTGCGGAGTGTATTCGTGGAATTGAGATGTAAGCGTCCAACCCGACTATGGTATCGCCGTCCATACGGTTGTTGAGTTGGATGGTACCGCCCAGCGCCAGCACGATTTCCCGGGCAATCATCAACCCGAGGCCTGAGCCGGACTTTGTGTCACTCGTTGCAAAGGGCTGATAGAGCCTTTTTCGCAGTGCATCGCCAATGCCACAACCAGCGTCGCGAATGGTCAACAATGCCGCCTCGCCTTGCGGCTGAATGCTGACTAACAAGTTGTCACGCGGTGGCGTGTGCCGAATGGCGTTGTGGAGCAGATTGCGGGTCAGTTCGCGCAGCATCCAGTCGTGTGCGTACACCCTACATGGTTGAGTTTTGATTTCAAAGTTGAGTTCTTTCTCTGCGATAAGTGGCGAAACATCCAACGCCACCGTACGTACGATTTCTGCCCAGTCCAGCGCCTCAAAATCCCGTAGTTGGCGAACCTGCTCCACCTTGGCGAGCGAAAGCATCTGGTTGGCTAGCGCAGTGGCGCGGTTCACGGTCTCTTCTATTTCCTGCATAGCGAGCGGCGCTGGCATATCCCCGCGCATCGCAGACTGCACTTGCACTTTGAGAACCGCCAGCGGTGTGCGCAACTGGTGGGATGCGTCGCGCACAAAACGCTTCTGGTTGTCCAGCAAATGTTGCAGGCGTTGCATAACCTGGTTGGTTGCGTCGGTCAGTGGCTGCATTTCCAGTGGAAGGTCCGAGGCTTCAATGGGAGTCAAATCGTCTTCCTCGCGTTGTCGCAGTGCATGACTCAGGCGGCGAACCGGCCGCGTGACCCTCTGCACGACCACCAGTACGACTGTGGTGATCACCGTGATCAGCAGCAACTGACGCAACAACGTGTCGCGAAGAATTTGTCCCGCCAGCGTGTGACGCAACTCCAGCGTCTCGGCCACTTGAACCGTCGCCATCGCTTTGCCCCGCGCGCTCGCAACAGGTTGCAACAAGACGGCGACTCGCACTGCATCGCCGCGAAAGGTGTCATCATAAAAGTCGACCAGGGCCGCGTATGGGCCCTGCGCAGGCAGGGTACCCGTCCACGCAGGCAGGTCTTGGACGCCGTCTATCCAATTCCCTTCCATGTCAGATACCCGGTAGGCCATGCGACTGCGGTTATCGGCCTCAAAGGCCTCCAGCGCCGAGTAGGGAATCTGGGCTCGGATGGTGGTTTGCTCGCCCATGCCGTCTACCTCCAGCAATTCACCGATAGCCTTGGCTGAAGCCAGCAGTGTGCGGTCGTAGGCTACGTTGACTGCCCCCAGTGCCTGTCGGTAAAGGCTGAAGGTGTCCACAACAATGAATAGCGCGACCGGCACCAGGATGCCAATCAGCAAATGGCGGCGTAGCGACAGCGGGGCCTTGTCAACTTCAGATGTTGCGGACATGTCAGGCGCTGGCCTTGAGCAAATAGCCCAGCCCCCGAAGCGTCATCAGTGTCACACCGGTGTCGACCAGCTTTTTGCGCAAGCGGTAGACCACGACTTCGATGGCTTCGTATTGCACATCCAACTCTCCGGGAAACACCACTTCAAATAGACGCTCTTTGGCAACTGCATGGCCGGGCCTGTTCATCAACGCGCCCATCAAAGCCAGTTCACGCGGCGTTAAATCCAGCACCCGGTGCTGGTGGTAGATGGCGCCGTTCTCGTTGTCGTAGCGTAAGCCGCCCACAGGTGCCTGGTCTTGTGCGTCATCCCGCGAGGGTGCTCTATGGCGGCGGTGCAGTGCCCTTACGCGTGCTTCCAGCTCGTCCAAGTCAAATGGCTTGGCCAAGTAGTCATCAGCCCCTGCATTGAGCCCCAGAATACGGTCGCCCACGGTGCCGCGCGCGGTCAGGATCAGAACTGGCGTGCCCAGTCCTGCTTTTCTCGCGTGCTGCAGCACATCCAACCCATCTTTGCCTGGCAAACTCAAGTCCAGTACCACGACATCGGGTCGCAGGCTTGACCAATTGTCGATCGCGGTTGTGCCGTCGGCGCAAACGTCGACGCGCATGGCGGCACGCACCAAACTGCGTTGTAAGGCGGTGCGCAGTGCCAAATCGTCTTCAATCAACAACAGATGCATGGGGCAAAACGGTGTGGTATCTGGGGTTTCCCCTTGGTGTTTTGGACAGCCGATTGACAGGCTGGCATCGCATCATAGGTTTGTTTCAACAAGATCAGGAGACTGCCATGCGTCGCGATGCCTTTCTTAAGTCCATGCTTGCTCTGGCTGCCACGGCGGGCTTGCCCCTTGCCGCCCGTGCCGGAGTCAACATCAAGATGATGATCCCGGCCAATCCGGGTGGTGGGTGGGACGGAACCGGACGTGCGTTTGGCAAGGCCATGATTGATGCCAAGGCGGTCGAAACCGTCCAGTACGACAACAAGGGCGGTGCCGCCGGTGTCATTGGATTGGCGCAGTTTGTCAATTCCAGCAAGGGTGACCCGAATGCGTTGATCATGATGGGGGCGGTAATGCTGGGCGGCATCATCACCGGCAAGCCGCAGGTGTCGCTGGACAAGGCAACTCCCATCGCCCGTTTGACCAGCGAATACAACGTGTTTGTGGTGCCTGCGGCATCCCCGATCAAGACCATGAAAGAGGTGGTTGATCAGTTGAAAAAAGACCCCGGCAGTGTGAAGTGGGGCGGGGGCTCGCGTGGCACCACCGAGCATATTTGCGCCTCCATGCTGGCTACCAAGGTCGGTGTGGACCCGAAGAAGGTGAACTACGTCGCATTTCGTGGTGGCGGCGAGGCCACTGCGGCCATTTTGGGTGGCAATGTTACCGTGGGTGGTGGTGGCTATAGCGAGATGGCCGAATACATCGCGGCAGGCAAGATGCGTCCTATCGGTGTGACGTCCGAGAAGCGATTGCCGGGCATCAACGTGCCTACGCTCAAAGAGTTGGGCTATGACGTGGTGCTGGGAAACTGGCGCGGTCTATACGGTGCGCCCGGTATCACCGCTGAGCAGCGTGCTGCCTTGACCGATATGGTAATCAAGACGACCAAGACCAAGTCGTGGATTGAGTCCATGGAAAAGAACGGATGGACTCCGGCCCTGATGACGGGCAGAGCTTTCGACGACTTTGTGGATGCCGAGTTTTCCAGCCTGCGCGGCACCATGCACCTGGCGGGCATGTTGTGACGGAGGGCGCAAGCAGCAAACGCGACCAGACCTTGGTCGGTGTCGGAGTGATTGCCGTGGCCCTGGGAATGGGTTATGGCGCAATGGATATTCCATCGGATGCGGGCTATGCCGGGATTGGCCCCAATTTTCTGCCGTGGTTTGTGTCCTGCGCGCTGCTGTTGTGCGGTGGTTTCCTGGTTTACGAGGCGCGCAGTGGTGGCTTTAGGGATATGGAAGATGTGGGCGATGAGAAGCCGTATTGGCCCGGCTTTGTCTGGATGTCCACCGGACTGCTGGTTAACGCCGCGTTGATCACCACCATCGGCTTTATTTTTAGTTGTGCACTTTGTTTTGTGTTGGCCGCCCGCGGGTTGCGCAATGCCCAAGGCGGCTCAAACGCGGGCTTGCGCACTTGGGGAACTGACACTGTTGTCGGATTGACAATTGCTGCACCGGTCTACTGGATGTTCACCAAATTTCTGGCCATCAGCTTGCCGGGTCTGACGCAAAGTGGGTGGTTGTGATGGATATCTGGAATCAACTTTTGCAGGGCTTTGCTACTGCAGGGACACCGGTCAACCTGATGTGGGCATTCGTGGGTTGTGCTTTGGGCACCGCGGTGGGCGTGTTGCCCGGCATCGGTCCCGCCACGGCGGTGGCCATGCTGCTGCCCATCACGGCCAAGGTTGATGCCACCGCATCCATGATCTTCTTTGCAGGCATCTACTACGGCGCGATGTACGGCGGCTCCACCACCTCTATTTTGCTCAACACGCCGGGCGAGACCGCCAGCATGGTGACGGCCATGGAAGGCAACAAAATGGCCAAGAGCGGCCGTGCAGGTGCCGCATTGGCCTCTTCGGCAATCGGGTCCTTCTTTGCCGGCACGATTGCCACCATCATGGTGACCCTGTTTGCTCCCATCGTGGCGGAGTTTGCCGTCAAGCTGGGCCCACCCGAGTATTTCTGTCTGATGCTGCTGGCCTTCACGACCGTGAGTGCCGTGTTGGGCCAAAGTACCGTTCGGGGCCTGACCGCCTTGTTTGTGGGGTTGGCCGCAGGGCTGATCGGTATGGATCAGATCACCGGTCAGGCACGTTACGCGGGCAATGTGCCCGAGTTGCTGGATGGCGTTGAAATCGTCCTGGTAGCCGTGGGCCTGTTCGCCGTTGCCGAGGCCCTGCATGCTGTGCTGTTTGAGGGTAAAACGGTCGAGTCAGAAAACACGATGAGTCGCGTCAGCATGACCCGTGAAGACTGGCGTCGCTCCATTCCGGCATGGATTCGTGGCACCGCCATCGGTGCCCCCTTCGGTTGCATCCCGGCCGGAGGCACCGAGATTCCGACCTTTTTGAGCTACGCCACCGAGAAAAAGCTTGCCAAAGGCGCGAACCTTGCCGAATTTGGTACCAAGGGTGCCATTGAGGGAGTTGCCGGCCCCGAGGCTGCCAACAATGCAACCGTGACCGCTGCACTCATACCGTTGCTCACCTTGGGCATCCCCGTGTCCAACACCACGGCCATTTTGCTGGGTGCGTTTCAAAACTACGGGATCCAGCCAGGGCCACAGTTGTTCACCAGTTCGTCGGCGTTGGTCTGGGCACTGATTGCCTCGCTCTACATTGGCAATGTGATGCTGCTGGTTCTGAACCTGCCGCTGGTGGGTTTGTGGGTCAAGCTGCTGAAAGTACCCAAGCCCCAGTTGTATGCCGGCATCCTCATCTTTGCCACCGTGGGTGCCTATGGCATGCGCCAAAGTGCGTTCGATTTGTTTCTGCTGTATGGCATTGGTGTGCTGGGATTGGTGATGCGGCGTTTCTGCTTTCCGACCGCTCCGGTGGTGGTGGGCATGATTCTTGGCCCCCTGGCCGAGGCACAGTTGCGCAACGCTATTTCGATTGGCGAGGGCAGTCCGCTCATCTTTTTGCAGCGACCCATGTCACTGACGCTGCTAATCATCGTTGTGGCCGTCCTGTTGGCGCCGCGCATCATCAAGCAGTTCTCACGGCGCTCAATTGAGGATATTGGCTGAGAGTCATTGGGGGCTACATTGCCATCTAGCCCCCGAATAATAAGCGTGAGCAGCTATTGAGTTAATAGCGGGTTAACATTCTCGCCATGGAAAATATGGACACCCTGCCGCGCGACGCACAGAGCATTCTGGAGCTCGCGGCGCGATCCATGTTTGATCTTTTTGCCAATGCCAGCGAGGGCATGATGCTGGTCGACCGCGCAGCGCGTGTGGTCTGGATCAATGATCAATACAAACGCTTCTTGCCAGCGCTCGGCTTTGAGCGGGAAGAAGACTTTGTGGGGCATCCAGTCTCGCGTGTGATTCAAAACACACAAATGCACCAGGTGCTGGAAACGGGTAAACCCATCCTCATTGATTTGCTGACCAACCGCGCGGGGACATTCGTCGTTAGCCGCATTCCTCTGCGTGATGCGGCTGGGCAAGTGATCGGTGCGCTGGGTATTGTGCTGTTTGACCATGCGGAGACCACGCTGCAACCACTGATTGAAAAGTTTTCTCTTTTGCAGCGCGACCTGGATGATGCAAGGCGGGAACTGGCAACGCAGCGGCTCAAGCAGCCTGGGCAGCGACAGTCCAAGTACACCTTTGCCAGTTTTATCGGGTTGAGTGCAGCGGCAGTCGAGGTCAAGCGCCAGGCCCGGCGGGCTGCGCAGTCGTCCAGCCCTGTGCTGCTGCTGGGTGAAACCGGAACCGGTAAAGAGTTGCTGGCCCACGCTATCCATGCGGCATCCGCTCGCGCGGCAGGACCGTTCATCAGCGTCAACATCGCGGCCGTGCCAGACACCTTGCTGGAGGCTGAGTTTTTCGGATTTGTTGCGGGGGCTTTCACGGGTGCGGATCGCAAGGGGCGTGACGGCAAGTTTCGGCTGGCCCATGGCGGTACGCTGTTTCTGGATGAAATTGGTGATATGCCGCTGGCACTTCAATCCAAGTTGCTGCGCGCGTTGCAAGAAGGCGAGATAGAGCCGCTGGGGTCGAATAAGCTCATACCTATTGATGTACGCGTCATCGCAGCCACTTCTCGTGATCTGACGCGGTTGGTGCGCGAAGGCGGGTTTCGCGAAGATTTGTTTTATCGCCTCCATGTGCTTCCTATCCGCGTTCCGCCGCTGCGCCAGCGTCGGGCTGATATTGCGGCACTGTTGGAGGCTCTGGGCGAAGACGTGGCTCTGCGCAGTGGCATGCCGCCGCCTGAGTTGTCGAGTGATGCGTTGGCTTTGCTGGAGGCCCAGCCTTGGCGCGGCAATATCCGTGAATTGCGCAATGTGTTGGAGCAAGCCGCCATGCGAAGCGACTCACCGCGCATCGGCGTGAACCAGTTGGAAGCCGTACTGCGCGAGTCCGGTGTGCAACCTATTGAGCCAATGTCAGCACCAGTGGGACCTGAATCGATGGAGGCGGTGCAGCCTACCGGCGCAGGCGGTGTAGCAGCTCCTGATGCGCTATTACGGCCGTTGGCGGAGCAGGTGGCCGAACTGGAGCAAAGGGCTATTCAAGCTGCACTTCAAGCGCACCAAGGGAATAAAGTTGCTGCGGCAAAGCTGCTGGGTATGTCTCGCGCGACGTTGTACTCTCGCATTCGAAGTGACTGAGTTTTATCCAGTATGTATAAAATATATACATTTAAGTTTGTATATAAATTGAACATTTCTGTTGAACCTCGTGGATCGCCAAAAAATGATCAATGAAATCAACACTCTTTTTCTTGGCATGCTTCATGCAAAATGAACGCTGTTCACATAACCACATCAGGAGATTTCATGTACCAACGCCGCTGGGTTTTTAAGGCTTCATTGATTGCAACCGCGCTAAGTAGCGCATTGGCAGGCACAGCCGCCATGGCGCAATCCAAAGAAATCAAGATTGCCCACATCTACAGCAAGACCGGCGCACTCGAGGCCTATGGCAAGCAGACGGCAGTGGGTTTCATGATGGGTCTGGACTACGCCACCGGTGGCACCATGATGGTGGCAGGCAAGAAAATCGTGGTCATCGAAAAAGATGACCAGGGCAAGCCGGACATTGGCAAGAGCCTGCTTGCCGCCGCCTATGGTGATGACAAGGTGGACCTGGCCGTGGGGCCCACGGCATCCCCCGTTGCGCTGGCCATGCTGCCGGTGGCCGAAGAGTACAAGAAGATCTTGCTGGTCGAGCCTGCCGTCGCGGATTCGATTACCGGCGACAAGTGGAACAAGTACATTTTCCGCACCGGTCGCAACTCCAGCCAGGACGCTGCTGCCAACGCCGCAGCGCTGGACAAGCCGGGCAACGTGATTGCCACGCTGGCGAACGACAACGCCTTCGGGCGCGATGGCGTCAAAGCCACACGCGAAGCGCTTAAACATACCAAGATCATCCACGAGGAATACCTGCCAGTGGGGACGACCGACTTCACCGCAGGTTTGCAACGCATAGTGGACAAGCTCAAGGATCAGCCCGGTAATAAATATATTTCTGTGGGTTGGTCGGGTGCCCCCGCACCGTTCAGCAAGATTGCTGATCTGGATTTGAAAAAGCGCTATGGCATTGAATTGGCGACCGGCGGCAACATCCTCCCGGCCATGGTGGCTTACAAGCAGTTTCCCGGCATGGAAGGCGCTTTGTATTACTACTTCGGCATACCCAAGAACCCTATCAACGAAGCCATGGTGGCGCGCCATTACAGCCAGTTCAAGGCACCGCCAGACTTCTTTACAGCAGGTGGTTTCTCGGCCGCCATGGCTATCGTCACTGCGCTTAACAACAGCAAGGGCGACACCTCCGCCAACACCCTGATCAAGGCCATGGAGGGCATGAGTTTTGACACCCCCAAGGGGAAGATGACGTTCCGTAAGGAAGACCACCAGGCCATGCAAAGCATGTACCACTTCAAGATCAAGGCCGACCCTGCGTTTGCCTGGGGCGTGCCGGAGCTGGTGCGGGAGATCAAGCCGGAGGAGATGAATATCCCCATCCGCAACAAACGTTAAGTGCCTGATCAGCAGAGCGTTCTGTTCCGTGTCCCCCGCCCGCTGCGCGGGCTCCTCCTTTACCTGCACAGAACGCCCTGCCGCCCAGGCACCTAGGTGATCGACTCGCTCGCTACACCGTTCCCACCCTTTTTGGGAACCCACGCATATGCTAGAAACCAAAGAACTCACGATCCGCTTCGGTGGCCACGTGGCGGTGAATGCTGTCAGCTGCTCATTTGAGCCTGGTACCTTGACTGCCATTGTGGGGCCCAATGGCGCCGGCAAGACGACCTACTTCAACCTGATCTCGGGCCAGCTCAAGGCGTCGGCGGGGGAGGTGTTTTTGGGCGGAAAAAACCTCACCGGCTTGAGCCCCTCGGCGCGCACGCTTGCCGGGTTGGGGCGGGCGTTTCAGCTGACAAATCTGTTTCCGCACCTGACCGTTCTGGAGAACGTCCGCCTGGCTGTGCAGGCGGCGCAGCAGGGGCCGCATCTGCGCGGGCTGAACTTGTGGAGCATCTGGAGCGACCATGCGCCTTTGACGCGTCGCGCCCTGGACATTCTGCAAGCTGTTTCCATGGTCGACAAGCAAGGCCTTCCGGTGGCCAGCCTGCCGCACGGCGATCAGCGCAAGCTGGAGGTCGCGCTACTCATGGCCCTGGATCCTTTGGTCTTTATGTTTGATGAGCCCACGGCCGGAATGAGTGCCGACGAAGCGCCGGTGATTCTTAACCTGATCCGCAAACTCAAGGAAGACAAGCGAAAGACCATTTTGCTGGTGGAGCACAAGATGGACGTGGTGCGCGAACTGGCCGACCGCATCATCGTGTTGCATAACGGCGCGTTAGTGGCAGATGGTGACCCGGCCACGGTGATTGCATCACCTGTTGTTCAAGAGGCGTACCTTGGGGTAGCCCCCAAGACTGCAGCGGCAGAGGAGGGCGTATGAACCAAGCTATTCAAACCGCCGCGTTGCTTGCGCTGTCTGGCGTGCATACCCACATTGGCGCTTACCATATCCTGCACGGTGTAGACCTTGTGGTTCCACGCGGCCAGTTAACGATGCTGCTGGGACGCAACGGCGCTGGTAAGACCACCACGCTGCGCACCATCATGGGGCTGTGGCATGCGTCTCAGGGTTCCGTGGTGTTTGACGGGCTGGACATCACCGCCGCGGAGACACCTTCTATCGCAGGTCTCAACGTTGCGTATGTGCCGGAAAACATGGGCATATTTTCTGACCTCACGGTCAAGGAAAACATGTTGCTGGCTGCGCGCTCTGCAAAGCGGGCCGATCAGATGGATACCAAGCGGCTAGAGTGGATATTCAAGCTCTTCCCAGCTGTGGAGAAATTCTGGAACCATCCTGCGGGCAAGCTTTCGGGTGGTCAAAAGCAGATGCTGGCGGTGGCGCGAGCGATTGTGGAGCCGCGCAAGTTGCTGATCGTGGACGAGCCCAGCAAGGGCCTGGCCCCGGCCATCATCAACAACATGATTGATGCGTTCGCCGAGCTCAAGCAGACCGGCACCACCATCTTGCTGGTAGAACAGAACATCAGCTTTGCCAAGCGCCTGGGCGACCAGGTCGCGGTGATGGACAACGGCCGCGTCGTGCACGCCGGGTCCATGAAAGAACTGGGTGACAACGAAGACATGCAACACGCCTTGTTGGGGTTGGCAATATGAAACAACTTGATTTCGATTGGAAGCCTTTGGTGCTGGTTCCCCTTTTAGCGATGCTCGTCATGCCCTTCATTGGGTCGACCTCGACCTGGGTCACCTTAACCGTTGCCGGCCTGGCTATGGGCATGATCATCTTCATCATTGCCTCGGGTCTGACCCTGGTGTTTGGATTGATGGATGTGCTCAACTTTGGCCACGGTGTGTTCATTGCCCTAGGGGCCTTTGTGGCCACTTCGGTGTTGGGTGCCATGGGTGACTGGACGGGCTCCGATCAGTTGTGGCGCAACCTGGTGGCAGTGTTCCCGGCTATGCTGATTGCAATGGCGGTAGCGGGCGCTGTAGGGCTGGCGTTTGAACGCTTCATTGTGCGGCCTGTCTATGGACAGCATCTCAAGCAAATTCTCATCACTATGGGTGGCATGATCATTGGTGAGGAACTCATCAAGGTGGTCTGGGGTCCGGCACAAATTGCGTTGCCGCTGCCCGATGCCATGCGCGGGTCACTCTACCTGGGCGACGCGGCAATCGAAAAATACCGCCTCATGGCGGTGGTCGTGGGGCTGGCAGTGTTTGCCACGCTGGCCTGGGTACTGGGGCGCACCAAGATCGGGTTGTTGATTCGAGCCGGTGTGCAAGACCGCGAGATGGTCGAGGCGCTGGGGTATCGCATTAAGCGATTGTTCATTGGGGTGTTTGTTGTCGGCAGTGGTCTGGCAGGCCTGGGTGGTGTGATGTGGGGCCTGTACCAGCAGACGGTTACGCCGCAAATGGGGGCGCAGGTCAATGTGTTGATCTTCATCGTCATCATCATCGGTGGCCTGGGGTCCACAGGTGGCGCGTTGATCGGGTCATTGCTGGTGGGGCTGATGGCCAATTACACCGGTTTTCTGGCGCCAAAAGTGGCGCTGTTTTCCAACATTGCTCTTATGGTGGGTGTGCTGCTGTGGCGTCCACAAGGCGTCTACCCCGTTGCGAACCGCTGAGGACCATTGATATGTTGCAACGACTCCTTTCTCACGACATGCCGCGCAGCCGCTGGTTGGCCGGTCTACTGGTCCTGTTGGTGCTTGCGCTTGCTTTGACGCCCTTCATTTTTCCTGGTGTCAAGGCGCTCAATGTAGCAGCCAAGGTGCTGGTCTTCATTGTGCTGGTAGCCAGCTTTGACTTGCTGCTGGGTTACACCGGCATCGTCAGCTTTGCGCACACCATGTTCTTTGGCATTGGCGCCTATGGCATTGCCGTGGCTACGACGCGCATGGGCCCAACGTGGGAAGCATTGGCCGTGGGGTTGGGCGGATCACTGCTACTGTCCTTTGCTTTGGCGCTGGTGGTGGGTCTCTTCTCGCTGCGCGTGCGGGCCATTTTCTTTGCCATGATCACACTGGCTGTGGCGTCGGCATTCCTGACACTGGCCTCGCAGTTGCATGAGATCACCGGCGGTGAGGATGGGCTGTCGTTCAAGGTGCCTGAGATTTTGTCGCCCAGCTATGAGTTCAGCGAGCAGCCTTTTCTGGGGGTTTCGCTCGATGGCCGCCTGCTGTGCTATTACCTTTTGTTTGTGACGGCAGTCGTTCTTTTCCTGGCGTTACTGCGCATCGTCAATTCACCATTTGGCCGCGTGCTGCAGGCCATCCGCGAAAACGAATTCCGAGCCGAAGCCATTGGTTACCGCGTGGTGGTGTACCGCACCACGTCGGCCATTTTGTCGGCGCTGTTTGCCTGCCTGGCCGGTGCCATGCTGGCGCTCTGGCTGCGCTACAACGGGCCGGATACCTCGCTGTCGTTTGAAATCATGATGGATGTTCTGCTCATCGTCGTCATTGGTGGCATGGGCACCATGTATGGAGCGATTGTGGGTGCTTCCCTGTTCCTGGTTGCCCAAAGCTACTTGCAGGACTTGTTGCGCTTGGGTAGCGATGCCGCCAGTGCACTGCCGTGGCTGTCTGCATTGCTCTCGCCTGACCGCTGGTTGCTCTGGCTGGGCGTGCTTTTCGTTCTCTCAGTTTATTACTTCCCGTCCGGTGTGGTGGGTAGGCTACGCGCGCGTAGTTTGCAGTCTTGATCACGGAGCAGAGCACTATGTCCCAAAGTTCCCACTTCATAACCTGTGCCGGTCTGGAGATTCACTACACCGAGTGGGGCGCTTCTGATGCGCCTGTGGTGGTCGCGTGGCACGGCCTGGCACGTACCGGGCGCGATATGGATGAATTGGCCCAACACCTGAGCCCGCACTACCGCGTCATTTGTCCGGACATGATTGGTCGGGGCCTGAGTCAGTGGAGCAAGCGGCCCGAGCAGGAATATTGCCTTGCTTTTTACGCGCGACTTGCGGCGCAATTGTTTGATCAGCTAGGCATTGCGTGCGCGCACTGGGTTGGCACCTCCATGGGTGGTGCTATTGGCACGGCCTGCGCGTCCGGCTTGTTTGAGCCGTCCATGCCGGCGCGTATTCAGAGCCTTGTGCTCAATGACAACGCGCCATCCCTGGCGGCAGCTGCCATCGCGCGCATCCGTGAATACGCGGGCAACCCGCCGGCCTTTGCTACCGTGCTGGAGCTGGAAGCATTCTTCCGCCAGGTCTACAAGCCCTATGGCTGGATGAGCGACGCGCAATGGCGCCGTCTGACCGAGACATCCACACGCCGCCTGCCAGATGGCCGCGTCACAGCGCATTACGACCCCGCCTTGGTGCAGCAATTCATCTGCCATCCGACGGATTACGATATCTGGCCCCACTACGATGCCCTGAACATTCCCGTACTGTGCCTGCACGGGGTGGAGTCAGACCTTGTGCTGGATGAAACGATTGAGGCGATGCGCCACCGCGGTCCCGGCGCAGCGGGTCACCTGCAGGTATTGGAAGTATCCGGTTGCGGCCATGCGCCAGCACTCAACGTACCAGCTCAGCTGAATCGAGTGGCCGCGTTCATTGCAGAGAATTCATGAAGCGCCAGCAAAAGAACAATAGCCCCATGGGGTCAAAAAGCAGAAGTGGCTAGAACGTTTCCCAATCGTCGTCTCCGCCGGCAGGGGTTGGCTTGGCTTTCGTGGCGACAGGCTTGGTGACTGGTTTGACCGTTGGCGCAGAGTTGGTTAGCGGCTTGGAAATTGCCAGCCTTGGGGCAGGTGGGCGCGCCGCCGGCACGGCACGCGGTGGTTTCTTCATGACCTGATCATGGGCATCGAGCTTGAATTCCGCAACGGTTTGCACCAGCTCAGTGGCCTGGCTCTTAAGGCTACTGGCAGCCGCGGCCATTTCTTCGACCAGCGCAGCATTTTGCTGGGTAGCGGTGTCCATATGCCGCACCGCTTCACCGACCTGGGATACACCTGCTGACTGCTCTGAACTGGCAGCGCTGATTTCACCCATGATGTCGGTAACGCGTCTTATCGAGTCCACGACCTCGGTCATCGTTTCCCCAGCCTTGTCGACCAATGCCGAGCCCTGTTCGACACGTTCCACGCTGGCATTGATCAGGGTCTTGATCTCCTTGGCTGCATCGGCACTGCGCCCGGCGAGGCTACGCACTTCGCTGGCCACTACGGCAAAACCACGACCCTGTTCGCCTGCGCGGGCGGCTTCCACCGCAGCATTGAGCGCCAGAATATTGGTCTGAAAGGCAATGCCATCAATGACGCTGATGATGTCAGATATCTTTCGTGATGAGTCGTTGATGCCCTTCATGGTTTCAACTACCTGGCCGACAACTTCGCCACCGCGCATCGCCACGGTCGATGCATTCATTGCCAGCTGATTGGCCGTGCGTGCGGAATCGGCATTTTGTTTCACCGTCGAACCCAGTTCTTCCATGGCGGCGGCCGTTTGCTCCAGCGCGCTGGCCTGCTGCTCGGTTCGGGTGGACAAGTCGTTGTTGCCTTGGGCGATTTCGGAGCTGGCATTGGCCACACCGTCGGAGCCCTGGCGCACGTTGGCGACAACGCGTGCCAGACTTTGTCGCATGGATTCGAGTGTGGCCAGCATGCGCCCCAGTTCGTCGCTACGACCCGAACCAATCGTCGTAGACAAATCCCCTTCGGCGATATGACGAATCGCGGCCTCGGCCCTGGTAATCGGGCCAACAATGGCGCGCGTTGTAAAGAAGCCCACAACCAGCAGTGCCAGCACGCTAATGGCTCCGCCACCAATACCAATGGCAAGCCACCGTTGGCTGCTTTCCTTGGTGGATTGGTACGAGTCACCGGCGATTTTTTGTGTGATGGGTATCAGCGCCTGCATGGGCTTAATGGCACTCTTGTGTAAAACTGGCCAATCTTCCTCAAGGACCGTGGTGATAGTGCCTTTGTCGTTGGCGCTGTAACCTTGCTCAAGTTTTGATAACGCTGAGTTGACCAGTTGCCAGTTGTCCTTGATCTGCTTGAATGAGGCACTGGCCTCGTCTGCAATGAAAAGCGTGGCCCCGATCGGCTCCAATTGCCCCCAAAGGGAGGTAACGGCAAGCTTGGACTCTTTCAAGTGGTTGAGTGAGCCAGGCACCGGTAGTTGGTCGAGCAGAACGGCAGCAGCGCGGAATCGGACCTCCAACAGCACATTTTCCATGCGCTGCAGTCGCACCAGGGCTTGCGTGTCCTGCTCGTATAGATCGACCAACGCGGCGTCGCTAATGCGGTTGGATCGCAACCCAACCCCGACCACTAGCAAGATTCCTAAGACAGCAATTGCGGAAAGGATCAGCAAGCGTCCCTTCAGGGTCAGGTTGGCCAGCATAGTTTCTCCCGCTTGTGTTGGGTGGGTCGCTGTAATTTACTGCGTTGGCAATCCGGCTGCGACCCACTCAGGGACACCGCCTCGAAACCAGTAGACTTTGCTGTAACCCGCCTTTACCGCCGTGGCCGCTGCCTTATAGCTCTTCCAGCATTCGCCGGCATTGCAGAACAATACCAACGGGGCGCCTTTATCGGCGGGAAGCTTGGTCAGATCAAATTGATCCTGACTGGCATCAAAGCCAACATCTTTGGCGCTCTTTTCCTTGTAGGGAACGCTCTTGGCACCCTTGATGGTCTTTTCAGCGTATTCGGCTGCCACTCGGGTGTCAATGACGGGAGTGCCACCGTCTTGCATTTTCTTGACCTCCGCAGCGCTAACCACTTTGGTGCCTGCAAGGGTGGCCGGTGTTTCTGCGGCAAAGGCCGTGGCTGTTATGCCAAGGGCAATCGCAAAGGCCGAGAACCATTTCAAATATTCACGCTTGTTCATAGCATCTCCAGGTTGACGTTCGACAGTTACAGAATCTCTTTTGGCAAATGCCAATTCATAACACTATAAGGGATAGACATTTGAACCACGTGACCCGAAGTATCGTTCTTAGGAATGGTTTTTAACCCGCGTAAAACTCGTCCCCATTCCGGCGGCATCGCGCCGCCTGCTTGCCCGCTGCAAGAAGAGCTCATATTGGGCATCTGGCACCAGAAGCCCTCCGGTGGTCCAGACCACGTGGTTTGCGTTTGAGCAAGCCAGCGTGTTGCCACGCAGATGCTTTGGCCCAATGAATCCGGCTGCCGCTGAGGGTTCGATGCGCATGCCCTGCGTAGCTAGAAGCATTGCCAGGTGGTCGAACATTGTTTGGTCCTCCACAGTGAAAACCCCGGCCAGTAGCGGGCGCATCACATCTGCCGCCAGTTGCGAGGC
>JBAWYQ010000085.1:0-15978 GCA_037143475.1 Burkholderiales bacterium | reverse complement strand
AATGAGGGGCAGAAAGCGCCAAGTCTCTGTGGCGGAACCTGTGAGATTCGAACTCACGGAGGACTCACATCCTCGCCGGTTTTCAAGACCGGTGCCTTAAACCGCTCGGCCAAGCTTCCAGAGGGGCGTATTCTAACTGGCTCGCAGCATGCCTTTGGTTTCGATGAACGAAATGACTGCATTTAGCCCATCTAAAGTCTTCAAATTGGTCATCACAAAAGGCTTGAGCCCCTTGGCGGTGGTGCGCATGCGGATGGTGTCAGCTTCCATCACGGCCAGGTCGGCGCCCACATACGGCGCCAGATCGGTCTTGTTGATGACGAACATGTCGCTCTTGGTGATGCCGGGGCCGCCTTTGCGGGGGATTTTTTCGCCTGCGGCCACGTCAATCACGTAAATGGTCAGGTCGCTCAGTTCGGGACTGAAGGTGGCGGCCAGGTTGTCGCCGCCGCTCTCGATGAACACAATGTCGGCGTTCGGAAACTCGACCAGCATGCGGTCGATGGCTTCGAGGTTGATAGAGGCATCCTCGCGGATAGCGGTGTGTGGGCAGCCGCCCGTCTCTACACCCATGATGCGCTCTGCGGGCAGCGCACCGCTGACGGTCAGGATGCGCTGGTCTTCCTTGGTGTAGATGTCGTTGGTGATGGCGACCAGGTCGTACTGCTCGCGCATGGCTTTGCACAGCATTTCCAGCAGGGTGGTCTTGCCCGAGCCTACGGGGCCGCCAATGCCCACACGCAGGGGAGGCAGCTTCTTGGTGCGGTTGGCGATGTGGTGCAGTGTGGACATGGTGAATACTATAAAAAAGATAGCTGCTTGCGCAGTGAATACAGGGGCTAGGAGCGGAAAAGCCGTGAGTACTGAACTTCGTGCTGGCTGCTCAGAATCGCCAGCATGGGAGAGAAAGCCTGGCGGGTGTCGTCGGTTAATGACATCGCGTGGTCAATGGCAGTAGGGATTTCAGCGGCCAATGCGGACAGGATACGCTGACCGGCACTCTGACCCAGCGGTACCGATTTGATGGCTGCCTGGACCATGTTTTCGGCCCAACCAAAGGCATAGGCCAGCAGGCAGTCGCGCAGCGGCGCCTGGGTGGCGCTGGCCGCCAGCGCATAGGCGATGGGGTAGGTAGGGTCCTGCGCTGCCAATAGGGCAATTTGTGATGGCGTGGCGGTGGTGTGGTTGCGCAGCCATTCCAGCAGGGACCGCCCCATTTGCTCGGTCTGCGCGCGCAGTTCGCTGCTCTCACGGGTTTGCAGTATCCAGGCGTTGAGCGCAGCCACGCGTACGTGGTCATCGGCGCGCCATGCCGAAATAGTCTGCGCCACGGCAGGCAGATCGGACCGGGCCAGGCTCAGGTGCAGATGGTCCACCAGCCAGGTAGATGCTTCACTTTCTGTAGCGACTTGCGCAGTGTCCACGGCGGTTTCCAGGCATTCTGAGTAGGAAAAGCCACCGACGGGCAGCGCCGGCGAGGCCAGCCACATCAGTTGCATCAGGCTGGAGTCAAGCATGGGTGCGTGCGTCAGTGTTCGTGCTTGCAGCCGGGGCCGTGCACATGGGGCGCGGCGGCGGCATAAGCGCCGCTTTCTGGCTCAAAGGCCTCGGTCACGGCGTTCACGATCAGGTGCATGGCGCGCAGCATGTCGGCCAATACATGGTCGGGCTCGATCTTCAGGTGGTTGGGTTTGAGTTCGATGGGCACATGGCGGTTGCCCAGGTGGTAGGCGGCACGGATCAGGTCGTACGGCGTGCCGTGCTTGCTGCAGTGGGTGATCTTCAGCACCGCCTGGGGCGCAGCAATCACTTGAATAAGCGATCCGTCTTCGGCCACCAGCACGTCACCACCGCGCACCACGATGCCGCGCGGCAGAAACACGCCAAGGTGGCGGCCCGCAGAGTCGGTGGCATCAAAGCGGCTTTTCTGGCGCACGTCCCAGTCGAGTTCGACCGAGCTGGCGCGCTTGAGCAGCACGGGGGCCAGGCCCTGGCCGTGCGCAATCAGTTTCGATGCCTGAATCATCTGTGTTTCCTTACCAGTTCCCATACCGGGCCACTATGCCACGCCACATGGCATCGCGCTCGGCTCCCATGTGGGCGCCACTGGCATCACCCGATGCATCCTTGGCGACCGCCATATGGACGACCACCAGTTTGAGATCAGGGTCCACCATGATGGCTTGTCCATAGATTCCGAATAATGCAAAGCGGCGGTGCGTGCCGGGCAGTAGCCAGGTCTGCAGGCCGTAGCCAGAATAGGTTGAGCCCCTGTTTTTCATGACTCCGGGGCGGAACATCTCGGGTTGCAGGCTGGCATCGGTCATCTGTAGCAGATAGTCGCGTGGCACGATGGAGCGGCCATCGCGCTGGCCGTCGTTGGCCATGAGCCAGCCCAGGCGCGCATAGTCTTGCACGGTAGCGTTGAAGTTGCCTGCAGCCATTTCGACCGGTTCATTCGCATAGGTCAGCCAGGTGGCACTTGACTCGGCCCCCATGGGTTTCCAGATGTTGTCGCTTACGTAGCGGCAAAGCGTCTGACCCGTTGCTGCGCGCAGCACCAGACCCAGCATCTGCGTCTCCGCGCTGGCGTAGTTGAAACGACTGCCTTGTGGCGCCACCCGTTCGGTAATGACTTTGGCGGCGGCGGTAACGCCCTGCTGGCGCGCGGCCATATTGAACCGGGCAAGATCGTCCTTGCCGGAATAGTCTTCGACGAATTGCGCGCCCGATGCCATGCGCAGCAAGTTGATGATTTTGGTTTGCCCATAGACCGTGCCTGCGAGCTTTGGCTCGTAGCTCTCGGCGGTGTCTTCGAGTGACCGAATCTGCCCCGACTCTAGGGCTTTGCCGATGGCCAGCGCCACAATGGTCTTGGCCATGGAGTTGGACAACAAGCGGGCTTCCGGTTTGCGGTCGTATCCGCTGCGCTGCGCGACGATCTGCCCGTCTTTTAATACCAGCAAAGCCGTCGCCCGCTGGCGCTGCATGTAGTCATCCAGTGTCCATGTCTTGCCGTCGAACTGGTAGCGAAACGGGGGCTCGCTGTTGGCCCGGGACAGCGGCAATGGCGTGCTTGCTGGCTCGACTACACAGTGCGCTGACAAGGTGTCCATGGCGCTAAAGGATCCGACCCGGTAGGGCTCCGTAAAGGCCTGCCCGAGTTTGGGGGCAGCCGGATACCCGCCAGCCTTGCCCAACAAGTCTTCATCCGGCGAAGCCAGGCAACAAGCCTGTACCAGAGCCAGCAGGATGGCCGCGGTAGTCGTGAAATGGAAGTTCATAGGTCCAAGTATGCACGCCGCCTTCGTGTTGGGGCGGCTAGAACAAAAAGTACCGCTGCGCCATCGGCAGGCACACAGCCGGCTCACACGTCAGTAACTGCCCATCAGCGCGCACACTGTAAGTTTGCGCGTCGATCTCCATCATTGGTAAATAGCTGTTGTGAACCATGTGCTGCTTGCGAATGCCACGGATGTTGCGTACAGCGCTCACATTTTTTGACAAACCAAAGCGCTCCTTGATTCCGGCATTTTGTCCCGCCTGCGATACGAAGGTGATGGACCCCTTGGCCAGTGCGCCGCCATACGCGCCAAACATGGGGCGGTAGTGCACGGGTTGCGGGGTGGGGATACTGGCATTCGGGTCTCCCATGGCGGCCATGGCGATGAAGCCGCCTTTGAGAATGAGAGCGGGCTTGACGCCAAAGAAAGCGGGTTTCCATACCACCAGATCGGCCCATTTTCCAACCTCGATGGAACCCACCTCGTGGCTGATGCCGTGCGCGATGGCCGGGTTGATGGTGTACTTGGCGACATAGCGTTTGACGCGGAAATTGTCGTTGCGCTGATCCGAGTCTACATTGCCAATACCGCCACCAGCTCCCGCCAGCCAACCACGTTGCGCTCTCATTTTATGAGCAGTCTGCCAAGTGCGGATGATGACCTCACCGACGCGGCCCATGGCTTGGCTGTCGCTGCTCATCATGCTGATGGCACCGAGGTCGTGTAGCACGTCTTCGGCTGCAATGGTCTCCTTGCGGATGCGGCTTTCTGCAAAGGCCAGATCCTCGGCAATGCTGGCATCCAAGTGGTGGCACACCATCAGCATGTCCACATGCTCGTCCAGCGTGTTCTGCGTGTACGGCATGGTTGGATTTGTCGAGCTCGGCAGAAAGTTGTCCTGGCCCACTACGCGCAGGATGTCGGGAGCATGGCCGCCGCCAGCCCCCTCGGTGTGGAATGCACACAGGCTGCGGCCTTTGGTGGCGGCAATGGTGTTCTCTACAAAGCCGCTTTCATTCAAGGTATCGGAGTGGATGGCAACCTGCACATCCGCCTCCTCGGCCACGTCTAGGCAGTTGCTGATGGCAGCAGGCGTGGTGCCCCAGTCTTCGTGCAGCTTCAAACCGATGACGCCTGCGTTCACTTGTTCATGCAATGCGCCGGGCAGGGATGCATTGCCTTTTCCCAGAAAGCCCAGGTTCATGGGGAAGGCGTCCGCCGCCTGCAGCATACGTTCGATGTTCCACGGCCCTGGCGTGCAGGTGGTGGCAAAGGTCCCGGTAGCAGGCCCCGTGCCGCCGCCCATCATGGTGGTCACACCGCTGGCCAGTGCCTCTTCAATTTGTTGGGGGCAGATGAAATGAATGTGGCAGTCAATGCCCCCTGCGGTGACGATGTTGCCTTCGCAACTGATGACTTCGGTGCCGGGCCCGATGATGATGTCCACGCCCGGTTGTGTGTCCGGGTTGCCAGCCTTGCCGACGGCAACGATGCGCCCACCTTTCAAACCGATGTCGGCTTTGACGATGCCCCAGTGGTCCAGAATCAACGCATTGGTCATGACACAGTCCACTGCGCCTTGCTCGTTGGTTCGCTGGCTCTGCGCCATGCCATCGCGAATGGTCTTGCCGCCGCCAAACTTGACTTCTTCGCCGTAGCCGCCAGCCGCCAGCGTGTAGTCTCGCTCTACTTCGATCAAGAGCCCGGTGTCTGCCAAGCGAACACGGTCACCCGTAGTGGGTCCAAAGATTTCCGCATAAGCGCGGCGTCCTATCGTTGCCATTAGAGTTTTCCTTGCGTGAGGCCGCGAAAGCCGTACACGATGCGGTCGCCTGAGAAATCGACCAGTTCCACAGTACGCTGCTGCCCGGGTTCGAAGCGCACGGCCGACCCTGATGCAATATTCAGCCGCATGCCCTGTGCATGAGCTCGGTCAAAGGCGAGTGCACCATTGGTTTCGGCAAAGTGGTAGTGCGAGCCAACCTGAATGGGACGGTCCGCCGTGTTCTGCACAACCAGCGTTAGCGTGCGACGGCCGTTGTTGAGGGCATGCTCGCCTTCTTCGGTAATGATTTCGCCGGGGATCATGTTGCAGGCCTCAGGTTAGACGATGGGTTGGTGCACGGTGACCAGCTTGGTGCCGTCGGGGAAAGTGGCTTCCACCTGGATGTCCGGAATCATTTCGGCGATGCCGTCCATCACGTCGGCACGGGTCAGCACGGTGCGGCCTTCGCTCATCAACTGCGCCACGGTCTTGCCGTCGCGTGCACCCTCCATCACGGCGGCGCTGATCAGGGCCAGGCTTTCCGGGTAGTTAAGTTTGAGGCCACGGGCCTTGCGCCGCTCGGCCAGCAGCGCAGCGGTGAACAGCAGCAACTTGTCTTTTTCGCGGGGGGTAAGTTCCATGGTGCTCGATTTGAATGACGTTGTCTGTGCATTATTCAGCAATATCTGTGCCCCATAGTGCCCAGGCGTACGCCAAATGACGGACGGAGACAACTTACATGGCACGGAATCTGCACCATGCTGGTGTGCCCAACCCGTCCGATTCACTGCTCGATTTACCGCCCCAGCCAGAAGCGCCGTCGCAACGCGTGGTGAAAATTCGTCGCGATTACAACAACTGGGTGGCCAGCGAGACCATGGAAGACTACGCGCTGCGCTACACGCCGCAGCGGTTTCGCAAGTGGTCTGAGTGGCGGGTGGCGAATACCGCCTTTGGCGCCGCATCCTTTCTGGTGCTTGAAGCAGTTGGCGCCACGCTGCTGGTGCAGTACGGCTTTGTGAATGCCTTCTGGGCGATTCTGGTCACCGGTCTGGTGATCTTTCTGGCCGGCCTGCCCATCAGCGTCTATGCCTCGCGTTACGGTGTGGACATGGACCTGCTGACGCGCGGCGCGGGATTTGGCTACATCGGCTCCACCATCACCTCGCTGATCTACGCGTCCTTCACCTTTATCTTCTTTGCGCTTGAGGCGGCCATCATGGCCTATGCGCTGGAGCTGGCTCTGGACATACCGCCCGCGTGGGGTTATCTGATCTGTGCGCTGGTGGTGATTCCGCTTGTCACGCACGGGGTGTCGGTCATCAGTCGCCTGCAAATTTGGACCCAGCCGCTGTGGTTGCTGATGCTGGTGGTGCCCTTTGGCTTTGTCCTGGTGCGCAATCCCACTGCCTTCAGCGGAATCACGCACTATGGCGGTGAATTGGGTGTCGGTGGGGTTTTTGATGTGCACTTGTTTGGTGCCGCGCTCACGGTGGGCATTGCGCTCATCACCCAGATGGGCGAGCAGGCGGATTACCTGCGCTTTATGCCCGCACAAACGGAGCAGAACCGCAAACGCTGGTGGCTGTTCGTGCTGCTGGGTGGGCCAGGCTGGGTGGTTCTGGGTGTGGCAAAGATGCTGGGAGGCGCGCTGCTGGCCTACCTGGCCATCACCCACAGCGTACCCACGGAACGCGCGGTCGACCCGAACCAGATGTATTTGGCGGCCTATGAATATGTTTTCCCTTCACTGCAATGGGCCGTGGCTGCCACGGCGGTGTTTGTGGTCGTATCGCAGCTCAAGATCAATGTGACCAACGCCTATGCGGGCTCGCTGGCATGGAGCAACTTCTTCTCGCGCCTGACCCACAGCCACCCAGGGCGCGTGGTGTGGGTGCTGTTCAACACGCTGATTGCCTTCATGCTGATGGAGATGAACGTGTTCCAGGCGTTGGGCGATGTGCTGGGCCTGTACTCCAACATCGCCATCGCCTGGATCATGACCGTGGTGGCCGACCTGGTCATTAACAAGCCGCTGGGCCTGTCGCCCAAGGGCATCGAGTTCAAGCGGGCGCATCTGTACGACATCAACCCGGTGGGCGTGGGCTCCATGGCGCTGGCATCGGCATTGTCGGTGGCGGCGTATCTGGGGGGTTTTGGTGCGGACGCGAAAGCGTTCTCGGCGGTGGTTGCACTGGTGACGGCTTTTGTTGCGGCGCCGGCTCTGGCATGGGCAACGAAGGGGCGCTACTACATTGCGAGAGAAAGTATTGGGAGTTTGGGTGGCAGGGCGTTTTGCGTAGGTCAAGGAGGAGCCCGCACAGTGGGCGGGGGACACGGAGCAGAACGCTCTGCCACCCAGACTCCAGCGCCGGACGGATCGCCAGTCGTTCAGCGGTGTGTGATCTGCGAACGCGAATACGAAGGCCCTGACATGGCCCACTGCCCGGCCTACCGCGGCGCCATCTGCTCGCTGTGCTGCACGCTCGATGCGCGCTGTGGCGACCTGTGCAAGCCCCAGGCCGCGCTGTCGGCCCAGTGGTCGGGGGCCTTGCGCTGGCTGTTGCCCAAAAGGGTGTGGCCGTACCTGGATACGGGACTGGGGCATTTCATCCTGCTGATGCTCATCATCGTGCCGCTGCTGGCGACTGTGTTTGGTATGTTTTACCGCCAGGAGCTGACGGTGTTGACCGAGGCTACTGGTGGCCAGCGCGCGCTGGAAGAGGCGCTGCGCTCGGGCTTCTTCAAGGCCTATATGGCACTGCTGCTGCTGGGCGGCATCGTGGCCTGGTGGCTGGTGCTGGCGCAAAAGAGTCGTCAGGTGGCGCAGGAAGAGTCCAATCGGCAGACCCACCTGCTGTTGCGGGAGATCGAGTCGCACCGCCAGACCGATGAAGCCCTGCAGACTGCCACCGAAGCAGCCGAGCGAGCCAAACTGCAGGCCGAGCAGGCCAACCAGGCCAAGAGCCGCTACATCAGCGCCATCAGCCACGAGCTGCGCACGCCACTCAACAGCATTTTGGGTTATGCGCAGTTGATGGGGGAGGATGCCTCCATCCCCGCACACCGCAAGCAGGCGGTGAGTGTCATCAAGCGCGGGGGTGAGCATTTGCTTTCGCTGATCGAGGGCACGCTGGACATGGCCCACATCGAGTCGGGCAAACTAACGCTCAATGTCAAGCCCATGCAGTTCGCCAACGGCATGCATGAGATCGCCAGCCTCTTCGAGTTGCAGGCAGCGGCCAAAGGACTCGCTTTCAATTTTGAAGTGCAAGGTGCCATTCCAGAGTGGGTGCGTGCAGACGAGAAGCGCGTGCGCCAGATCATCATCAACTTGCTGGGCAATGCGATCAAATTTGCGCAGCAAGGCAGCGTGACCTTTAGACTGCGGTATGCGCGCGAGATGGCGCAGGTGGAAGTGCACGACACCGGCCCCGGCATGCCGAGCTCCGAGTTGGACCAGATCTTCGACCCCTTTGCCCGCGCGCCTAGCGTGGCCGTGGGTGCAACCGGTTCGGGGCTTGGATTGACCATCGCCAAGATGCTGACGGATCTCATGGGTGGTGAGCTCACGGCCACCAGTCAACTCGGCCAAGGCTCGGTGTTCCAGGTGCGCCTGTTCCTGCCCGAACTGCACAACCAGCCCGGGCATTCACGGGACCGCATCGCATCGGCTGTACGCAAGCCGCGCATGGTTTACGCAGGCGTGCGGCGCAAGATTCTTGTGGTGGACAACGAAGAGGCAGACCGTGAACTGCTGGTGAGCCTGCTAGAGCCTCTGGGCTTTGCGTTGCGGGTAGCAGCCAGCGGACACGACGGGCTGGACCTGCTCGCTTCCGGTTATGACCCCGATGTGGTCTTGCTGGACCTGGCCATGCCGGGCATTGACGGTTGGGAAACTCTGCGCCGCATCCGGGGGCTGCAGGGGCACCAGCCTCAGGTGGCCATCGTCTCGGCCAATGCGTTTGAGCGGGGTGTGGACAACACGCTTGGCATTGCACCGGAGGATTTTATTGTGAAGCCGGTGCGCCACACCGAATTGTTGGACTGGCTGGAACGCAAGCTTGATTTGACGTGGCTGGAAGCCTCTACCGGTCCGGTGGTGGGAGACATTGCCTCAAACACTGAGCCAACCGCGCGTAGCGCCCCCGGTGTTGTACCCCCGCAGGCAGACTTGCTGGCCCTGCAGGAACTTGTGCGTCTGGGCTTCTATCGCGGCATTACCAACAAGCTTGAATTCATTGTGGCCGCACACCCAGCTTGTATCGACTATGTGGAAACTATGCGGTCCCTGGCCAGACAGTTTCAATTTGAAACCATGTTGACCCAACTGCAAAATGAACTGGACGCCAACCATGCCCGCTGACTCGCATAGCATCTCCGCCCTGCAGCCCAGCGCCTGGGCCAGCACCCTGGACCGCGCCAACAGTGACGTGGTGCTGATCGTGGACGACGTGCCCGACAACCTCTCGGTGTTGCACGACGCGCTGGACGAATCGGGCTATACCGTGTTGGTGGCTACATCAGGCGCGGCCGCTCTGCAACGCGCAGCGCAGGCCCTGCCTGACATCATCCTGCTGGACGCCATGATGCCCGGCATGGATGGCTTTGAAGTGGCGCGCCGCTTGAAGGCGCAGGCGCAGACGGCACACATTCCCATCGTCTTCATGACCGGCCTGACCGAAACCGAATACCTGGTGGCTGCGTTGGAGTCCGGCGGTGTGGACTATGTGACCAAGCCCATCAAGCCGAAAGAAGTGCTGGCCCGGATGCAGGTCCATTTGCGGGGCGCGCGCGAACGCCGTCAAACCCGTAACGCGCTGGATGCATTTGGTTACGCCACCATCACTGTGCGTGCCAGTGACGGGGCGCTGATGTGGCAAACCCCCTTGGCCCGTGAACTGCTGGAGCGCTACTGCGGCACACAGGCACCTACAACGCCAGAGCCGGTTCTGGCCTGGCTGCGCCGCGGTTTGGCACAATTGGCACAGGGCGAGCCGCCCAAGCTGTCGCTGGAGCGCGGCGCGACCCGCCTGACATTTCGCCTGCACCAGCAGACGGGCGATAGCGACTCCTCAGCCGAAGACGGTGACTGGCTGATCGTGATGCGGGAGGTGTCCGATTCGGCCGTCATTGAGGCCATGAGCCTGTCCTTTAAACTCACAGCCAAGGAGGCAGAAGTGCTGTACTGGGTGGTCAAAGGCAAGACCAACAAGGACATTGGTGACATCCTGGGATCAAGCCCCATGACGGTGAAGAAGCACTTGGAGCGAATCTTTGTGAAAATGGGGGTGGAGACTCGTACCGCAGCAGCGGGTATGGCCATGACGCGCACGCGCCAACTGCATCCTCAGTTTGAGGGGTAGTCTTAGTGAAATCTGACTGATGAACGCTGTCTGCGGTTTGGAAAACTCAGACGTTTGGCAGTTTTCCCAAATAGGCGCGGTACTTTTTCCCGGACCCCACGATGTGTCCGATCCACCAGAGGGCGAGGAATCTTTGGAGTTCCACCTGCTCAAAGTTTTCGGTCGTGATGATTTCGTTGGCAAGATAGTCGAACTCGTCATGCTCGATGAGATGTTCTTCCAGTAAGGGATAGCCACATTGGGTGAGAAGCGCCTCTTCGGTAGAGAAGTGTTCGCCCGCCTGAGCCATGAGGGCCGTGAATGCATCGGCAAAGCGCAGGTCGCTCTCAGGGGTTGCATTTGTGATGCAATCGGCTAGGGCAGTGCACTGTTCCAGTATGGCCCTGTGCTGGCTGTCCAGAGTGTCGTTGCCAACGCTGTAGTCTGGACTCCATTGGACTCGGTTCGGCATTGTTTGTTTCCTGTCCGGGAATATTTATACTCAAAAACCCAGCGACTCAACGATGGCCACCAAGTCTGCGAAGCTGGCGGGCTCGAGCTTTGCCGCCAATGCAGCTTTGTCTAATCCGTCACATTCGAACTTTGTCATGGTCACCTCATAGGATAGTTCTTCAATCTCAAGTGGTGACATAAAGCCGATGTGGCAGATGTGCGCCAGGCACAGCCGTTCGGGCTGGCTAAGTTCCAGCCCGTGGCGCTTGAGTATTTCCAGGTAACGCTCGGCTGTGCGGTTCAGCTTGCCGCTGATCTCCAGGGTGTTTTTTTGGCCCTCTGAAAGAATAGCCAACGGTGGGCCGAAAAAGACGTTGGTCTTCCCGACATTTCGCGTCTTGTCAGATACCGTCAGGGCAGGGGCAATCCAGCTGGGGTCACCTCGCTCTTGCGAAGGCCCCCTGGGAAAAGCAACGCCATCCGGAATCGACGCCCCGTCAGTGCTGTGCAACGCCATGAAGCAATTCGTGTTTGGCGTCCGTCATGCCCTTGGGTAATTGAGGCGGAGTTTCGGGTGCAATCTGGATGTAGCCCCTGTTGCGTGCACCGTCTTGCACATTGTGCGGGTTATGGCACTCAGTGCAAGTAAACCAGCGCTTCTTGCCTGTACTCGCCCATTCGCCGATTCGCTTGCCATGGATGCCATCCCGCCAGTCGCGCATCTTGTCGCCGTGGCATTTGCCGCACAACAGCTGTGGCTGGTCAAAACTTACCGGGTCGCCAAAATTGTCCACCAACTTGTTGCGTTGGGTGGTGTGGTGGCAGTCCAGACACCAGATGCGTTCACGACCGTGCTGCAGGTTCTGAAGGTCGGGCACCATGGCTGCCATCGTCGGTATCGGAGTCGGTTTTTTACTCGTCGGCAACTTCGGCGGATTGAATTTTGGGCCGACTCCGTTATGACAGGCTACACCGCACAAAGGCATCAGGGCGATCTTCTCTGAGCGAGGTTTGACCAGCGCGTGACCGGGCGGAATTTTGTCCAGAAGGGGAATTTTCCCCATGGGCACGGTGCCGTCAAACGGGTCGCCCCACCACAGCACCGCACCAGTTAGCGGGGAACACTTCACGTTGGGCCAGCCGGGCTGAAGGTCGCGCTTGACGACTTCAGATGCGCCTTTGCGGCTTTCGAAGCAAGTCGTCTCAGTTGCCGGTGCCGACTGCGCAAAGGCAGAAGAAATCAGCCCACAAAAAAGGGCCAGAATCATCGCGCTGAATGTCAGTTTTTTCATGATGGGCACCTCACTTTGCTGCGCTGGTGGCCGCGCTACCAGGGTACTTGATATCGCCCACCAGGATACCGATGGCACCCTTGAGCAAAATGGTCAAGATGAGGAATCCGACAGCCCAGTTGCCCAGGCTCATTACCACTTCGATAAAGGTGGGGTAATACTCGGTTACTTCTCCGATGGGCGTGGGGATGAAGCCGGGCACGATCAACCCCATGCCCTTCTCGATCCAGATCCCGACAAATGCCAGCACGCAGGCAATCGGCAGCAGTTTGTAGTTGCTGCGCACGCTGGGAATCAGAAACATCACGAAAGCGACGATCATGAACACCAGTGAGCTCCAGAACCAGGGCACGAGACTGGTCAAGCCATGCAAACCGAACATCAAATAGTAAAGTCCGTTGGCATGCTCGGTCCGCGCATACAACTCGACCACGATTTCAGACATGGTCAGGAATAGGGCGAGACCCAGGCACCAGGTAACGATGGTGGCCAGCAGATTGATGGCACTGTCCTGAATCCACATCTTGGTATTCTTGCGGATGATCATGAAGGCCAGGATGATCAGGCACGGGCCTGCCGCAAACGCCGTGGTGATGAATCGGATCGGCATCATGCTGTGGAACCACATTGGACGCGCGGGCATTGTAGAGATCAGGAACGCCGTGACAGTGTGGATGCTCAGCGCCCAGACAATGGAGATGTACACCAGGGGCATAAAGATCTTGTTGTTGACCGGAACCCCCGTGTATTTTGCATAGAGGTAGTAGAACCCGCAGGCGAAATTCAGCATGAGATAGCCGGTGAGCGCCAACACGTCCCACGCCAGCATGGAGCCTGGAAGGTTGAAGATGCCGATAAATGGCAGCATGTGCCAGAGCCGGTCGGGTCGGCCCATGTGGGCAAAGACGAACAGCATGACCATGCAGACCGCTGAAATCGCCAGCATTTCACCCAGCACCGTCACTTCATGCATGGCCTTGTGGTGGTACACGTAGGCGGGAAAGACGATGGTCACCGCACCGGCCGCCACGCCGACCAGAAACACCAGATTGGCAAAGTACAGTCCGTCGTGAATCTGGCTGGTCATACCGGTAACGATCAGTCCCTCGGTGTTCTGCAGGTAGAACGCGTACAGGGCACCCGCGCTGAGGAGTGCCAGAAAGCCCATCCAGGCATAAAACTTTGCGCCGCCCTTGATGACGTAGCGTGTGTAGTCGGTGGTGAAGTTGATGAGTTTTTCCACAATCAGGCTCCTCAATCGTAGAAGTAAAAGAACTTCGGAAAGGTATTGAGCTCGGACTTCAGCCGGAACACGTTTTTCCTGGCCAGAATCAGGCTGACTTCGCTTTCCGGGTCGAGCAGGTTGCCGAACTTGCGTGCTCCCACCGGACATACTTCGACGCAGGCAGGGTATCGCCCCTGTCGCGTACGCTGTAGGCACCAGTGGCATTTTTCAACGACCCCGCGCATTCGCGGTCGGTTGCCCAGGTAGTGCGTCACCGGATTCATTTCTTCCTTGGGCAGGACGGGGGTGGTGAGGTTGATGCGACGCGCCCAGTAAGGGCAGGCACCCATGCACATACGACAGCCTATGCACCAGTTGTAGTCAATCACCACCGGACCATCGGCCTCTCGGTAGGTGGTTCGCACCGGGCACACCTTGACGCAGGGGGGCTTCTCGCATTGCATGCAGGCGATCGGCATATAGGTGGCGTCTTTTTCTGGCACGGCCTCGGGCTCGTAGTGGTATTGACCTTCGAGAACCTGACCGGCTGGTGTGTAGGCATTGCCACCGACCTGAATGCCCAGTCCTTCAGGGTACCCCTGGCTCATTTTGTCTTGAGCGAATTCCCCTCGCTCCATTCTGAGTACCTGGATCCACTCAATGCGTTGTCCTGGTTCCTTGCCGCGTGATTGATTGTTTTCCTCGACGCAGGCCTTGACGCAGCGGCGGCAACCAATGCATTTTCGGATATTCAGGGCGTACCCCATCAGGACACCGGGCAGCGCCTCGGTGGTGTCAACGGTCACCTTTTTGCCGTACTGGGCCGAATAGCGCCGCTCAAGTCGTGCACGGGACTCGGCCTTCTCGGCGGGTGTCATCAACCGGTAGTTGGTCTGGAAATGTTCAGCCCATTCTGTCGTCGCCTTCGGGTCGTCGGTCTGGGCCATTAGCGCCGCCGCGCCCATCAGCGATGACATGCTCACCGTTCCACCGACCGCGAGGAAGTTGCGGCGTGAACTCTTTGTGTCCGCCCCGCAAGGAGCGACCGGCTCGGGTCGCGCCGAACTCGGGGACGAACTTTCTGGGTTGGAATCAGTATTTGGGCTTTTGTTCGAGGTCAAAATCGTTCTCCAGAATATTGACACCGATGGTAGAAGGCAGGAAAAAAATTGGTTTGATATGGATCATGATGTAGTCAGCGACGCAGTCGCCATGCCGCGTGCTGTACCACCAGCCCGTGAATGCCAAGGTACAGTGTGAACGCGCTCTTGATGCCCTGCCTGGGTTGGAAATGACCACCGGGCTATCAACTCATAAGCGCATCAACTGCGTTGCGGTGTCATGTGAGTTGGTCTGCGTAAACCAGAATGTGGCGTTTCCCGTTTCTAGCGGGTGTTGAAATGCGACGGCATACAAATGCGCCGACTCGTTTGCGTGAGTGCAGGGTCTCCCCCAAAGTTGTTGCCATGAACCACTTCCCGTACGCCACTCGGCGTATTCCTCAATTGCCCGTCCTTCCCTAAAGTTACTCCATCGTTACGCAAAACCCAATCCTGCAAAAGGCGGTTTGCGAAGCGAAGCCGGTTTCTTTAACTTCGGAAGGTCACACACATGCAAAGCACCAACTCACGTCGATTTACGCTGAAGGCACTTACTGCTGCCGTCGCACTCACCACGCTGTCCGCCGTGCCAGCGTTTGCCGCTGACACCATCAAGGTGGGTATCTTGCACAGCCTCTCGGGCACCATGGCCATCTCGGAAACTGTGTTGAAAGACACCGTGCTGATGGCCATTGACGAAATCAATGCGAAGGGCGGTGTGCTGGGCAAGAAGCTCGAACCGGTGGTGGTGGACCCGGCGTCCAACTGGCCCCTGTTTGCTGAGAAGACCAAGCAGTTGCTAGGTCAGGACAAGGTCTCGGTGATCTTTGGCTGCTGGACTTCGGTCTCGCGGAAGTCGGTGCTGCCAGTGGTTGAAGAAATGAACGGTCTGCTGTTCTATCCCGTGCAGTACGAGGGTGAAGAACTTTCGAAAAACGTGTTCTACACCGGCGCCGCGCCAAACCAGCAAGCTATTCCTGCTGTCGACTATTTGATGAGCAAAGAAGGAGGCGGCGCCAAGCGCTGGGTTCTGCTGGGTACCGACTATGTGTACCCCCGTACCACCAACAAGATTCTGCGTGCCTACTTGAAGAGCAAAGGCGTGGCCGACAAGGACATCGACGAAAAGTACACACCGTTTGGCCATTCTGATTACCAAACCATCGTCGCTGACGTGAAGAAGTTTGCCGCTGGCGGCAAGACCGCTGTTGTGTCCACCATCAACGGCGACTCCAATGTGCCCTTCTACAAAGAGCTGGGCAATGCCGGTTTAAAGGCGAAAGACGTTCCCGTCGTCGCCTTCTCCGTGGGTGAAGAAGAACTGCGCGGTGTGGACACCAAGCCGCTGGTGGGCCACCTGGCTGCATGGAACTACTTCATGAGCATCAAGAATCCTGACAACACGGCCTTCATCAAGAAGTGGTCTGACTATGCCAAAGCCAAGAAGCTGCCCGGCTCTGACAAGCCTTTGACCAACGACCCGATGGAAGCCACCTACATCGGTATCAACATGT
>JBAWYQ010000084.1:0-16078 GCA_037143475.1 Burkholderiales bacterium | reverse complement strand
CGTGAGCGATGCCAAAGGCAAGGTGCTGTTCGAATCCGACAAGCCCGCCATGCCAACCGAAGAAGCCCGCACGCTGGACGCGCGCAACGCGTTTGTTACCGACAGCATGCTGCGTGAGGTGACCCGCTCGGGCACCGGCGCCCAGGCCAGCGTGAAGCTGGAGCGCCAGGACCTCGCCGGCAAGACCGGCACTACCAGCGACGCGGTGGACGGCTGGTTTGCCGGCTATGCAGACGACATTGTCTCGGTGGCGTGGATGGGTTACGACGAACCCCGCTCGCTGGGTACGCGTGAATTTGGCGCCACACTGGCTTTGCCGATCTGGATCGATGCCATGCGCCAGGCGTTGGTGGGCAGCACCGCCAGAGAGCAAGCGGTTCCCGAGCAGGTTTATTTTGTCGACGGCCGCTGGAACTTCAGCGAGTTTGACAGCGACGCGGGTGTCAAGACGCTGGGGCTGGATGACGCAACGGTGGATTGATTACCGCCTACCGTCGATGCTTGGAGTTCACTGGTCCCGTGCTGGGTCTTTCTTGCCGGAGTTCCAGCGTTTGATTCGACGTTGCCATTGCCCCAGCGGCTGGGTGCGATCGGTAGCGGCCCTGCGGGTGGAACTTGCGATCAGCTGGTCCAGTAGTGCATCCTGCGCCGGGTCTTCGTGTTTTGGGAATACGGGAACCACTTTCACCAGATAGTCCCCCCGAGGACCCCGCGGCGCACTCGGGAAACCATGTCCACGTAGCCGGTAGACCAGTGCATCGCGGTTCAGGCGCATCTGCTGCACGCCGTCCGGCGTGGGTACTTCGACCCAACGGCTTGCCATCCATGCGTATCCGTTAACCGGCATTTCACAGCGCAGCACGCCGTCATCGTCCAAAGTAAAAATCGGGTGGGGTTCGATTTTTACCTGGAGTTCCAGGCCAATCTCCAGGTTGTCGTGGTGTGAAGTCGGCAGGCTCAATACATGGCCATCGCGCACACCCGCGGGAAAACGCACCTGGCGTCGATAGGCCACTGCGCGCTCACCACTTCCGCTACAGGCTGTGCACTGTTCGCGCTGACGACCATCACCGCCGCAATCAGGACACGACTCTTCGTTCCATAACCAGCCGAACAGCGTCGACTTGCGCACCGCACCGCTGCCACGGCAGGTGCTGCACCGCTTGGCCAACACATGCTGCCCGG
This sequence comes from Burkholderiales bacterium, assembly GCA_037143475.1. GTDB lineage: Bacteria > Pseudomonadota > Gammaproteobacteria > Burkholderiales > Burkholderiaceae_C > Allorhodoferax. The sequence continues at coordinate 14,893 of JBAWYQ010000084.1, read as the reverse complement.
TGCCGACGCAGTCTTTGCAGGTGTGTGAAAAATGGCCGCGCAGCGTGCGGGTGCAGCCCAGGATAGCCTCTTCGAGCGAGAGGTTTACTTTGCGGGTGTGCGTTTTCTTTGGGGAATCAGGGTCAGGAGTTGCCGTGGCGGGGGAGGCCGCTGCATTGTTTTCGTTGTCATCCCCGTCGGCATCGCCATCGCGCAGTTGACGGATGTGCTGGTAGGCCTTGTTGATCAGCTGCATACGTCTGCCGGCGTCTGCCGCCGCATTGCGATCGGGGTGCCACTCAGCAACCAAACGCCGCCAGGCTGCCTTGATTTGTCCATCACTGGCGCTGGAGTCCAGTCCCAATTCCTCGTAAGCCGCCTGCGTGTCCATTTGTGGGGTGTTTCCTAAGCTCTCTGATACTGGGGCGCCGCTTGGCACGGTAACCCGCCGGATGTTGTCAGCGGCGAATGGCATCGTATCAAACTGGCATTGCCCCGCCCTGACACCAGAGCAGCGAACTTCATTTCCAAAAATGCTACCGTTGGTGAACGCCATGCGGCGCAAAGCAATCAGGATTGGGAAAACACACGCCTATGAGCAAACTCGGCCTTACACGAGACAAAATCTACCGAACCGTGGCACGTCAGATGCACGGAGTTGTTCCCTGTTGGCTTTGCGGCGAGCATGTTGCCCCGGCAGAATCAACACTGGAGCACATCCAGCCATTGAGTGAGGGCGGAAGCAGCCACATGGATAACCTGGCCATCAGTCACGGGCGTTGCAACAACCAGCGCCATGCGAAGAAGCCAAACTGATGCGTCTGAGCGTCTGCTTGGGAGACAATTCAGCCTGCTATGACGACCCAACCGACTTCCGCACCTCCCATGCCCCAGAACAGCCCCGCAACCGAGCCCATGCTGGCCCACCTGCAGCGCCATATTCAGTCCAACGGCGGATGGATCGGATTTGACGACTTCATGGCCCAGGCCTTGTACGCACCCGGACTGGGTTACTACAGCCGGGGCGCCATGGTGTTTGGGGCCATGCCGCAAGGCCTGCGCGCACCCGATGGAACGGTAGTTGGGGCGGGGAGCGATTTTGTGACTGCACCCGAGATCACACCGCTGTTTGGCCAGGCGCTGGCCCGCCAGGTGGCACAAGCCCTGCAAGCCACTGGTACCGACGAGGTGTGGGAGTTTGGCGCCGGAACCGGCGCGTTGGCGCTGCACATTTTGGACGCTTTGGCTGCCCTGGGTGTGACACTGCGCCGTTACACCATCGTGGATTTGTCGCAACCACTAAAAGAGCGCCAGCAAGCAACACTGCGTGCCCATGGTGACACTGTGCAGTGGGCAGACGCTTTGCCCAATCTCATGCGTGGCGTGGTGGTGGGTAACGAGGTGCTGGACGCCATGCCCGTCAAATTGTTGGCGCGCGTGGGTGGCGTGTGGCATGAGCGCGGCGTGGTCTGGGCTGATGGCACGGCGGAACAGGCCTTTGCATGGCAAGACCGGCCGACCGATTTGCGACCGCCGACGGAGGTGCCCGGTGCGTACGACTACCTGACCGAAATCCACATTCAGGGTGAAGCCTTTGTGCGCACGCTGGGTGATCGACTGAAGGCTGGGGCCATTTTCCTGCTGGACTATGGTTTTCCCGAGAGCGAGTACTACCACGAGCAGCGCCACATGGGCACCGTCATGTGCCACCGCGCCCATCTGGTTGACGACAACCCGCTGGTCCATGTAGGCAGCAAGGACGTCACCGCCCACGTCAATTTCACCGGCGTGGCGGTGGCCGCCCAGGACGCGGGGCTGGAGGTGCTGGGCTACACCAACCAGGCGCATTTTTTGATCAATTGCGGCATCGCGGACGCCATGCAGGCGGGCTCGCAGGCGGACCGCATCGCGGCGCAAAAGCTGATTCTGGAGCACGAGATGGGCGAGTTCTTCAAGGTCATTGGTCTGACCGCCGGCGCCTACTGGGACGCAATAGGATTCAGCCACGGCGACCGCACGCACCGGCTCTGATGCACCGGGGGGGCGTTGTGGCCGACGGGCGGACATCCATCGACAGGAAGCGCGTGCAGTGCCGAACATTGAGTAACATCGTTCGCTTTGGCAGCTCACGCTATTTTTTGCAGCTTGGTGCCATGCATCACTCCAGTCTGACTATGTTGTTTCAAGTTCTCCGCGCCCTTGCTGTAGCCCTGACCTTCACGGCTACCGCCGCTGCTCCGGCCTGGGCAGTTGCGCGCTTTGAAGACAACATGGCGCAGCGTGCGCTGGCCTGCACCGGCTGCCATGGCGAGCAAGGGCGTGCCGGCCCTGACGGCTACTACCCGCGCCTGGCGGGTAAGCCAGTGGGCTACCTGTACAACCAGCTACTGAATTTGCGCGATGGGCGTCGCCACTATGGCTTGATGCAAGGTCTGCTGGAGCCGCTGCCAGATACCTTCCTGCTGCAATTGGCGCAGCACTTCTCCGGTCTTGACCTGCCCTACCCGGCGTCCGTCCCCAGCACCGATGCGCCTGCCATCGCAGCGCGTGGGCGCACCCTGGTCACGGATGGCGACGCGGCGCGGGACATTCCGGCCTGCCAGCAATGCCACGGCAAGGCGCTGACCGGCGCGGCTCCCAATGTCCCCGGATTGCTGGGCTTGCCGCGTGACTACCTGAACGCCCAGCTCGGCGGCTGGCGCACCGGCCAGCGGCGGGCCCACACGCCCGATTGCATGGGTCAGATCGCCTCCAGACTGAGTTCGTCTGACGTGGCGGCAGTGACCCATTGGCTGGCGGCGCAGCCGGTCCCCGCCAACGCCAAGCCCTTGGCCGAGATGCCCAAATTGCCGCCTGGCGCCAAGGAAATTCGTTGTGGCAGCGCGCCGTTGCCAGCGCCACCAGCGGCCTCATCTGCACTGACCGCGCTACAGACGCAAGGCGCCTACCTGGCGCGCGCCGGCAACTGCCAGGCCTGTCATACGGCGACTGGCGGCGCGGATTTTTCCGGAAACCGGCCAATCGAAACGCCGTTCGGGATCATTCATTCCAGCAATCTGACGCCTGACAAAGCCACCGGCCTGGGAGGCTGGACCTCCGAAGAGTTTTGGCAGGCAATGCACCACGGGCGGTCACGGGACGGTCGCTTGCTCAACCCGGCCTTCCCGTACACCAGCTTCACCCAGATCACGCGCGCCGATGCCGACGCGCTGTTTGCATTTCTGCAAAGCCTGGCACCGGTGGCTCAGGCCACGCGGGCGCATTCCATGCGCTGGCCCTTCGGCACGCAGGCCGCCCTGTGGGCATGGCGTACGCTCTATTTCAGTCCACAACGCTACGAGCCGCAGCGTGCACGTTCCGAGCAGTGGAACCGTGGCGCCTACCTGGTCAATGGCCTGGGACATTGTGGCGAGTGCCATTCCCCGCGCAATGCATTGGGGGCCGTCGCCGTAGCCACGCACTTGAGGGGTGGCGTGATGGCAGCGCAAAACTGGTACGCGCCTTCTCTGCGCGACCCACAATCGGCGGGGGTAATGGCGGGCTCGGGCAATTACGGCATCGAGGCCGCAGTCCAATTGCTCAGAAAAGGCACCACTCAACACGCCACCGCCAACGGGCCCATGACGCAAGTGGTGCAAGGCAGCACCCAGTACCTGCGCGAGGCCGATTTGCGCGCGATGGCCGTCTACCTGCAATCGCACAATGATCAGGCGGCGCCAGCGTCGATTGGGCCGCAAGCAGCCGCTCCACAAGAGCGTGGCGCGCGGCTGTACGGCGAGCACTGTGCCGACTGCCATGGCGAACGAGGCCTTGGCGTTGCCAACGCCTACGTGCCACTGGCGGCTAGCCGGGCTCTGCAACTGCCCGACAGCCGCAATCTGATTCGCACGGTGTTGTTCGGCGGTTTCGCCGCCGCCACCCAGACCAACCCGAAGCCGTTTGGCATGCCCCCCTTCATGCTCAAGCTCAGCGACCAGGAAACGGCTGATGTGCTGAGCTTTATCCGCAGTGCCTGGGGCAACCGAGCCGCGCCCGTGACCGGGCAGGATGTCACACGCGAGCGCAATCGAATCGGGAACTGACAGCGGACATAATTTCCGCCAGCATTGTGTTGCTGATTTCACCGAACTCATATAAATCGGTGCTGAGGCAGGTAACCTGTTACAGAAAGCAACCGACCTCCTCAGAGATCGTCGGGCGGTAACGGTTCACAAAAATTGCGGACCTTTGCAAGCCCCTGCTCTCGTACAGCATATTCACCGGCGACGATTACATCGCGCCAATCGATGGCCAGCAACCCGACGTAGTACTGCAGCCTTAACAGATCGCTCTTAGAGGCGATCACAGCACAAGGCAACAAGCGCTTCCCAGGGAGTTCGCCGGTATGGATGCGCGCTACCAATAGCGTCAGGATACGCGATGCTAGTTTGGTTTGCCACCGCACAATAGACGAGCACTGGTTGCTCATCGTGTGTCAAAGTGGAAAGCGAGCGCTGCTGCTGAAGGGGTTCGAAATGTCGGACCTGCAGCTGAGCTATATCGCCGCCGCGATAAGTGAATATCTTGGTGTTCCTCATACGGCATGCGGCCCGTCACCACTGCCAGCTTGATGGAAGGCTAGTGCGCGCCGTGTAGACGCTGGTACCATTCCCAGAATGGAAATTCTGAGGGCTCTATGTTGCTAAAGAATCTGGTTAGTCTTTGGGTTTGCGCGGGTGCCTTCGCTACGGTAGCTGTGACAGGACAAGCAGCGGAATTGGTTGTTGATATTCCAACCAGACCGGGGGTAACGCAACGATTCCTGCACACAGCACCGACTTCACCGCGAGCGGCGGTTGTGCTGATTGCAGGAGGTACTGGACAATTGCAAATTGACTCCGGTGGAAATATGCCTGAGCGATGGGTTAGAGATAATTTCGTCGTTCGTACGCGGGATCTATTCCTCGCAGGCGGCTTCGCCACTGCGGTGATCGATGCACCTTCGGACCGACAGAGCGCACCCTATTTGGGGGGATTCAGGCAGACCGCCGAGCACGTATCTGACATCAAATCGGTTGTTGCATGGCTACGGCGAAAATATTCAGTTCCCGTGTGGTTGATCGGGACCAGTAACGGCACATTGTCTGCTGCATATGTAGCGACTCAAACCTCCGCCACTGACGGTGGTCCTGATGGAGCGGTGTTAACTGCGACCATTTTAGCTACTGCCGGAGTGCCCAACCTGCGACCGGTTCTGGACATGGAATTGCAAAAGGTCACGATTCCGGTGCTGGTGGTTCATCACGAAGAGGACGGATGCAAATTATGTCCGTTCAGTGCAACAACGACGCTGTTGGAAAAACTCAAGTCCACCTCCAACAAGGAATTGCTGTCGTTCCGTGGCGGGCGGTATTGGGGAGACCCCTGTCACGAATGGGGACATCACGGCTTTAACAGTCAGGAACAAGAAGTCGTGTCCGCCATCATCAACTGGATATTGGTGCACTGAGGCCCGCACTTGGCGTAGTAGACCCTCACTGGACTATGACCGTGAGCTTGTGGCGGCCACCGTTATGTGGCGCTTGCGGGTATTGCTAAACGGCAGCTATATCCAGTTCGCTGAACGTCGCATGCTCTGCCATGGCCACTGCCTTCAAGATGCCGGATTGACGTTGTGCTCAGGTGTTTCACCTGACAGTTTCAGGGTTTTCCTCATTTTTTAGATCATGAAACGGTCTTGCAATTTTCTATCAAAGGATCGACGTTGTTCGTCTGTCGTTGGGACCTGACAGTCTATCGCTTCCACGTCCGGCAATAACTCAACCGTATTAGGGAGGCACGGACCGGTTATGAATCTGAAGATCTTTCAGTGGCGTTCATTGCAAACTCGGGTGACGGCACTGGCGTTGCTGCTCGTAGTCTTCGTCATTTGCTCCATCACGTTCTACATCAGTCGAATTCTGCGCGCCGATATGGAGCGCATGTTGGGCGAACAGCAATATTCAACGGTCAGTGGCATCGCTCGCGAAATCGATGACCACCTCAATGATCGTAAGCAGGCGCTAGAGACACTTGCCAAAGAAGTAACCCCAGGAGTAATGGGTAACGCTGCGGCGTTGCAAGCTTTTCTTGAGCAACATACGTTGTTGAAACTTCTCTTTAATGGTGGAGTCTTCATTACCCGTGCCGATGGCACTGCCGTTGCCGACCTTCCGCTGTCAGCTGGGCGAATTGGGACAAACTACATTGATCGGCAATCCGTTTCCATCCCGCTAAAAGAAGGCAGGACTGTCATAGGACGACCTGCCATGGGGAAGAAGTTGGGTGCGCCTATATTTAGCATTGTCGCGCCCATATTTGACACCAAGGGTCAGGTAAGTGGTGTCGTTGTTGGAACGATCAACCTTGGCCTGCCGAGTTTTCTGGATCGGATTGCGCAAACCCACTACGGCCAGCGTGGTGACTACCTGCTGTTCGCCCCGCAACACCAACTCATCGTCACTGCATCCGACAAGACTCGAGTGATGCAACCAGTCGCAGCACCTGGACTCAACGTCATGCATGACCGTTATATGGCGGGTTACGAAGGTTTTGGTACTGCCATCAGTTCGCGTGGAGTTGAGGAGCTGTCAGCGGCCAAGCGCATTCCTTCTGCCGACTGGTTCATGCTAGCCAGGTTGCCAGTGAGTGAAGCGTTTGCGCCAATCGATACCATGCTGCGGCGTTTGTTTGTCAGTGCACTCATTTTCTCGGTGCTGGCTGGCGTGCTTACGTGGTTGCTTATAAGTCGAATGCTGCGTAGGCAATTCGCACCGATACGTGCGGCCAGTGGAGCGATTTCCGCTCGCTCGAGTGCTGATCAGCCAATACGAGCATTGCAAGTAACCCGTCAAGATGAGATTGGTGAACTTATTGGCGACTTCAACATCCTGCTGGAAAACTATGCCCATAGGGAAGAGTTACTGAAGGCAAGCGAGGCTTTCAAGGATGGCGTTCTGAATTCGCTGGACGCTCATATTGCAGTGGTGGATCACACTGGTGTGATCCTGGCGGTCAATGAACGCTGGCATGGGTTTTCCTTGGAAAATAGCGGCGAACCCGGCAAGCCAGCAGCGCGCACCGGCGTTGGCGCCAACTACCTCGCCATTTGCCGTGGTGCTATCGACAGCCCGGACGTTGCCGCCTTAACTGCATATACCGGAGTTAAGGCAGTTCTGGAAAGGCGTCTGCCGATCTTTACCTGCGAATACCCTTGCGATTCACCGGAGCAACAACGCTGGTTTTCCATGACGGCATTGCCTTTGAGTCAGGACGCCAGTGGTGGCGCTGTCATTACGCACACGGATATTACTGAACGCAAGCGCAGCGGCGAGCAGGTTGAAATGCTGCTGCTCGAACAAAAATCCATCCTAGACAGTCGCGTGGTGGGCATCGCCAAGTTGAAAGATCGCAAGTTCATGTGGGTCAATTCGACCCTCGCAGAAATGATCGGCTACAGCCCTGACGAAATGATTGGCCAATCATCAAGAATCGTTTATCCGAGCGACGAGGCGTACTCCGAATTTACGGCAAGCGCGATGCAGAAGGTAGTTCAAGGCGAGATAATTCGAGGCGAAATTGAGTTTGTGCGCAAGGATGGAACTTTCTGTTGGTTTGATGTCAGTGGTAGCGCTCTCAGACCAGGAAGTAACGAAATCATCTTTGCCTGTGTGGACGCCACCGATCGCAAGCAAGCTGAACTGGCACTGCAGCAGCATCAGAACCAACTGGAAGAGTTAATCGACGAAAAGACGCTCGAAGTATCGCGCCAGAAAGACCAACTGCAGCTCATATCCGACACCCTCCCTGGCGTTGTATATCAGTTCATGCGAACAGCGGATGGCAAATCGAAGTTCGTTTTTATGAGCCAGGGCATTGCCAGCCTTTACGAAGTGGACGCAAGTGCTGCACTACAAGATAGCGACTTGCTAGGGCGCTGCATCTTGCCGGAAGACCGCCAGAGTCATAGAGAGTCATATGAACGTTCGTACCAGGAAGTCAGCGAATGGGAGCACTGGCATCGCATCGTCACGCCCAGCGGTCAGCTGAAATGGGTGCGAGGGCGCGCCACACCACGAAAGAATTCCGATGGGTCAGTAATCTGGACGGGCTTTCTGGTAGATGTCACCGAATGGAAGAGCATCGAAGAAGCGGCCCGCGCTGCGGACCACGCCAAATCGGAATTCCTGGCCAACATGAGCCACGAAATCCGTACCCCCATGAATGGTGTGATTGGGATGGTGGACCTCCTTTTGCAAACCCCGTTGTCTGATCGACAACGGCAAATGCTCACCACCGTTGCCAATTCGTCGCAAACGCTGTTGGGTATCCTCAACGATATTCTTGATTATTCCAAGATCGAAGCTGGCAAACTGACAATTGAGAGTATCCCAGTTTCTCTGGCGGAGGTGACCAGCAGCACGCTGCAGTTGATGCAGAGTGTGGCTGGTGGCAAAGGGATAGCACTGTCGATGTCGATCTCGCCGAATCTACCTTCTGCCATTTATACCGACCCCACTCGCTTGCGCCAGGTACTGCTCAATCTATTGGGCAACGCCATCAAGTTCACTCCGGCTGATGCTGCTCGGAACGGAACTGTGACTCTCGCGCTTGAGCCTGGTGCATTGCCCAATGGTCGAGTGGCCGTACTGCTGCGAGTAAGCGACCGGGGCGTCGGTATCACTGCCGAGGTGCAGGCAAGGCTATTTGCGCCCTTCACCCAGGCAGACGCCAGCACCGCACGCCATTTTGGTGGTACGGGACTTGGGCTGTCTATCTCCAAGCGGTTGGTGGAATTGATGGGCGGACAGATCTCCGTACAAAGCGAGCCCGGCCAGGGATCCGAATTCACCGTGGCGTTGCCATTGCAAGAGGCGCCTGTTGAGGCTACAAGGGTCAATACTGCGTTACCGCAGTCGCGCCTTCACGATACACGCCCGCATCAGGCAGCAGCACTAGAGCAAAGGATTCTCTTGGCTGAGGACAATGAGACCAACCGCGAGGTAATTGGGGAGCAACTGCGCTTATTGGGCTACACCTTTGAAATGGCCCAGGACGGGAACATTGCGTTGCAAATGTGGAGAGCGACTCCCGGGCGTTTTGCGTTGTTGCTCACTGATTGCCAAATGCCGAACATGGATGGCTTTGCACTCACCAAGGCCGTGCGGGAAACCGAAACGCCGGGCCAACGTTTGCCCATCATTGCGATTACCGCCAACGCCATGCAAGGCGAAGCTAAACGCTGCCTTGAAGCCGGCATGGACGGTTACCTAAGCAAGCCGTTGCGCTTGCAAGAACTCGCGGCGATGCTGGTGAAGTGGCTTCCCTTGGGTGGTCATCACGACCAGAGCGCAGTTGTCATTGAACGTCAGGCCCTGCCATCGGTGGCCTCAGATCTTCCAATCTGGAGACACTCGACTTTAAGAGAACTGGTTGGCGACAACCCGGCGACGAACCAGCGCTTGTTGCAGAAATTCTTGGTCAATGCAGGACCGCAGATGTCCGCGATAGCCGCAGCTGCAGCTGAAAGCAACGTCCACAGTGTCGCCGCGCTTGCACACACGCTAAAGTCAGCGGCGCGAAGCGTTGGCGCACTGGCATTGGGCGAATTGTGCCAGCGATTGGAGACCACTGGAAACGCCAATGAGACAGCGGCGTGTGCGGCGCTGGCACAGGAGTTGCCAGCGGCATTTGCGCTTGTGCAACTAACCATCTCCGAGCATCTGACTCGGTAGGCAACTATCGCATGATGGATACCAAGACAGCGCCGGTATCCATGAACACCCATGACTATTCTTCTCGTCGATGACGATGATTTTCAGGCAACTATTTTTGGTACGCAGCTAGCCCACCTAGGCTATCAAAATGTCATTCTGGCCCATGGTGCATGTGCGAATGCCCGGTTTGGAGGAGGCATATCTGAAAGTTGACGCTCGGGTGAGTGCCTGTAGACATCAGGCCAGAAGGCCAAAATCCTATGGCTGTTCACGCACTACAGACATACCGCCAACCACGTCTTGAAACGGGGCGCTGCGTGCCCAACTGAAGTTTAAGAAAGGCCACCCCATGACTGAATCCAAACACATCGTTTGCCCCCATTGCCACACCACCAACCGCGTCAAGACCGCTGACCAAGTCAAGGAACCCGATTGCGGCAGCTGTCACAAACCCCTGTTTGCGGCCCACACCACCGCGCTGGACGAGGTGGCGTTTGACAAGCACATTGCGCGCAACCAGATTCCCGTGCTGGTTGATTTTTGGGCCCCCTGGTGCGGCCCGTGCCGCCAGATGGCGCCGGGGCTGGAGCAGGCCACCGCCCAACTGGAGCCGCAGGTGCGCGTCGTCAAGGTGGATACCGAAGCCGTGCAGTCACTCGGTGCGCGTTTCAACATCCGCAGCATCCCGACGCTGGCCCTGTTCGTTGGCGGGCGTGAAGTGGCGCGTCAAGCCGGTGCCATGGGTGCCGCTGACATTGTGCGCTGGACTCGCATGCACCTGCCTGCATAGACGTCCCGACCACCGAAGAAATGGTCAACGGGCGATTGGATTTACGCCGAGTAGACGCCTTGGCGCATCCACTTGGTGGCAATCCATTTTTCGCCTTGAATGATGGGCATACCGCTGTGCAGTGACCGCGGGTCCACTTGGCCTTGGCTGTTGCAGTACTCAAAATAGGCGGCCGAGCCTTTTTTGGGCGTTACCGTGAGGTGGAGGGAGGGAAAGGCCGTGCCTCCGCCTTCTTCCACGTCGTTGAGGTACATCACCAAGGTGCTGACCCGCTGACCACCCTTGGCTAAATGCATGGCGCTGCCGGGATCGGTTGCAGGGAAGTAATCAAAATGCGCCTTGTACTCACCGCCCACGGGGTAATGCAGGATTTGGATCCCTTCGCCGTTTTCCATGGGCCAATGCATCGCTTCAGCGATGCGGCGATCCAGTCGGGCGATAAAGTCGGTTTCCGCCAGGGAAAAATAGGTTCCGTAGCTGCTGCGGGCATCAATGATCTGGTTCAGCCCGGTCACCGGGTCGACGATGGCGGAACGGCTGAGTTTGGCGCGCGACAGATGTACCAGCTCATCGCACTCTTCATGGCTCATAAAGTTGTCAAACAGCGCCACTATGGGGTTGCTCAGGCGCATGCTGACACGCACGTCGCGGTCATTGGTGCGAATCACGTTGCCGGCCTGCGGCAGACGTGGCGATTCCATGGCATAGGCAGCCTGTGCCTGTGCTGCAGGCGCCTGCTGCTGAGCCGCGGGGTTCAGCTTGTCTGCGTTCTGTGCGGCGTTTGCCTCTCGAATGGCTTGTTCCGCCAAATTGGCAGCAATCCCGGAATCCGCCATCTTTTGCGCCATCTCGTAGGGCAGGCAGCCGCGGGCCAAGTTGTTGCGAATCCAGGTTTGCCATTCGGCAGGGAGTAGGGTCATGCTTTGCATGGATGGATAGGCTTTAAATCGGTGGTTCACTGCCGTGCTTCCCTCACTTTTGGGTCAACTCTTTGCGTCTCGGAAGCACCGCATGCGCCGGCTGCAACCGCAAGCGCTCGGGCCTGGTGAATCCATTCGCCGATCTTTGGGCCTGTAGCCCCCGCCAATTGAGCGTCAGCAGCTATTAAATCGGTAGCAACTGACAGCGCATTCCGCAGCGCCAGTGCCAGCCGTGGAGCCTGTGGGTAGGGCGCGTCGTGAAAGCCCAGACGTCCGCGGGCATCGCATTCGCAGGCCAGCAAAACATCGGCAAAGCGGGCCGGCTTGCGGATCGCATCGCAGCGCTCCAGCAAGCGCACAGTGGCAGCGGCGTTCAGGCTCCCGCTGCGGTGGATGTTGCCGTGTTCGCGCGCCACCACGTCGGCTAGTTCCTTGCACTCCGCGGGCACGCGCAGGCGCTGGCACAGACCCTTGAGCAGGCGCACGCCTCGCTCCTCGTGGCCAATGTGGCGTGGCAAGACGTCAGTCGGTGTGGTGCCTTTGCCCAGGTCGTGCGTCAGGCAGGCAAAGCGTACCGGCAGGCTGGCGCCTTGGCGGGCGGCCAGGTCCAGCACCATCATCACATGCACACCGGTGTCCACCTCGGGGTGGTGCTCGGCACTTTGCGGTACGCCCCACAGGTGGTCCAGTTCGGGTAACAGGCGGGCCAAGGCGCCGCAGTCGCGCAGTACGGCGAACATGCGCGAGGGTTGGGCCTCCATCAACCCGCGCGATAGCTCTTGCCAGACTCGCTCGGCCACCAGGTGGTCCACTTCGCCCTCCAGCACCATCTGGCACATCATCGCCATGGTTTCCGGTGCGACGGTGAAGTCGGTAAAGCGGGCCGCAAAGCGCGCCAGGCGCAGGATGCGCACCGGGTCTTCACGGAAGGCGGGGGTGACGTGGCGCAGCACCTTGGCTGCAATGTCCTGGCGTCCTCCATAGGGGTCCACCAACTCATCGTGCTGTATAACAAACTCGCCTCTAGCCCCCGTGGAATCTGCGTGAACAGCTATTGAATTAATAGTAAGGTCACGCCGGGCCAGGTCGTCTTCCAGCGTTACATCGGGTGCGGCGTGCACCGCAAAGCCACGGTATCCGGGCGCGGTGTTGCGCTCGGTGCGGGCCAGGGCGTATTCCTCTTTGGAGACCGGGTGCAAGAACACCGGAAAGTCCCGCCCCACTGGCAGGTAGCCCTGGTCGAGCAGTTCCTGTGGCGTGGCACCCACCACCACCCAGTCGCGGTCCTGCACGGGCAAGCCCATCAGGGCATCGCGTACCGCACCGCCGACCAGGTAGGTTTTCATGGCCTATATTTGTGCGGACCCAGAAACTTATTGCCATTGAAATGGATCATGTGCTCTGGCGCATCCGCAATCCACACTTCCGTTTCCCAAGCAATATCTTTGGCGAATTTTCGATAAGTTGTGCGGTCGGGGAAGGCAGTCACAAAGATAACGTCGGCCGTGCAATGTTCTACCAGCTTGGCCAACGTCCTGCGTCGAAGCTCGTCAATCGGATTCGCGGTGGTGACGGCTTCAATCAGGTACAACCAATTCTTGGATTTTGAATGCGCCACGACGTCAGGCAGTTTGTCGTGGGCTAGCTCAAAAAACTGGAGTGCGGTGAGTTTGGGTTGATTTATAAATAGGCTTTTGTTCGCGGTGTCACCCACGTAGAGGACTTCTGCACTCTGACCGAAAATCGTCAAAAAGTTTTCGATGATTTGCTTTTGCAACACATTGTGTTTGCCGGGACCGAACGTCAGTGAAACATCACCGCCTATTTGCACTGTTATTCGGGCCAAATTTCTGTTGCGTTTCAGTTCTTGTGCAAGGGTTTCGCGCCCTTGCAAAAAATTTGCAACCGCAGCTTCCCATTGGGGTGTGCCGAACGTGCGAATGGCCGTTGCGGCGGCGGGGTTGAGTGCAAAGCCACGCGTGCCATCATTGGTGTTCGCATCCGGATTTTTTCCGCTCTTCAAAATGACCAAGGCAGCTTCAGGCAATATCAAGTCTTGGCGGCGAATGTTGTCATACGAACTGTCCGCAATGGCTTCGCCTAGGTGGGAGTTCATGAAGGCGATGATTTGACGTGAAGTTAGCTGGCGATTGTTGTTATTGTCCTTGACTTCTGCCCATGTCATAGGAGGTTTGAGTCCGCCAACGGCCAGAAACGCCTTGGCCATTTTTTCTTTTCGTCGCGCCGTGAGTTCATTCAGCGGAACACCTAAAGCTACCAGGACAAGAAGCGCTTGATCGACAAGTAACTGAATTTGTTTTTGCGAAGCCATGCGAACTAAGCTGCTAGCAATTGCAGTTGTGTAGGATGCCGACGGCGTTGGATGTTCGCTCTATCCAGTCGTATTTCAGAGCTTAAGTAGTCCCGAAAACTAGCAGCAATGTGATAGGCCAGCATCGGTGGAACTGCGTTGCCGACCTGATTGAAACGACTGGTTTCAGCACCCTGAAACTCAAACCAATCCGGGAAACTCTGTAAACGGGCGCCCTCACGCACGGTGAGCCGCCGGCGGCGGCCATCGGGCAATACGACGCGGTGCATGTCACCGGTTGCACCAGCGAGATTGCGGCAAGTCACCGTTCGCGCGGGCCGGTCCAGATGCAGGTCTCTGGGTGTGATGCAGCTTGAAGCCTTTTCGTACTTTGCGACATAGGTGTTCATGCTATCGGTCAAAAATTTGGAGTCCACATGAACTTGGCTGGCCAATTCGGCCAGCGCTTGTCCTGATGTGGTTCGGTGTGCCAGCGCTGCCGGATATTGAAACTCACCCCGATGGCCGACAACAATGACGCGTTCACGATTTTGTGGAACACCGTAGTTGACGGCGTTGAGAATTTTGAATTCGACGATGTATCCCAGCCTTTCCAGCTCTGCAATGATGAGATCCAGATAGTCCTTGTTGCGGTACATCAACCCGCGCACATTTTCGAACATCCAGATGTCGGGTTGCGCTTGTTCAATTGCCGATATAAAAGCGGGGAAGCCGTCGCGCGCATCAAGAAGCCCGTTCTGATGGCCCCCCACACTAAACGGTTGACATGGGGGGCCGCCAATGACGACCTGTGCTTTTGGGAAAACGTAATCTCGGTCGAGTTTGACCTGCACACAGTCTCCGTGCAGATTGTGGCGGTAAGTGGCGCAGCAATCCGCGTCCATTTCAAATCCAAGTGTTTGAAAATCTTGCGCTTCAAACCCCAATGCCAATCCGCCGCAGCCCGCAAACAGGTCTAGCACCAAAGGCTTTGCGGCTTTTTTTGGACGAAGCAGAGTGTTGAGTTTGTCGGGGTAGGTCACCATGCAACGAGTCTAAACCAAGTGCGCATTAGGATTGAATTAGGGCTGTTTGATGCGATAGGGCTCTTCAAAGTCCAGAAAGTCTTTTTCTGCCTTGGCCTGCGTGATCCATGCCT
>JBAWYQ010000083.1:0-16093 GCA_037143475.1 Burkholderiales bacterium | reverse complement strand
AGCGTCACATCGCGCACGTAGAGCATTTGTGATACCCCCGCCTTGTCGCTGGTGCGCAGCGTGAGTTCCAGCATGGGCTTTGCACCCAGTGACAGCTCAATCAGACTGCGTTCGCCGGGTCTTGGCGCGGCTTCATGCTGGCGCAAATTGTCAAAGCCCTGGAATGGACGAGCAGGGGCGCACTTGCGAGCCAGCAAGTCCGAAAATGCGATTTCTTCCAGGCCGGCGGCCTGTGCCAGGGTGATGCCGCTCATTCGTGCAAAGACCGGGTTCAGGTAGTCGACGCGGCGCTCGGCATCAAAGGCGACAAAGCCGTCCGGAATCAGGTCCATGATCGCGTCACGCTGGGCGGTACGCTCCAGCAAGACGGCCGTGGTTGCTATCAACGACTTCGCGAGTTCATTCTCATCCAGTGCGCGCCTGTGGGCCGTGATGTCGGTGCGGATCGAAACATATTTCTCGATGTTGCCCTGGGCATCAAAGAAGGGCGAAATCTGGGCCTCCACCCAATAGCGCGAACCGTCCTTGGCGCGGTTGCATATGACGCCTTTCCAGACATAGCCCGACGCAATCGTCTTCCACAGGGTCTCCCAGAACTCGGCATCCTGAACGTCAGACTTGAGCATGCGGTGGTTTTGCCCCATCAGCTCCAGGCGGCTGTAACCGCTGATGCGAATGAAGGTGTCGTTTACGAAGGTGATGTTGCCCGCCGGGTCGGCCATCGACACGATGGAATGCTGGTTGATGGCACTCCACAGGGTATCAAAGTCGCGAGAATTTTCCGGATTCATGGTAGGCGGGATGTGGCGTTTGCTATCAAATGAAGAGCTGCTCAGGCAATGTATTCGGGGGCTATAGGCATGTTTCGCACTCCATCACTGGCGCTCGTCGTGTACGCCTGCTGCCATCGATGCCAGCGTGGCCGCCTTTTGTCGCAGGTCCTCATCGGAGTCGGCAAAGCGCTCGGCAATCGCGTGAAACTCCTGTTCGATGGCACTGAACGCGTCAACCATGTCCGGATCGAAATGGGTTCCCCGCCCATCCACAATGATTTTTACGGCCTGTGCATGGGGCGCGGCCTTCTTGTAGATGCGTCGGCAGATCAGGGCGTCATAGACATCGGCCAGCGCCATTAAACGGGCCGAGACCGGAATGTTGTAGCCAGCCAAGCCCTGCGGGTAGCCGCTGCCGTCCCACTTTTCATGGTGGGAGTAGACAATTTCTTTGGCGATTTCCAGGAATTCGCTGCTGGCCTCGGTCTTGGACAGCGCTTTGGCGATGGCGTCATGACCCAGTGTGGGGTGCTGTTTCATGACTTCCCACTCGGCGGGCTCAAACCGGCCCGGTTTGAGCAGCACACGATCCGGAATGCCAACCTTGCCGATGTCATGCAGCGGCGCGCACTTGTACAGCGCCAGTATTCGGTTTTCCGTCAGGAAATCTGCAAAGCGGGGGTGTGTTCGCAGCCGCCGGGCCAGCGCCTGCACGTAGTGCTGGGTGCGCCGCAGGTGGTTGCCAGTGTCCGCGTCGCGCGTTTCCGCCAGAGAGGCCAGTGCCATTGTGGTGACGTCCTGCAAGGCCAGCATTTGCCTGGAACGTTTGCTGACCTCGTACTCCAGGTACTCGTTGTTGACCTGCAAGGTGCGGGCATGGAAGGCGTCAACCAGATGGGCCTTGACCCGGGAAATTAAAATCGGGGGGCTGATGGGGCGGGTCACGTAGTCCACCGCGCCCAGACTCATTCCCATCTGCTCGCTTTCAATGTCACTTTTGCTGGTCAGAAAAATGACGGGTATATGGCGGGTCTGCGGATCGGCCTTGAGGCGGCGGCACACTTCGTAGCCGTCCATATCGGGCATCATGATGTCCAGCAGAATAAGATCGGGCGGCTCCTCGCTGGCAATCTTGAGCGCCTTTGCACCGTGATTGACGGCCTTCACGGTGTACGCGTCGCGCAACAGGCCCGATATCAGTGAAAGATTGGCGGGGGCGTCGTCAACGACCAAAATCGTTGGGTTGACGCAAGGGTACATATCCATTTCAGCTCCTGTGACCCAGGTCGATATTTGCAGCCGCCGAGGCTGCGTAAAGTTCGTCCAAAGCGCCTGCGTGTTCAAAGTTCTGTATCAGATCCTGAATGACATGGAAGCGTGGGCCAAAGGCATTGCGCAACACCGTGGCATTGGTAACGACAAACTGCTCTGCGCCTGCATCACTGCTGGTGAGGAGGTCTGCAAGACTCTGGCAAACGGTGCGTGTCGGCGCCGACTCTGTATCCGTGACTCTGGGTGCTGTCGGATCTTCTTCCGGTAGCGCCCTGGCGATATTGGCCAGCAGTTCCGCGAGGTGCTTTTCCAGTGGTTCCAGCAGGCCAAGCAGTTGTTTGGCATTCGCGCCGTTGTTGGTTGCCAGTTCCAGCGCGGCTGCCAGGCGACTGCAGGGGTCGGCGCCCAAATTCGCCGCTACCCCTTTAAGGGTATGGGCAGAACGCGATGCCAATTCAAAGTTGCTGTCTTCAATGGCCTGGCGGGTGGTTTGTGGCATGGAGCCTTGGGTGTTGACAAACTTGCGCAGCAACGTGGTGTAGGTTGCCTGCTTGCCACCACACAAGTGCAAGCCTTTTACGGTGTCCACATCCGCAATGGACAAGGTCGACTCGCGCAGATGGCTGGCCCAGCGTTCAAGGCAGCCTTGCAGTGCATCCGGGTCGATGGGCTTGGTCAGGTGCTCGTTCATGCCTTCTGCCAGGCACCGGGCACCTTCCTCTGAAGAGGCGTGCGCTGTGAGTGCAATGATGGGCAGCGCGCTAAATCGGGCCTGGCGCCGCAGTGCCAGTGTGGTCTGGTGCCCATCGAGTACGGGCATCTGCAGGTCCATCAGTACGACAGCCCACGGCAATGGGTCAGGTGCCTGCTGCAAAAGGTCCAGCGCCATCTGACCATTGTCGGCCGTGGTCACTTGAACGCCCAGGGCATCCATCAACTCGCAGGCAATTTGCTGGTTGATCTCGTTGTCTTCCACCAGCAAAACGCGCAGTCCGGCCAGGCGACTTGAGCCGTCGTGCGGGATGAGGGCGGGCTGTGAATAGGTCGCTTCGGGGTGGATGACTTCGACCAGCGCGTCCCACAGTCGCGACTGGCTGACAGGCTTGTCCAGAAAGCTGGCCACGCCGGCGTTGGCACCCGTGTCACGCGCATCGTCGGCGCCAAAGGCGGTGATCATGACCACGGGCGGGAGATGCTCCAGCCCCATCTCATGGTTGATACGCCTTGCCGCCTCCATGCCATCCATGCCGGGCATACGCCAGTCCATCAAGACCACATCAAACGGGTCACCGTGATCCGCATCTTTCAATGCGACGAGGCCTGCCTCTGCGCCATTCATGGCTTCTGCACGCAAACCCAGTGCCTGCAATTGCTCCAGCAGGATCAGTCTGGCGTCGGCACTGTCGTCAATTACCAGGACGTGCAGGTCCTGCGCAACCGCTTTGAGCAACGGACGTGAGCGCCTCTGCTCGGACACGTCAAACCATGCAGAGAAATGGAAGGTGCTGCCGATGCCGACCTTGGACTCCACTGCAATAGTGCCTTCCATCATTTCGACGAAGCGCTTGGAAATGGTCAGGCCAAGACCCGTTCCACCATATCGACGCGTGGTTGAACTGTCGGCCTGCGTGAACGCCTGGAACAGCCGTGCGGTCTGCTCCGAGGTCATGCCAACGCCCGTGTCTTCAACGGACACGGTCAACTCCACCCGACCTTGCAAGCGGGCAGACGCCGAGATGGTGACCTTGACCTGTCCGACTTCGGTGAATTTGATGGCGTTGTTGATCAGGTTGATCAGGATCTGGCCAAACCGGGTGGCATCACCGACCAGCGAGTCAGGAACCCCAGGCGCGACGCGAATCAAAAATTCGAGCCCCTTTTCATGGGCCTTGAGGGAGACGATCGTCGACATGCGGTCCAGCACGTCATCCAGCCAGAATGGGGCATTCTCAAGGTCCATCTTGCCAGCTTCAATTTTCGAGAAATCAAGAATGTCATTGATGACCGTCAACAAAGATGAGCCGGATGCATTGATCTTTTGCAGATAGTCCCGCTGCTTGGGTGTCAGGTCGGTTTTGAGTGCGAGGTGGGACAGGCCAATGACTGCGTTCATGGGCGTGCGTATCTCATGGCTCATATTGGCAAGGAACTCGCTCTTGGCCCGCGTGGCCTCTTCAGCCAGGGATGTCGCACCCATCAACTCGCCCTGTTGGGCAAGCAACTCGTCGGCCTGTTGCTGGGTTTCAAGCAGCAGACGGCTGGTGATGCGGTTGCGCTCAATGATTTCAAGATTGAGTGCCACCAGTGGCATCATTTGCTCCATCAAACGGTCGGGGCGTTCATGCGCTGGCATGAAGCTGGCTATTTCGAGGACGGCCAATGTATTGCCGCGGTTGCTAACCACCGGCCACAGGCGACACCACTTGGGCGGTTCCTCCAGCAAGGCCGAGCGGATTCGGATGGTGGTGCCACCCAGATCACTCAGCGTGATGGGTTTCATATCGCGCGCACATTGCCCCAGCATGCCGTCTTGCATCGAAAAACGCTGCACCATATTGGCGGCGTTCGCAACGCCCCATCCGCCCTGCAGGCAGAATTCGCCGGTTTCGCTGTCGAGCACATACAGCACGCCCACCTGCGCGTCCATCATGGGTGTTAGCTGACCCATGAGCACGTCACCAAATTCGGACAATTTTTCGATGGCCTGCAGTTGGGATGCGATTGAAAATGTAGTCGCTTTCACCCAACGCAAAATGTCTGCTTCTTGGGCATTTTTTTGCAGAACGGCCAGGGAACGGGCCATGTCGCCCACCTCGTTCTGGAAATCAGTGTGCGGCACCGGGTGATCCAGTTCGTCAGCGGCCATTTCCTCGATACTGCTGCGCAGGCGATTCAGTGGCCTGCGCACGGATGCGCCCAGCGCGACCCCCAGGCTGATGCCAATCGCCACGCCAACGATGAGAAATAGCGCAATCCAGAACTGGACAACTTGTGCGGAAGCCGCTGAGTCTTGTGCCGATTGTTTGGCCGACTCCTCCTTGTGACGCACCAGGCTGATCATGAGCTGGTCGGTGGCGTTAAAGACACGCACATTCTCGGGGCTTGCCAAATATTGGGCCACTTCGCTGCTTTGCCAGGATTTGTCCTTGGCGAGCAAGGCCGTCACATGATCGACGTTGCGCAGGTACTGCGCCAGCATGTCCTGAATGTCGATCAGCAGGCGGCGGCCTTCCGGGCGGAAGAATAGCCGGTCGCTCTCGTTGAGGGAGTGATTCAATATCTGGCGGGCTTCGTCCAGGTCCCTGTGTGCCTGGTCTCGGGCAGTCGCGTCGGGCGCAAGAATCATTTGCCGCAAGGAGCGTCCCATTTGCATCAGGTGGATGCTGGCCTCCTTGATATGGGAAATGCCTTGCAACTCCAGCTCATACATGTGCCGGACTTCTTCACTTTGCATCCGGCTGCTGTAGATGGATTGCAACCCCAAGGTGATGACAATGGCCAGCATGGCGCCCACCGCAAGCGTCAGCTTGGTGTTGAGTTTGAGTGCTTCCAGAAATTTCATATGTGCGTCCCGTTGTGTGGCATCAACCTGGAAGGCTGATGCAGACCCGTGTGCCAGTGCCAATGTTGCTGTCGATCGCCAGTTCGCCACCGTGCAGGTCGATAATTTCCTTGACGATGCTCATGCCAAGCCCCGTACCCGAGGTCTTGCCGGAGGTGTCGGCTCGGTAGAACCGTTCGAAGACGCGTGCCTGCTGTTCGGGTGTCATGCCGATTCCTCTGTCACTGATGCGAATGCAGATAAGTGGTGTTGGATCGGCCTGACTGCGGGTATCCACTTCAAGGACCACCGGGCCACCGTTCGGTGAATACTTGTACGCGTTGGACAGCACGTTGAGAATGGCCTGGCGCAGCTTGCCGGAGTCGGCCAGCACATACACCTTTTCCTGCGGAAGAATGAGTTCCGGTGGACTGCGCCCCTGCGGCGGAATGAATGACTTGGCAAGATCTGCAGCCAAATCATGCAGGCAGACCTGGCTGTAGCGGAAGTCCTTTCCGCGGCGTGATTCAATGCGGGCCAGGTCCAGCAGTTCGTTCAGAATTTTGGCCATCAGGGTGGACTGCTTGTAGATGATGCCCAGAAACTCTCGCTGGGCGTCAACTTCCAGTTCCTGATGGAGCAATACTTCAGAAAAACCCATGATGCTGGCCATGGGCGTGCGCAGTTCGTGGGCTGCGGTTGACAAGAATTCACTCTTCATCTGGTCGACTTCAGTCTCATGTGTCACGTCGCGGAAATACAGCACTTGAGACACCGGGCCCGACTCGCTCAATCGCAATCCAATTTTCAGCACGCGTTTGCCATCCCCGGTGATTTCCACGGATTGCATGGCACCTGCTTTGCCACTGGCCCCCTTGGCGCGCAGCGCTGCGAGGTCCGGCAGATCAGACCCCGTATTGCATCGCCCTGCAAACCAGGCAAAGAAATCCCTCTCGTCGAGGCCCTCCAGCACCTTGTCCGCCTGTGCGGTCATCCGGCTAAATGCCGGGTTGACATACTTGACGCGGTGCTCGCGATCAAAGGTGATAAATCCGTCCGGGCTTAGCGCAAAAATGGCATTCAGTTGTTCGGTTCGCTCCTGAATCAGGAGTTCCGCTTTCTGCCGCTGCCGCGTGTCGCGGCGCAGCTGGTTCAAGTGGCGTGTGAGCGCTATTGCCAGCGCGATGATCAGGAGAATAACAAAGCCGACCTGTTGTCTAAGGGCAAGTTCTGCCCGCTTCTGATTCGTCAATAAGTCCTTCATGTCTACGCCAACGGTCACGACCAACTGATATTGCGGAACCCTGCGAAAGTGGTAAATGCGTTCGACACCATCTACAACCGACTTCTGCACGTAAGCGCCCGACTCGGTGCCCTGGTCGATCAGTTCAAACATTTTTGCGTTCGTGGCATTGGTACCGAATTCTTCTTTGGTGCCGACCTTGCGGGCGCGTGCAATGCGGTCGAGCCCGTACAGGGCTGCCAGGCCTTCTGAGCCCAGGTTGAGCTCGTTGTAAAACCGGGTGAAGTAGCCCGGGTCGATGGATACCACCACCACGCCGGCAAACTCCCCATTGGCCCGTGTGATGCGGCGGGTGAGCTGGACGGACCACTTGCCACTGGCCCGGCCCAGCAACGGCTTGGAGATGAACAGTTCACCGGTGTCGACCGCCACATGCACTTTGAAATGCTCCCGGTCCGACAGGTCCATTGTTCCGCTGACGGGCAGGTTGGACAAAACATAAATGCCCTTGGCATCAATGATGCCGACCTGGTTGAATATTTCAGAGTCGATGACCCCTTTCTGCGTCAGTTCAGTCAGGTTTAAACGATTCCCAATTTCCAGATAGCGGGACTGAATAAACCGTATCACCTGATCGGCGCTGCGCAGAGTACGGTTGGTGTGTTCCTGAGTGACCCGCGTGATGTTGGCCATGTCGCGCTGCGCCCCGGCAATTTCGTGTGCGCGGCCGTCTTTCACCAAGTCCTCGACGTGGACCCAGGCTGCAACGAGCAGCAGGCACGAGACCAGCCATATCAACGCAATCGTGTGGATATGCTTGTCGGTGCGAATATTCAACGAAGAAAACAGCATTGTTATCCCCCGCCAGCGGTCATTTTGGAGTCCACAGGGACCGACGGCAGTTCGCCATAGAAGGCATAACCAGCCTTTGATCGTTTTGCCCGGTACATGGCTGCATCTGCATGCTTGAGCAGATCCGTAATTTCTGTGCCATCGCACGGATGGTGCGCGCAGCCTATGCTGATGCCGATATTCAGACCGTGCTCGCCTGCAACCATGGGCTCTTTCATGCTGGCCAATATGGATTCCACGATCGACACCACAACGGCGTGTGATTCCATTCGCTGCAGCACCACGACAAATTCGTCGCCGCCGACGCGCGCCACCGTGTCACCCCGGCGGACTGCGGACTGCAGACGCCTGGCAACTTCCTGCAAAACCTGGTCGCCAACATCGTGGCCCAGGTCATCGTTGATGGGTTTGAAGTTATCCAGATCCATGTACAGAACATAGACACTGGTCTCATCCGTCGCGACGTTGAGCATCGCATCCTTCAAGCGATTTTCGAGCTCGCGTCGATTGGGTAGCCCGGTGAGCGGGTCGTGCAGCGCCAGGTTCAGCAGCACTTCGCTGCTGAGCTCGCCCTGTTGCAACAGCTCCAGAACTTTTTCATGGTGTTTCTGCAACTGCGCATGCTGGTCCATCAGCTCTTGCAAATCCTGTGCGTACCTGAGCAGTTGGGTCTGGTCGAGCTCGTTTTGCATGGCAATTGGCGTATCTTTAAGCAGCGGTAGCAGGCTTGTGACTGTCGTCTGCTTCGTACAGGCAAAATGCTGTGGCAAATTTCTTGGCACCGTACATCGCAGCATCCGCGTGCTTCAGCAGGGTGCTCATATCGAGCCCGTCTCTAGGGTAGCTTGCACTGCCAATGTAGGCCTTGAGACACGGCCGGTGCATTTCAATATGCAACGGTGCTTCCAGTAGTTTTGATGTACTCGCTGCGATGTCTGTCACCTGCGCATCGGTCAGTTGGCCCTCAAGCAACACTACGATGTTTCCACCTCCAACATCGAAAACGCGCAGGTTGGGGCTTTCGATGGACTGTAGGCGCAAGCCAACCTCTTTTCGGGCCTGATCGAACACTGCATAGCCCAGTTCCTC
Organism: Burkholderiales bacterium; assembly: GCA_037143475.1. Lineage (GTDB taxonomy): Bacteria > Pseudomonadota > Gammaproteobacteria > Burkholderiales > Burkholderiaceae_C > Allorhodoferax. The sequence continues at coordinate 7,323 of JBAWYQ010000083.1, read as the reverse complement.
GCCAATGCGACCCAAGCCATCGATGTTGAGGAACAGTGTCCGCAGGGTTGATCGGTTGGCGCGTGCTTGATCCAGGGCTTGAGCAAAATGGCTTTCGAGGGTTCGTCGATTGGCCAGACCGGTCACCGGGTCGTGGTACGAGGCGGGGCTGATGAGGCGTGCATTGCTCTCGGTGATCGAAAGATCTGCCACAGCGGCGATGTAGGAGGAGATATTGCCGTGTTCGTCTTCCACCATCTTCACGGATTGCCAGGTGAGAAAAATCTGGCCACTCTTCTTGCGGTTCAATATTTGACCATTCCAGCTTCCTGCGTCCAGCAAGGCCAGGAAGAAATCCTGAAAGAATGCATTTTCATGGCGCCCCGAGCCAAGTAGCCTGGGGTTCTGTCCCAGAACATCAACACTGCTAAAACCAGTTAGGTTGCTGAGCGCAGCGTTGACACTACAAATTGTTCCAGAGGGGTCCGTCACGAAGAAGCCGACATCTGCTGTGCAGGCGTTGATAAAAGCGCTCTGGATTGCAATGTCGCTGGATTGCACGGCTGGCTGAAACAGCCAATAGATCTCGCTGCGACCGATTTCTTTTGCAACTTGCAAGGCCAACAGGTCAAACTTGTCAAGGCCGGTTCCCCGGTTTGACTGACCCAGTTCGACCCGGCGCTGTTCTATGCCACCTAGCCCTGCGCAGCTTGCAAGTTTTTCAATGACATGGCTGAACGCATTGCTTGCGGAAGGTGCCAGCAAAGCATCGATCGAGCCACCAATGAACGTGTGGCCCGTCAGCCCGAATGCAGAATTTGCCGCAGGGCTTTGACGCAGTACGATGCCCTGTGGGTCGGTGACAACGTGGATCAGACTTGCAGCAATCAAGCTGGAGGCTAGCAGGTCGTTGTCGGGTACCTCCCGCCCCATGGATTTCAGAACCATTTGGTAGTTCTGCTGCAGTTGACGTTGTTGCTCCATCAGTTCCTGCAGATCTTGCGCATAGCGAAAGAGCTGGCGTTGCAGGGACTCCACGCCAAGGTCGACCGGCGCAAAGGCCAGTGTGTGATCGTTCACTTTAGATGCTCCCGCACCCATGCGACGACCTGGAGCGGACTGAATGGCTTGATGAAGTAGGCGTCTGCCCCACGTTTGCGTGCATCGTCACCATCGGCAACTTGTCCACGTGCCGTGACCATGGCGACCAGGGTGTCGCGCAGATGGGGGTCTGCCTTGATGGCGTCGAGCACTTGCAGACCGTCCATTTCGCCGGGCATCATGACGTCGAGCAATACGATCTGTGGGCGGTGCCTGCGGATCGACTCCAGCGCCGTGACGCCGTCCTCTGCCTCCATGATCTCGTATTCTTTTCCCAGTGTGATGCTGAGCAGGCGGCGAATGTCGGTGTGGTCATCAACGATCAGTACTTTTTTCATGGCTATAGACTCCTGTCAAAAATGGTGGTTTGGGTGCTGGCAATGAGTTGCGCCATGTCTGACGCGTAGGAAAGTTGTTGGCGGACAACGCTGCAGTCCGCGCAGGAAGCATGGCTGCGTTCATTCGCCGGCATGCTGGTCATCAGTGTCATGGTGAATGATTCAATGTTGGTTGGGGCATGGAATGGGTTGGAGTCCGTTGGCATGCTGGTCAGTCGAAGTTGCCCGGCGTGCAGTTCAATGATGCGCATGCACATCATCATCTGGATATTGAAGGCGTGCTCATCGGTGGACTCGAAATCATCAGGCGCTGTGTCAGGGAGCACAAGATCGGGCTGCCCAGTGCGGGTTCCCCTGGCACGACCCGTGAGAATCAGGAAGTCTCCCATCTGGCGGGTTGCCAGTTCGATGGCGGTGCGCGGTGGCGCCCCGGCAACCAGACCGCCGATGAGCAGCCTCAGTGCGTAGCTGAGCCAGGCGCTATTTCCGTACACACGCCCCAACTTGTCGGTGCTGGCGAGTAAGTCCACCGTCGTCCGGTTGGCATTTGGGGGCAGAGATACCAGAACGTTTTCTATGATGTCGGTTATTGATAGGCGCTCACCTGCAAATACTTCGTCGTGCTCCAGAAGTTGAGACAGGTCAGTGACCTCTTGCATGAGCTTCTCGACCTTTTCGCATTGTTGCGCAATGGCGCTCTGCGCGGTCGTTTGCGGATCCCGTTTGGGGTGCATCAACGCGCGCAATATGGACAACTGCTCGCGCACTTCGCTCCCCATCAATGTCAACAGGTTGTGCCGCCCTTTCTTTTGCTGGGGGGCGACTGGGTTGACCTGTGCGGCAGGGCTTGTCGAGACGATAAATATTGCATATTCGTTGCGACCGTTTTTGCACAACCAGGCGTCAGTGCGCTCGTTTAGTGCATTGTGCTGTCCCAATTGCAGGTCAATAAACAAGGGCAATACCAAACGACCCTGGCGCTCTTCGTCTATGAGTCGTTTAAGGGCGGCAGACATGGCCTGGCAACGCGGGACCCAGGGCTCTGCCATCTTGTTGGATGCGACGATTTGCGCATAGCGGTCGAGCACGAGGACGCCATCGTTCATGTGACGCAGTATGTTCATGTCCAGATTCAGGCGCATGGCGGTGACCTCAGTGGGGCTGTAGTGCCAGACCAAGACGCTGCGACGTATCCTGTGCAATGGTCAGAAGTCTTGCAAAGGGAATGGGCTTGGACAGCACTTCGACGCCAGGCGGCACTCCGCCACGCGCGGTGACCTCATCAGCATCCAAGCCGGTGACCACGACTACCTTGGTGTACGCCATTTCTGGGGCCTTGTGCAGTACCTTGAGCATGCCAAAGCCATCCATGCCGGGCATGTGCAGGTCAGAAATGAGCAAGTCCGGCCCGCCGCGACCCATGTTCAGCAGTGCATTGATGGCGTTGTCAATGAGTACGACCTCGGTGGATAGTGGCCAACGGCCGATCTGGGTTTCGTACAACCGCAGCAGGCTGGGGTCGTCCTCCACCACGAGCACGCGCATAGGCCGTGGTCCTTGCGCCGCCTGAGCTGCGGGTGCCGGCGGAGCAGGTTTCTTGTGCAGCAGGCTCTCTACAGAATCACGCAGCACCCGGCGGTGGCCGCCGGCAGTCTTCCACGCCTGTAGCAAGCCGCTTTCCACCCACAGTTGCACTGTGCCCACTGATACCCCCAATTGGCTCGCCGCTTCACGGGTTGTGCAGAAAGACTTTTCAACGGCGTTCGGTGGCATGGTCAACGTTCTCCTGGTGGGCTAGTTACTGGTATCAATAATAATCACATTTTAATGAATTTCAATGAATTTAGTCAAATTTATTTCATCATCTATGGAATGAGGCCTGGGAAATAGTGAGGTTTTGAGTTGTCCGTTGGACTCAAAAGACGGCGCACACAAGCGAATGTTGGAGAAGATGGGCCGACGATCCGATGGGCGCCATCAACTCGGACACCGTAAAAATTAGTGGCCATGACCCATTAAATATCAAAAAATAACAAAATATATACAAATTCGGTAAAAAACAACTACACTTCAGGTGAATTCAAACATGCAGTCGAAAGTAATCTTCATGGACTTTTCAAAATTTACCGTTTTGGTTGTTGATGACTTTGCCACCATGCGTCGCATTGTGTCCAACCTGCTGCGTGAGGCAGGCTTTGAACATTTCTCTGAGGCAGAAGACGGGGCCGAGGCCTTGCGCAAGTTGGAGAGCAGCAGTTTTCAATTCGTCGTGAGCGACTGGAATATGCCAAAGATGACGGGACTTGACCTGCTGAAGTCGGTGCGTAACTCGGACCACCTCAAGCATTTGCCGTTCCTGCTAGTCACCGCAGAGGCGCGCAAGGAAAACATCATCGAAGCGGCGCAGGCCGGGGCCGACGGCTACATCGTCAAGCCATTTACCAGCGCCACCCTGAAAGACAAAGTGGAAGCGATCTTCAAACGCAAGGGACTGATATGACTGCAAACCCCATCAATGCGGAGCAGGCTTTTAAGGAGCTTGGCCAAATTACCCGATCACTGCACGAGGCCATGAGTGAGTTGGGCCTGACACAGGGGCTGGTCGAAATTACGCACGAAATTCCGGATGCGCGTGACCGTCTGAGCCACGTTGGCCAGATGACTGAAAAGGCGGCGACGCGCGTACTCGACCTGATTGACGTGGCACAGCCGGCTTGCCATAGCTTCAAGACCGAGAGCCAGTGCATGGCGGCAGAAATTGAGTCCATACGCAAGCGCGCCCAGGGCCGTGCAGACGAGGTGGACGATGTGATGGCGGTCGCGCAGATGTTCAGCACCGAAGCGGCCAGCTTCGCCGATGCGCAGAACGCGGTTCTGAGCGACATCATGATGACGCAGGACTTTCAGGACCTGTCGGGCCAGGTGATCAAAAAGGTCATTGCCATCATCAGTCAGACCGAGCAACAACTGTTGAGCCTTTTGATGCACAGCGCGCCCGAGCACTTGTGCATGGAGCGAGCCCAAGTCGGGCTGGCTGGCCCGCAGGTGCCTGACAAAGCGCTACAGCAAGACGACGTGGACAGCATGTTGGCGTCCCTCGGTTTTTAAGCACACCGTTCCATTCAACCCTCTTCAGGAAAAATCCCATGACTAAAACCATTATGGTCGTTGACGACTCGGCATCCATGCGCAATGTTCTGGGTATTGCGCTCGAGGGCGCTGGCTATGACGTGCTCCAGAGCTGCGACGGGGTCGACGCACTGACCAAGCTCAAGGGTCAAAAGGTGAGCCTGATCATTAGTGACGTGAATATGCCCAACATGGATGGCATCAGCTTCCTTAAGGCAGTGAAACTGCTTCCGGCCTACAAATTCACGCCCGTCATCATGCTGACCACCGTATCGGCTGAAGCCAGCAAGTCGGAAGGCCGAGCGGCGGGCGCCCGGGCCTGGGTTTGCAAACCGTTTCAGCCGCAACAACTGGTGGACGCTGTTCAGCGCTTGTGCCTGCCTTGAAACGCGATCGACAAGACCCCCCGCATAGATATGTTCACGCTCAAGAAATTGTCGATCCAGTGGAAGTTGGCACTGCTTATTGGTACTCTGCTCACCGCCTTGGGGGTAGTGGGCCTGGTGGGTCATTGGGCTACGACGCATGTGGGAGGGCACGCAGTCGAAATGGCGCAAGCGCAAGACGCCTTGCTACGCGACTTGCTTCAACAAGCAGATGCCGTGGGTGCCTTGTCCGGGCAAACGCAAGACGGCCGGAACCGGGTGATCGAAGCCGCCCGAAAACTAACAGAAGAAGCGGTTGCGAACAGCGCTGCAGATATCGCCAAAACCCACCGCGAAGTCATGGCGGTGGTGTTGGGCGCCCTGACACTGGCGAGCATTCTTTCGATTAGTCTCGTCTTGGATATTCGCGCGGCAATCGAAAGGCGCGTCAGCCACGAGCGCCAGTTTCGCAAGCTGTCGCTGCTCGTTGAGCAAAGCCCCGAAAGCATGGTGATCACCGACCTGCAAGGCCAGATTGAGTATGTCAATGACAGCTTTGTGCGCATTAGCGGCTACAGCCGCTCGGAGTTGATGGGAGCAAATCCAAAAATCCTCCAGTCCGGCAAAACACCGACCGAAACCTACCGCGCCATGTGGACGGCAATGCGCCAGGGCTTGCCGTGGTCGGGCGAGTTCTGCAACCGGCGCAAAGACGGCAGTGACTACTTCGAGTTTGCCAATATCAGTCCGATACGTGAAGCTGACGGCAGCATCAGCCACTATGTAGCGATCAAAGAGGACGTGACCGAGAAAAAACGCATGGGTCGCGAGTTGGATCAGCATCGCCACAACCTGGAGGATATGGTCGCCAGCCGCACCGCCGAGCTCGAGGTGGAGCGCGACCGCACCGCAGCGGCGGCACGCGTCAAGGGTGACTTCCTGGCCAATATGAGCCATGAGATACGTACCCCTATCAACGCGGTGATGGGCTTTGCCAATTTGTGCCTGCAGTTGGACTTGCCAGCGCGCGGGCGTGACTATGTCAACAAGATCAGCATTTCGGCCGAGTCCCTGCTGGGCATTGTGAATGATGTGCTGGACGTGTCGAAGATGGAAGCCGGCAAACTGGAGATGGAATGCATAGCGTTCGACTTTGGTGAGGTGCTGGAGCGGGTGAGCAATCTGTTCAAGCTCAAGGCGACAGAAAAAGGCGTCGAGCTGGCCATCGGCAGTGCACCGCAGGTTCCAGAGCGCATGGTGGGTGACCCGTTTCGCCTGGGGCAGGTGCTGATTAATCTGATGAGCAACGCGCTCAAGTTCACCGACACGGGCAGCATCAGTCTGCTGGTTGAAACCCTCACCAGCGAGGACGACAGCATCACGCTGAGCTTTGCCGTGCGCGACACCGGTCTGGGCATGACGCCGCAGCAATTGGGCAGCTTGTTTACCGCCTTTACGCAAGCCGACAGCTCGGTCACACGCAAATACGGTGGTACCGGACTGGGGTTGACGATCAGTAAGCAACTGGTTGAGCGCATGCACGGACAAATCCATGTCGAAAGTGATGCCGGTGTCGGCACCTGTTTTAGCTTCACCGCCCGCTTTGGTTTGGACAAAGGCAGCCTGGCCGCAGAGGCAAACCCGCAGGGTCTGAGCGGCAAGCGTGTTCTGGTCGTGGAAGACAATGACGCCATGCGCACCCTGTTCAGTCGCAATGCGGCCGACTTCGGATGCGTAGTAGAGGCGCTCGACTCGGGCGAAGCAGCGCTGGCGCGACTGCAAGCCGGAGCGCAGTTTGACCTCATGCTGCTGGACTGGCACCTTCCCGGCCTCGATGGCCTGGCAACGGCGCGCAGCCTGAGAGCCGTGGGCAACCCGATCCCCATCATCCTGATTACCGGCAGCGAGCCTGAAGTGGCCCGCGCCCAAACCGGGGAAGGTCATATTCAGGCCTTTCTGTCCAAACCCATGACCCGCTCCACCTTGCACGACACCATGGTCAATGTACTGCTGGGGCAAGAGACGCGGGCCAAGATCAATGCCTCGCCCCTTGCGGTCCCAGACCTGAGCGGGCGCCGCATTCTGCTGGTGGATGACAACGATTTCAACCGTGAAATTGGTCTGGCCCAGTTGGAGGTCACCGGGGCCACCATCGACACCGCCGAAAACGGTGCGCTGGCAGTTGCGGCCGTCAGCCAGCAGACCTACGACCTGGTGTTGATGGACATTCAAATGCCGATCATGGATGGCTACAGCGCGGCACGCGTCCTGCGCAAGAGCTGGCCCGATCTGCCAATATTGGCCCTGACCGCACACGCCATGGTGGAAGAAAAAGACCGAGTCCAGGCTGCCGGGATGAATGACATTTTGACCAAACCGGTGCTGCCCAAGCTGCTGTATGCGGCCCTGAG
>JBAWYQ010000082.1:0-16135 GCA_037143475.1 Burkholderiales bacterium | reverse complement strand
AATTTCCCCGTGTCCACCGGAATCGAGTCGTTCGAGTAGAGCATGTATCCTGAAGTGCCTTGAAATCCCCGTATGAAGCGATTTATCAGCGTGTCACCGATTCGTTTCAAAAGCCCCCTGATCTACCGCCGCGAGAACTATTGAAGCCAAACGGCCACAATTTTGTTGGACAATGGCCAAAAGATACGCAATCCGGTATACGGATTGCGTGATCAGCTACTAAAATGAGAGCAGACTGTCCGACTGTCACACCACACATGATGCAAACTTTGACGTTCAACGATTCGCTGATTCCACCGGAGTGCGCTTAAGCATGCGCTGGCCCTGGCAAAGCAGGTCGTCCAAGGATCAGTTCATTGTGTCCTGGTCGTCGGGCACTTTTGCCTATGTGCGTGCGCAGGTCAAAGCGGATGGTTTGTTCGAAATCACGCAATTGGGTGTAGAGCGCCAAGGCGAAGATAGTCTGGAAGACTTTGTTCGCAGGTTGCAGTCCCTGGGGCTTAAAGGCCTGGCTGCGAAAGTGATGCTGCGCCCCGAGCAGTACCAGTTGCTGCAAATTGACGCCCCACCCGTTCCCCCCGAAGAGGTGCGCTCAGCCGCCCGGTTTCAGATTCGTGACATGGTCAACGTTCACATCGACGACATCACGCTGGACGTGATGCAGGTGGGCGATGGCCAGCAAAAGGGCCCAAGCCATTTGTTTGTCGTGGCTGCCAAGAATGAGGTGGTGCGTGAGGTGATGACATTGGGCGAGTCCCTGAACTGGACGGTGCCGGTGATTGACATTCAGGAAACCGCCCAGCGCAACCTGCACAGTGCGCTGGCCAAGCGTGACGGTCATCTTGAACGTGCCGACGCAGCTCTGATAATTACTGACGAACGCCAGGCCGTATTGACCATCAGCGCCAATGAAGAGTTGTTTTTTTCCCGGCGGCTGGATTTACCCCAGGGGTTTCTGACTATGGCCTGGGGCGAAGGGCAAGACGTTGAAGTTGACGCCCCGTCTGACGCTTTTACTCCGGTGGGGGAATATGTGCCTGATTACGCGGTCGGGGGCGTGTCCCATGGAGCCGATTACTCCGGCGCAGTAACCACGGCCGGCTCAGTCGATGACGAGCGTGTGCAGCGTTTTGTGGTCGAAGTCCAGCGCTCGCTGGACCTGTGGGACCGCACCTGGTCCAGCATGCCCCTGGCGGCGATTCGGGTCTTTGCGGGTGAGCGCTCGGCCGCATTGGCGAACTGGTTGAGCCGGGAACTGGGTCAAACCGTAACTGCGATTGACGTTGCCGATCAGTTTGCAGGTCTTCAGGCCATGCCCATGGCGGATCAGTTGGTGTGTTTGCCGTTGCTGGGTGTGCTGCTGCGCACCGAGACGCGCAAGCTCTGAGAGCGCCAAACTGCACATAACACCATGGCACAGCAAATCAATCTCAGCACCCCGATATTGCTAGCGCAAAAGCGCTACTTTTCTGCCAACACCATGGCCATTGGGCTGGGTGCCTTTTTGGTGCTGGGTGGCGTGTTGAGTGCGGCCTGGGTCTGGAATTTTGACCGGGGCATCGCGACGTTTAACCAGTCAATGGCCGCGCAGGCGCAGGAGGTCGACAGCCTCAAGGCCGCCATCGAGCGCAGCAAGGCCAATGCGGCTCCGGTGAACCCGGCATTGCTGGAGCAACTGCAGCGGGTGCGCAATACGGTCGCTCAGCGCGAGAAGCTGCAGGCTGCGCTGCAAGAGGGAATGTTTCGCCAGGGGTGGGGGCATTCGGACCGCCTGACATGGGTCGCACGCAGTATTCCTGATGTGGTGTGGCTGACGGACGTCAAGATGGATGGTTCGCGTTTTGAGGTGACCGGCTTTACCCTGGAGCCGGCCGCACTGAACGAGTGGGTGGACAAACTCGCGGTGAGCCCGCTCATGCAAGGGCTGAAACTGGCGACAGTGAAAGTGGAAAACGCCACTGCAGCACTGGCTGCCCAGGCGGTGGCGCCAGCTTCTGCACCTTCAGCGCCCGCAGCACCTGCACGTGCCGTGTGGTCATTCAATTTGGTCAGTGTCGAGCCGCCACCTGCTGCCGCTCTAGACGCGGCCAGTGCGCCGGGGAGCAAGCCATGAAACAGCATTGGCTAAAGCTGGCGGCCCGCATTGATGCCCTCAGCCTGCGCGAGCGCGTCATTGCGTTTGTGTCCATCATCATCTGCTGCCTTGCTCTGGTGGACACGGTTTGGCTGTCGCCGGCACAGGTGGCCTACAAACAGGCCACGCAACGCTTTGCCGCGCAGAGTGCCGAGGTCAAACGCCTGCGTGATGAGCTGAGCGTTGTGGCACACCCGGTAGATGCCAGCAAGGCGGTGCGTGACGACATTGCCGCCGCCCAACTGCGTCTGGACGCAGTTAATCAGGAAATCAAAGCGGTCGCCCCACTGGCTGAGGGCGGCCCCGCTGTTGAGCAGGCTCTGGTCCAGTTTTTGCGCCGCCACGAGGGGCTGACCCTTGTCAGCACCGGCACAATCAAACAGGAACTGATCACCATCAGCTCGCGCGCAAAAACCACCGCCAACACGGGTCCTGCGGCCGACTACCAGCCGGTTCTGTCCAAGCGAGGGTTGGAGCTCAAAGTGTCGGGTTCCTACGCCGAGTTGGCGCGTTACGTCAAAACGCTTGAAAACGCCCTGCCGACCTTGCGGTGGGGCAGCCTGCAGGTCACTGCCGGCAAGCAGACATCGGAGTTGACCCTGCAGGTTTACGTAGTGGGGGTGCCACCATGATTTACACCAAATTGGCACAGCGGGCTATTTTTGCCTGGGCAATCTCGATAAGCGGGTTGCCCGCTGTAGCACAGGATGCGCGTGACCCAACGGTGGCGCCACCGCAAAACAGTTCAGCGACTTCGACCGCTTCCCTGGTTGGTGCCGAGGGCATGACGGTGGTGATGCGTGATGACAAGGCCTACCTGGTGGTGGGCACTCGCTTGTACGTGCCGGGTGACAAAGTCGGGGCGTTTAGCGTCGAGCGCATTACCGAGACGCAGGTTTGGCTGCGTGACGCCACGAAACTGGTCAAAGTACCCCGGTTTGCCGGTATTGAGCGCAAGAGCCTTCCCCCTGCGCCGCGGTGCGAGGCAGCCCCATCGGACCAAAATACACAGACATCAGTCGCCCCGTGCGAAGATAGCCCACCGTGAAGTTCACGCACATGACCACAAAAGCAGCCACCATGATTGAAATACTTCCAATGGCCCCATCGCGCAAGGCCCTGCCTGGCAGGGCCTGGGCTGCGTCAGGTTTCTGTGTCGCGTTCAGTACCCTGTTGCTGGCAGGGTGCGCAGCGGAGCGGCCTTTGCGCACACCTGATGTGAGCGATGCGGTACGCGCCGAATTAGCAACTCCGGTTGCCAAGCCGTCAACGGTGGTGCCCGCCAAGGTCAGTGATGCGCTGGCCGAACCCGCTCCCAAGGCTGCGCCGCTGCCACCTGAGCCACGACTCGATTTGCTGGTCAATGAAGCGCAGGCCCGCGAAGTGTTTCTGGCCATCGTGGCCGATACGCGGTACAGCATGCTGATGCACCCGGATGTCTCAGGCAAGCTGTCGGTCACCCTGCGGGGTGTGACGGTGACCGAGGCGCTAGAGGCCATTCGTGATGTGTATGGCTACGACTTCAAGATTGAGGGTCGTCGCATCGTGGTGTATGCACCCACCCTGCAAACCCGGGTATTCACCATTAACTACCCCCATGCAGTGCGCGAAGGCACCAGCCAGCTGCGCGTATCTTCCGGGGTGATGCCGAATCAGGCGAATGGGGTAACAAACATTTCAGGAACAACCAACGTTGGCCCATCAGGTGCAGCAAATGGTGGTGGTACTGACGTTAACTCCAATCACACCATTTCTCACGGCACTGAAAGCAGTCGTGTATCCACCAATACGCGCACCGACTTTTGGGCCGAGTTGTCCGATGCCGTCAAAGGCATGCTGGGTGGTGGAGTCGGACGCAATGTGATCGTCAGCCCCCAGGCGGGCATCATGGCGGTGCGCGGCATGCCCGATGAGCTGCGCCAGGTTGCCCAATTCCTCAAGGCCGCCCAGATCGCGGTGGAACGCCAGGTGATGCTGGAGGCCAAAATTGTGGAGGTTGAATTGCGGGATGGTTTTCAGAGTGGCATTGACTGGTCTGCATTGCGCAACAGCGGACGATACACCGGAGTCATGGGCACCGTGGGTGGCGGTACAGCCAACAACGTGTTGGTCAATGGCGTGACCAACAATGTGCCGGGCTTTCCTGCCGGAGCGGCAAACACGCTGGCTGACACTCTGTCGCTTCCCGGTGCGGGTAGCGGGTTGTTTGGCTTGGCCTTGGCCACCGATGGCTTTCAGGCGGTTCTGGGCTTTCTGGAGACGCGTGGCGACATTCAAATTCTGAGCAGCCCGCGTATTGCCACCATGAACAACCAGAAGGCGTTGCTCAAGGTTGGAACCGATGAGTTTTTTGTGACCAACGTAACTGGCGGATCCGCTGGAACGGCAGCGACGACGAACGTAGCAGCGACCGCTCCAACTATGCCCGCACTGACTTTGACTCCCTTTTTCTCTGGCATCGCACTGGACGTTACCCCGCAAATCGACGACGGCAACAACATCACCTTGCATGTGCGACCTTCGGTGACCAATGTGACTGAGAAGACCAAGCAAATTGACCTGGGTACGATTGGCAACTACAAACTGCCACTGGCATCGAGCGTGGTCAACGAATCCGACACCATGGTTCGCATTCAGGACGGCAACATTGTTGCCATTGGTGGACTGATGCAAATGGAATCCAATCGCACATCGTCAGGCATGCCAGGCACTTCTGATGTTCCGTTCTTGTCTTCGATCCTGGGGCACAAGCTCAACTCCGGCCGAAAGAAGGAGTTGGTCGTCCTCATCAAGCCCACCATCATCCGTAGTGCCGATGACTGGGAGACCCAGACCCGCAAAACAAAGGCGGCGCTGGACGACATGGACGTCAGTCGTGCCCGTGTGATTCGCATGGACGGCAGTGCCTACAACGTCGAACCGGCCAGCGCGTCCAAGTAATGTACCTGGGGCATTTTTCGCTGCGGGAAGCCCCGTTCTCTATCACGCCGGATTCGTCTTTTTTCTACCCGCACGAGAGTGCGCAGGCGGCGCTGAATACGCTGCTGGTGGCGCTGCGCGGTGGCGAAGGGTTTCTGAAAATTGTGGGTGAGGTGGGTTGCGGCAAGACCGTGCTGTGCCGCCAATTGCTCAAGACGCTGCAGGGCGAATGCGTCACGGCTTACATCCCCAATCCGGACATGGGCCCTGACGATTTGCTGATGGCGCTGGCACTGGAGCTCAACATCAAGTTGTTGCCGCCCATCAGCCGCCACAGCGTTCTCAACGCACTGCGTGACTGCCTGCTGGCCCATGCGGCCGAGGGGCGCAACGTGGTGGTGTGCATTGACGAAGCCCAGGCGATACCCCTGCGCACGGTGGAGAGCTTGCGCCTGCTGTCCAATCTGGAGACCGAGAAGCGCAAGTTGCTGCAATTGGTGCTCTTGGGTCAACCTGAGTTGGACGTCAAGCTGGCGCGCCCCGAAATCCGGCAGTTGATGCAGCGCATTACGTTCAGTGAATACCTGGGCCCCATGCCCGCCGACCATGTGCCGGTGTATCTGGCGCACCGTTTAACCACCGCCGCGACCGATGAACACACTGATGTGCAAGTGTTTGAGGCGGATGCGGCGCGTGCCATCGCCCGATTCAGCGGTGGTGTACCGCGACTCATCAACGTCATGGCGCACAAGTGCCTGATGTTGGCCTATGGTGAAAATGTGCACCGGATCAGCGTGGCACACGTGCGCATGGCCGCAAAGGACACGCCGGGGGTGGTGCCGCGCCTGCCTTGGTGGAAGCGACTGTGGCGCGGCCGGGCCGCTGCTCCCCAGCTACTTTTATCGGAGACTGCTTTGCGCGGACCGGCTGGGAGCAAGCCATGAGCGTTATCAACAAAATGCTGCGCGACCTGGACCACCGGCAGGCTGCACAGGCGTCTGGAGCGCCGTCTTCGCCGCAAGCCCCACTGCGCCAGGGGATCACCAGCATTGGATCAGCTTCGGGTGCATCCGGTCCTGCACGGTCTCGGCGCTGGGTCTGGATAGGGTTGTGTGTTTTGCTTGCTGCCGCAGGGGCCGGCGGATGGACCTGGATGCAGGCCAATCCAGACGGTTTGCGGGGTGACACGGCCAGTCCGAACATTTCGGCGCCGGCTCCGGCTCCGGCTCCGACGGCGGTTGTAGCGACTCCGCCGGCCATGCCCGCGTCTGCGGCCGTGGATAGTTCCGTTAACCAACCGGAGTCCAACGTGGCGCCAGGGGCGATGGTGCTGCGTATGGAGGAGAGCCTTTCTGCGCGGCGTGCGCTCGATGCATTGCTGTCCACTCCGGCGCCTTCTGCGCCGGCCGTTGCCTCTGCGCGCTTGGTTGCACCAGCCACTGCCAATGGGCCGACTGCCGATCGCGCCAAGGCGCGAGCGACTGATTCCGCACAGAACGCAGCCTTACAACAGCCAGCCGCAACGTCAGCCACGTCGCCTGTCAAGGCGCCCGGTGGGACCGTGCAGCCAGACCCGGCGCCTATGGTGCAACGCCAGCAGCAGGCTGGGGGCGACGCCATTGCGCAGGCCCAAAACCTGTGGAATAGCGGCTCACACGACGCAGCGATTGATCTGATGCAGCAGTCCATTGCAGCAGCCGAGCGCGCGGCCAAAGGCGGGTCGGGTGCAAGTACCGTGTCCCTGCTGACTCCGCTGGTGCGGGAAATGGCGCGCATGCAGTTAGCTGAAGGCCGATTTGGCGCAGTCTGGGAAATGCTGACCCGTCTGGAGCTTCAGTTGGGTAATCAACCCGACTTGTGGGCGATCCGCGCCAACGCGGCACAGCGCCTTGGCCGGCACCAGGACAGTGTGCACGCTTACATGGTGGCCTTGCAGTCGCGTCCTGATGAGCAGCGCTGGTTGCTGGGCACGGCGGTCTCGCTGGCCGCGCTGGGCCAAACCAGCAGCGCAGCAGAGATGGCAGAAAAGGCCCGTTCGGTTGGCCCGGTGAGTAAGGATATTGTGACCTACTTGCGTCAAGCGGGCGTGGTGTTTAGAGACTAATTACGCTGTAGCCCTTGTCAAATAAGCGTACGAAGCTATTGATTGCATAGCAAATCGAAACCGCACCCGGTACTGCTATCGCTATCGGCACAGGGTTCGTCGGTATTGCATGGCCTCCGCCACATGGGTCACCTGGGTGTGGTGGGAGCCGGCCAGGTCGGCAATGGTGCGCGCCACTTTGAGCGCACGGTGTGTACCGCGTGCCGACCAGCCCAAGCGTGTGGCGGCGACGTTCAGAAACTTGACGGCGTCCGCATCCAGCAGGATGTGCTGGTCGATCGCCTGGCCCTGCAATGCCATGTTGGTGCAGCCCTGGCGATCTAGCGCCCGCTGGCGCGACTGCGTGCAGCGCTGGCGGATGCTGTCGGTGGATTCACCGGGCGGAGCGCCGAGCAAGTCGGCGTTGGGCAGGCTGGGTACCTCGACATGCAAGTCGATGCGATCCATCAGTGGGCCACTGAGTTTGGCCTGGTAGCGGTGAATTTGGTCGGGCGTGCAGCGGCAATGGTGTGTGGCCGAGCCCAGATAGCCGCATGGGCAGGGATTCATGGCGCCCACCAGCTGGAACCGCGCCGGAAATTCGGAGCGTTGCGCCGCGCGCGAGATGGTGATACACCCGGTTTCAAGCGGTTCGCGCAGGGCCTCCAGTGCGGCTCTCGGAAATTCTGGCATTTCATCCAGAAACAGTACGCCGTGGTGCGCCAGCGAGATTTCACCGGGTCGTGGGGGTGAGCCACCGCCCACCAGTGCGACCGCACTGGCAGAGTGGTGCGGGCTGCAGGTCGGGCGATGACCCCAGTTCTCTATCGCAAAGCGGCCGCTCAGGCTGCCAATGGCCGCACTTTCCAATGCTTCGTCGCATGACATGGGTGGCAACAGTCCTGCGAAGCGTTGCGCCAGCATGGACTTGCCTGAGCCCGGCGGCCCCATCAGCAACAGGCTATGGCCACCGGCCGCGGCAATTTCCATGGCGCGTTTGGCGCCAGCCTGGCCTTTGACATCGGCCATGTCGGGCGCCGGTGCCCGGGTGGTGGATGGCACGGGCTCTACCCTGCACCAGCCATCATCGGTAGGGATGGCGCCATCGGCACCGACCAGGTCGAGTGCCGCTCCTGCCGTTACAAACTGGCGGACCACATCAAGTAAATGCCGCGCCCGGTACACCTGTGAGCCAGGCACCAGAGCCGCTTCTTCTGCGTTTCCGGGCGGTAGAACAAGGCTGGTGGTGCATTTGCTGGTATGAAGAGCCAGCGCCATGGCCAGTGCGCCCCGCACCGGCTGGAGTGCGCCGGTTAGCGACAGCTCACCCGCAAATTCGTATTTGGCCAACAGCGAGCCGTCAATCTGGCCGCTGGCCGCCAGAATGCCCAGTGCAATCGGCAGATCAAGCCGTCCGGAGTCTTTGGGCAAATCGGCCGGCGCCAGATTCACGGTGATTCTCTGGTTATGGGGAAATTGCAGCCCGGCGTTTTGGATGGCGCAGCGCACCCGCTCGCGTGCCTCCTTGACCTCGACGTCAGCCAGCCCCACCAGCGTGAAGCTGGGCAGTCCGTTTGCTAAATGCACCTCCACGGTGACTCTTGCCGCGTCCAGCCCCCGCAATGCACGACTCTGCACCAAAGACAAGCCCATTTTCGATCCTCCCAAAATAGTGCGCACTGCGATAGGCCATGCTCCATCCCTGTGCGCCAACGCCATGAATACTGGTTTTTTATACAGACATCATAACGCGAGCCACGCCGTTTGGTGGACATGAGTGAGTCAGTAGCTGGGAAAAACTGGGTGGCATGCAATGTGCTTAAGTGGTGTATCCCCAACTTCATTGGAAAAACTATGAAACTCGTAACGGCAATCATTAAACCGTTCAAGCTCGATGAGGTGCGTGAAGCCTTGTCCGGCATGGGCGTACAGGGAATAACAGTCACCGAAGTCAAGGGCTTTGGTCGTCAAAAGGGCCACACCGAGCTGTACCGCGGCGCGGAATACGTGGTCGATTTTTTACCCAAAGTAAAGATTGAAGCGGCTATTGACGACTCGTTGGTTGACCGCGTCATTGAAGCCATTGAAGGCGCCGCGCGCACCGGCAAGATCGGCGACGGCAAGATTTTTGTCTATGACCTGGAACAGGTCGTTCGCATCCGCACCGGTGAAACCGGCAAGGAAGCTTTGTGAGACTTTGCGGGACGGACCGCAGTGGCTCTGCCACAAGCTCTGTCGCCAACTGACTAAGACTTAGGACACATCATGAAAAAACTACTAATCTCCCTCGCACTGGGGTTTGGCATTCTGACGGCGGGCCCACTCGCGTTAGCCCAGACCGCAGCCCCCGCAGCTGTCACCTCGACAGCAGAAGCAAAAGCCCCTGAGGCCGCACCGGCGGCGCCCGCAGCTGCCGTCGCAGCCCCAGCTCCGGCAGCCGCCGCATCGGGCGCAGCAGCACCCGCTGCAGCGCCCGTGCTGGTTCCCAACAAGGGCGACACCGCCTGGATGATGGTCTCGACCCTGTTGGTCATCTTGATGACCGTGCCTGGTCTGGCCTTGTTCTACGGTGGCCTGGTCCGCAGCAAGAACATGCTGTCCGTGCTGATGCAGGTCATGGTCACCTTCTCGATGATCGTGGTGCTGTGGTTTATCTACGGGTACAGCCTGGCGTTTACCGAGGGCAATCAGTTCATCGGCGGGTTTGACAGGCTGTTCATGAAAGGCATTTGGGACAACGCGGCGGGCACCTTTGCCAACGCTGCCACCTTCAGCAAGGGCGTTGTGATCCCCGAGATCGTTTTCGCAGCCTTTCAGGCCACCTTCGCCGGAATCACCTGTACGCTGATCGTCGGCTCGTTTGCTGAGCGTATCAAGTTCTCGGCCGTGTTGATGTTCATGGTGCTGTGGTTCACCTTCAGCTATGCACCGATGGCCCACATGGTCTGGTTCTGGGCGGGTCCTGATGCCTACACCAGCAAGGAAGTGGTTGACAAGGTCAACGCCACGGCCGGCATGATGTGGCAGTGGGGTGCTCTGGACTTCGCGGGCGGTACGGTTGTGCACATCAATGCGGCTGTTGCCGGTCTGGTCGGCGCGTTCTTCATCGGCAAGCGTATTGGCTACGGCAAGGAAGCCATGGCTCCTCACAGCCTGACATTGACCATGGTCGGTGCAGCCCTGTTGTGGGTGGGTTGGTTTGGTTTCAACGCCGGCTCCGCGCTGGAAGCCAATGGTTTTGCTGCGCTGGCCTTCATCAACACCTTTGGTGCTACCGCTGCCGCTGTGCTGACCTGGTCTATCGGTGAATCGCTGCACAAGGGCAAGGCCTCCATGTTGGGTGCTGCATCCGGTGCGGTGGCCGGTCTGGTGGCGATCACGCCGGCTGCCGGCAACGTGGGCATCGGTGGTGCGCTGATCATCGGCCTGATTTCCGGCTTTGCCGGTCTGTGGGGCGTGACCGGTCTGAAGAAGATGCTCGGTGCGGACGACTCGCTCGATGTGTTCGGTGTGCACGGCGTCTGCGGTATTCTGGGTGCCCTGCTGACGGGTGTCTTCGCATCGCCATCCTTGGGTGGACCTAGCGCCATGGGTGATTGGGTGACCGCCACCATGATGACACCGGCCGAGTACTCCATCTCCGCCCAGGTCTGGATTCAGGCCAAGGCGGTTGGTGTGACGGTGTTGTGGTCCGGTATCGTCTCGGCAATAGCCTATTTCATCGTCGACAAGACCATTGGTCTGCGTGTCAGCGAAGAAGACGAGCGCGAAGGTCTGGACATTACCTCGCACGGCGAAACGGCCTACAGCCGCTAATCTGGGGGCGCGAAGCAAGTCGCGCCACAGCAATAAAAAGGCCCTGGAGGACACGACGTTCACCAGGGCCTTTTTACATGGACTCAGTTTCCAAAACGGCTGTCCACACCCTTTTCCTTGAACTTGCGCTCCAGTTCCTGATCCTCCAGCTCACGCCTGCGTTGTGTCTGCTTGATGCGCTCGGCTTCGCGCAGGGCCTCGAGTTCTTCGGCCGTGGGTTCCTTGTCAAAGGACAGAGTGGGTGCGCTGGTTGAAGGAGGCTCGCCACGCTTGCTCTTGAGCTTCATGGCCAGCCGCAACTCGTTCGCGGAGTCGGCATTGCGCAGCGCTTCTTCGTAGCCAATGTGCCCGTCGTTGTACAGCTCAAACAAGGCCCAGTCAAAGGTGCGCATGCCGAGCTCGCGCGACTTTTCCATCAAGGCCTTGATTTCACCAAAGGCTCCTTTGAAAATGCGCTCAGCAATGGTGGGCGTGTTGAGCAGTATCTCGATGGCCGCCTTGCGCCCCTTGCCATCTTCGGTGCGCACCAGTCGTTGCGAAACGATGGAGCGCAGATTGGCGGACAAATCCATCAGCAATTGGTTACGCCGCTCCTCGGGAAAGAAATTGATGATGCGGTCAATCGCCTGATTGGCGCTGTTGGCGTGCAGGGTACCCAGGCACAAGTGCCCGGTCTCGGCAAATGCGATGGCGTGCTCCATGGTTTCGGGGTCACGAATCTCACCGATGAGAATTACATCGGGTGCCTGGCGCAAGGTGTTCTTGAGCGCGTGGTGCCAGGAGTGGGTGTCGACCCCGACCTCGCGGTGGCTTACCAGCGACTTCTTCGAGACATGCACATACTCCACCGGGTCTTCCACGGTGATGATGTGGCCAGCCGAGTTGCTGTTGCGGTAGTCGATCAGCGCCGCCAGCGTGGTCGACTTGCCGGAGCCGGTTCCACCCACCACCAACACGAGGCCGCGCTTGTTCATGATCACGTCCTTGAGGACGGGTGGCAGCTCCAGCTTTTCAAAGTTCGGAATTTCCGAAGCAATGGTGCGCACCACCATGGCCACGTTTTGTTGCTGAACGTACACGTTGACCCGAAACCGCGAAACACCGGGAATGGATATGGCGAAGTTGCATTCCATTTCCTTGGCAAATTCTTCGCGCTGGCGTTCATTCATCAGCGACTGCGCCAGAACGCGGGTCACTTCGCCACTGAGCTTTTGCCCCGATAGGGCCTGCATGGCACCGTGCGACTTCATGCTGGGCGGAAAGTCGTGTGCAATAAAAAGGTCAGACCCCCCGGCCTGGCTCATGGCCGCCAACAGTTTGTGCATGTACGTGCGGGCTTGCTCTTCATTCAGGGTGGTGGCCATCGGCGAAGTATCTTATGCAACATTTCTGCGGTCAAGTGCTGGCTGGATGTGCCCGTGAACTTCTTCTCTTAGGATGTTTTCGGCGAAGACCGTTTCAAAAAATTCACGCCACAGTGCCCCCCGACCGCTACCATGCAGGTCATGCAATCCATGGACTCTGCACTACACCACATCACCGAGCGCATACGCGCAGCGTCGGCCGACGGCACCACCCTGCGCATTCGCGGGGGTGGCAGCAAAGACTTTTATGGCAATTGCCTGCAAGGCGAGTTGCTGGATACGACCGCTCTGAACGGAATCCTGAGCTACGAACCTACCGAATTGGTGGTGACCGTGGGCGCTGGTACGCCGCTGGCGGAGCTGGAGACCTTGCTGGCCGGGCGCGGACAGTGCTTGGCATTTGAGCCTCCGCATTTCAGTTGGTCGCAGAATCCGGGCGCTACCACCGCGAGCGCCGCCACTGTGGGCGGCATGGTCGCCGCTGGCCTGAGTGGCCCCGCCCGTGCCAGCGCCGGTGCGGTGCGTGAATACGTGCTGGGCCTGCACATGATTAACGGAATGGGCGAAGAACTGGTGTTTGGCGGCCAGGTGATGAAGAACGTAGCCGGCTACGACGTCTCGCGCATGATGGTGGGCAGCATGGGCACGCTGGGGCTGATCACCGAGTTGTCGCTCAAGGTCTTGCCGGTCGCGCCGCTCGAGGCCACCCTGGTGTTTGCGCTGGATCAGGCCAACGCGCTGGAGTGCCTGCACCGCTGGGGTGGCCAACCCCTGCCGCTCAACGCGAGTTGCTGGCTGCACGACGACACCGACAGCACGGGCGCGCAGGAGCTGCTGTTTGTCCGTCTGCGCGGCGCCGTGGCAGCGGTCGAAGCGGCTTGCAGCAAAATGCTGGCGGAGCAACCGGGTCAGCGCATGGACAACGCGCAGGCGCAAGTCGACTGGGCGCTGTGCCGCAACCAGCAACTGCCGTTTTTCAAGCGTCCCCTGGCGGACAACTTGGCGCTGTGGCGACTGAGCGTGGCCCAGACCGCGCCGGTGCTGGACTTGGCCTGGGCGCAACTGGTGGAGTGGCATGGCGGTCTGCGCTGGTTGTGGGCGCCCTTGGATGCCGCCCAGCAGTTGCAGGCGGTGGCACGCAGGCACCACGGAGCCGCTACGCTTTTCGTAGCGCCTCACGCACATTCTGCGGGGGCTACAGGCCGTTTCGGCATACAAGATCGGGTGCAGATGGCGATTCAGCAGCGCCTCAAGCACAGTCTGGACCCCAAGGCCATCTTCAACCCGCAGCGTCTGTTTCAGGCCTTCTAATCCCATGCAGACCCAACTTGCCCCCGAATACCAGAACACGCCGGACGGCATGGCCGCCGAGGCTATTTTGCGCAAGTGCGTGCACTGTGGTTTTTGTACCGCCACCTGCCCGACTTACCAGTTGCTGGGTGACGAGCTCGACGGCCCACGCGGGCGCATCTACCTGATGAAGCAAGTGCTCGAGGGCCATCCCCCCACCCGCAAGACCCAACTGCACCTGGACCGCTGTACCACCTGCCGCAACTGCGAAAGCACCTGCCCCAGCGGGGTGGATTACGGCCACCTGCTGGACATCGGGCGCAAGCTGGTCGATGCCAAAGTGCCGCGCCCGATGCTTGAAAAAACAGTGCGCTGGGCGCTGAAAGAAGGCATTCCTTCGCCGCTGTTTGGCCCGGCCATGGCGATGGGGCAACTGGTGCGCCCGTTGTTGCCGGCCAGCCTGAAAGGCAAAGTTTCACCCAAACAGGATTCAGGTGCGTGGCCCACGCGAACTCACGCCCGCAAGGTCCTCATGCTGGCCGGTTGTGCTCAACCCGCGATGGGCCCCAATATCAACAGTTCTACCGCGCGGGTGCTCGATGCGGTGGGCATTCAGACCGTGGTGGCCGCCAAGGCCGGCTGCTGCGGTGCGGTCAAGTTTCACCTGAACGACCAGGATGGTGGCAAGGCGGAGATGCGCGCCAACATCGACGCCTGGTGGCCCCATGTGCAAAACGGTGTGGAAGCGATTGTGATGAACGCTTCGGGCTGCGGCGTCACGGTCAAGGAGTATGGACATATTCTGCATGACGACCCGGCGTATGCCGACAAGGCCCGGAGCATCAGCGAGCTGACCAAGGATCTGAGTGAGTTGCTACCCAAGATGGTGGAAGCTTTGAACTCAGCCGCACCAGGCTTGCGCGAGCGCATTGCCAAAACCGCACCAAAGCTGGCTTTCCATCCGCCGTGCAGCCTGCAGCATGGTCAAAAATTAAAGGGTGGTGTGGAGCAGCATTTGAGCGCTATGGGATTTGACATCCGCACCGCCAACAACGAGCCCCATTTGTGTTGCGGCTCGGCCGGCACTTACAGTGTTCTGCATCCCAAACTGGCTTACCAACTGCGTGACCGCAAGCTTGGGCACTTGGAGGAACTGCACAGCGAGGTGATTGTGTCGGCCAACATGGGTTGTATCACCCACCTGCAAAGTGGCACGCAGACACCGGTGAAGCATTGGGTGGAAGTGCTGGATGCTGCGCTGGCAGGCGCCTGATTGAACGCGCGAATCCGGTCAACGCGATGATGTGGCCGCGTTGTAGCCCACCATGAATGACTCAAAGTCCGGTGCCGAAAGAGGGCGTGAGTAGAAATAGCCTTGTGCATAGTCACAGCCCGCCTCGGCCAGCAGGTCGCGCTGCAACGCTGTCTCAACCCCCTCGGCAATCACCCGCATGCCCAAAGCATGCGCCATCACGATGATGGCATTGCACAGGGCCAGGTCGGTGGACTGGGGTATCAGATGGCGCACAAACGACTGGTCAATCTTGATGAAGTCGATGTCAAACCTCTGCAGGTACGACAGGGACGAATAGCCGGTCCCAAAATCATCCAGTGACACCTGAATGCCTGCATCCCGCAGTGCCAGCAAGGTGTCGGCCACGTTGCCGCTGGTGTCCAGCAAGAGCCCCTCGGTAATTTCAACAACAATGGATTCGCCGGGCAAGCCGCGCTCCTGGAGGTGCTGCGACCAGGTCTGTCTGCTGGACTCGACGTGGTGGAACTGCACGGGAGATTTGTTCACGCTGATCTGGAAATCCGATGCCAGGTCTGCCCTCCAGGCGCTCACCTGATGGGCCGCCTGTTGAAACACCCACTCGCCGATATCGACTATCAGACCGCTGGACTCGGCAATCGGGATAAAGTCAGCCGGGCTGACCAGTCCGCGCGTGGGGTGCTGCCAGCGGATCAGCGCTTCAGCCTTGTGAATGGCGCCAGTCGCCAGCTCCACAATGGGCTGGTACACGACCCGAAATTGTTGCTCCGCCAAGGCGGTGCGCAGGTCACCGGCCAGTCGCACCCGGGTCTGGGCGGCCTCTTGCAGCGCAGGGGTGAAAAAACCGAAGCGGTTACGCCCGGCGCCCTTGGCTACATACAGCGCCTGGTCGGCGTTTTTGAAGAGATCTTCGATATGGACCGCATCCAGCGGGTAAATGGTGATGCCAATGCTGGCCGACACAAAAACCTGCTCGTTGCCAAGCTGGAAAACCTCGGCCAGGGCAGACAGGATTTTCTGCAACGTCCCTTCCAGGTGATTGCTGTCGTTCAGTTCACCCAGAATAACGGTGAATTCATCTCCGCCCATGCGCGCCACCGTGTCGGACTGGCGCACGCAGGCCTGCAAGCGCCTTCCGGCCTCCACCAGCAGCAGGTCGCCGCTATCGTGCCCCAGGGTGTCGTTGACTTCCTTGAAGTGGTCCAGGTCAATAAACAGCAGCGCGAGTTGCAGGTTGTCGCGCGCGCACCGCCGGA
>JBAWYQ010000081.1:0-16261 GCA_037143475.1 Burkholderiales bacterium | reverse complement strand
ATGCACGATGCACGCACCATGGCGTTGCCAATGGTGTGCTGGGTCTGACCCATGCACCAGACCAAAGTGCTGGGCCGGTTGTCACTCATCATCTTGGCGACTTTAAAGACCTGCTCTTCCTTCACGCCGCAGGCTTCTTCCACCTTGTCTGGCGTCCACTTGGCCAGAACATCTTCCTTGACCTTGTCCATGCCCCAAACGCGGTCGTTGATGTACTGCTTGTCTTCCCAGTTGTTCTTGAAGACGTGGTACAGCACGCCAAACAGGAAAGGGATGTCCGAGCCAGAGCGGATGCGAACATACTCATCCGACTTGGCGGCTGTTCGCGTGAAGCGCGGATCCACCACAATCATCTTGGTACCGGTCTCTTTGGCGTGCAACATGTGCAACATGCTGACCGGGTGCGCTTCAGCGGCGTTGGAGCCGATGTACATGGCGCACTTGCTGTTTTGCATGTCGTTGTACGAATTGGTCATCGCACCATAGCCCCAGGTGTTCGCAACACCGGCCACCGTGGTGGAATGGCAGATGCGCGCCTGGTGGTCGCAGTTGTTGCTTCCCCAGAAGCTGACAAACTTGCGCATCAGATACGCCTGCTCGTTGTTGTGCTTGGAAGAACCAATCCAGTAAATCGAGTCAGGTCCGCTGGCCTTCTTCAGGTCCAGCAGCTTGGCACTGATCTCGGTCAATGCAGTGTCCCAACTGATGCGCTCGTATTTGCCGTTGACCAGTTTCATGGGGTAGCGCAAACGGTACTCACCATGGCCATGCTCACGCAGCGCCGCACCCTTGGCGCAGTGTGCCCCCAGGTTGATGGGAGAGTCAAAAACCGGTTCCTGACGCACCCACACGCCGTTCTCCACCACGGCATCCACTGCACAGCCAACCGAGCAGTGCGTGCACACCGTGCGCTTGACTTCAACCTTGCTTTTACCCAACGCCACATCGTGAACTGCGGCTTGTGCCTTCTTCACCAAAGTGAGTTGCGAAGCAGCTAGACCAACACCTACGCCAAGTCCCGAGCGACGCAAAAATGCGCGCCGATCCATGGTGGGCAGCGCTTGCGCCAACCCGCGGCGCAGACTATGCACAAAGGGTGATCGCTGGGTTACGCCCAACGCTTCAGATTTTTTTGTTAGCAACATGAGAGTCTCCGAAAGCCGGGTGGAAAAACGAAGTCAGACCAGAGTCGTTTTGTAGTACTGCTTGACGTGTGCACTTAACTCGTAACCGCCGCCGCGTTCAGGCTTTGGCTTGATCGCAGGAGCCTGGGTAGTCTGTTGCGCAACAGGCAGAACGCCCACTGCGGCAGCCAACGCTCCCACGGTACCCGCACCAGCAAACAGGGTGCGTCGCGACAGTTTGGAAGGGGATGAAGACATGAACGGGCTCCTCTTATGGTTCGCTCGTATGCACGGAACTGCATAGCTCGATTGCGGAGGAATTTAGCAACAAGCGCGTGCATCAACAAGTGGGCAAACCCTTGCGACTAAAGTCACCCAACGTCGGTCAATCTATTGCCCCTAGCGGCCATAACCTAGGGACGCCCGATTCGCTGTGCGACTTAGCATCTTTCATGCCAGGCAATCAAAACCAACCAAAATTGCCGCCTCAGCTGGAGACTTCAGAAAAGGCCAAAAAAATATGCGTTCATTTAGCCGCCAGTAGTGCCAGACTGCGCAGGTGCCTGCGACAAGTTGTCGCAGAGTGACGACACACAGTCGCACGACCGCTTGTAAGCTAGCGACAAGTTAGGTGAAAGATCGGCTCCAAATATATTTTTACCCGACTAAATTACTCAGGTCTATCGATAGAATTCAAACGCCTTATGACCAACCCGATCACTCTACCCACGCCAGAATATTTACCCGCACGTCCCGCAGAGGGTTGGCCTGATTGGTCGATTCTGATCGTGGACGACGAACCCGGTATGCGCAACTTTCTGGTCAAGACACTGGTGCCGCGTTGCCGCACCGTGCACAGTGCCGGCAGTGCCGAAGAGGGCGCCCAATTCCTGCAAGCGCAACACTTTGACCTGATCATTCTGGACATTTCCCTGCCCGGTCAAAGCGGAGTGGGTTGGCTCAAAGCTCTGCGCGAAGGTGGCTACCGGGGCCATGTGATTTTGATCACGGCATTCGCTGACCTGGACACCGCGATCGAGGCGCTGCGCGCCGGCGCGTCCGACTTCATCCTCAAGCCGTTTCGCGTGCCGCAGATGCTCAACGCCATCAAGCACTGTTTCGAGTCATCGCGCCTGCAGCGCGAAAACTTCGTACTACGCCACACGCTGTCGCGCCAGACCGGAAGTGCCACGGGTTTGATTGGGAGCTCGGCCTACATGCGCGCCTTGCGTGAAACGCTAATCCGTGTGGCGGCGGTGGACAGTACAGTGTTACTGCAAGGCGAATCCGGCACCGGCAAAGAACTCGTTGCCCGCGCCCTACATGGCTTGAGTCCGCGCGCCAGCGGGCAATTCGTGCCAGTCAACTGCGCGTCCATTTCACCAGAGCATATGGAAAGTTCACTTTTTGGCCACGCCAAGGGCGCGTTCGCAGGCGCATCCACCGCGCACGATGGCCTTTTTTATTACGCACAAGGTGGGACCCTGTTTCTGGATGAAGTGGCCGAGCTGCCACTGACAATCCAGGCAGCACTGCTGCGTGCGGTGGAAGACCTGCATGTGCGGCCCGTGGGCAGCACCCAACTGGTACCCGTTAACGTACGCATCATGGCGGCCACCAACCGATCCTTGCAGCATGAGGTGGAAGCCGGCCGCTTTCGCAAAGACCTGTACTACCGTTTGCAGGTAGTGGACATCGTGCTAAAGCCCTTACGTGAACACAAAGAAGACATCGCCGACCTTGTGCAGCACTTCATGACACACCTAGTGCCTGGCAAGGGCATCTCACCGCTGCTGATCTCCGATGCGCAAATGAACTACCTGCTGCAATACGCTTGGCCTGGCAATGCCAGAGAGTTGCGCAACCTTATGGAACGCTCACTGATACTGGGTGAACTCAACGTATCAGCGTTGTATGGTGTGACACCGTACCCGACCAGTCACACAGGGCAAACGGCCACCAACTTGCAGACGTTGGAAAAACAACATATCCAGTCGGTACTGGACTCGGTGCAGGGCGACAAGACTCGCGCAGCCGAGTTGTTGGGTGTATCACGGCGCACGTTGGAGCGACGCTACTCCGAGTGGTCCGGCCCATGAGCACTGCGTTAGCATCGCGCCGTCGATGGCACGACCTGTCGGTGCGCCACAAGCTAATGATGCTGTCATTACTGCCCTTGGTGGTGGTGCTGCCTTTGCTGGTTGCAGCGTTGGTCATTTGGGGCAACTCCGCCTTTGACCGCTTACTTATCACCAAGGTGCGCAGCGATCTGGCCGTGGCCCATGGTTATTTTGGACAAGTGCTCAACGAAGTCGGCTCGGGCACGCAAGCCATCGCAGGATCACACAGACTGGTTTTGGCACTTAGCAGCAAAAGCGACAGTGCAATACAAACACAACTTACGCAAGCCCAGCAACGCCTGGGTTTTGACTTCATCAACCTCTACAGCGCCCAAGGTCAACTGCTGACGGCCAGTTGGGCGGCCGGCGGTGGTTCGCAACACTCCGCCAGCTTCGCCGTACCCCCGGACCAAGCCAACGACGATGCAACGGCAACCATCCAGCGATTGAGCCAAGTTCAGTTACTTGCGCTGTCACCGCATCTGGCCGCGCGTCTGCAAATACCTCTCATTCCCACGGCAAGCGCCGTCCCCAGCACCCGTACACAAGAGGATCAGGCGCTGGTCATGCTGTCCACCGCACCGGTGCGCGATGCCACCGGTCAGATCGTCGCATGGCTACGCGCCGGTGTGCTACTCAACCAGAACCTGCCGCTCATCGACCACATCAACAAAATTGTGTATCCCGAAGGCTCGTTGCCACTTGGCAGCATGGGCACGGCCACTCTGTTCCTGGACGATGTACGCATCACCACCAATGTGCGACTGTTTCAGGACAAACGCGCGATAGGCACCCGCGTATCCAAGGCCGTACACGACGCTGTTCTGGAGCGTGGCGAGACCTGGCTGGACCGCGCCTTCGTCGTCAACGACTGGTATGTATCCGGATACGAACCCCTCATGGATGGAGCCGGTCAGCGCGTGGGCATGTTGTATGTGGGTTATCTGGAAACGCCGTACCGAATGACAAAGTACGGCATTCTTGCTCTGATCGTGGGCATCTTTGCAGTTGCAATGGTTTTGACGGCCTGGTTCTCCTTGCGCTGGGCCCGCAGCATCTTCCAACCTGTCGAACGTATGAACCAGACCATGCAGCGCGTGCAAGATGGCGACGCCAATGCACGCGTTGGGCAATTGTGGGTGCACGACGAATTGGGTGCGCTCGCAAACCACCTGGATCAACTGTTGGATGTGATTGAGGAGAATACACAGGTACTGCAACGCTGGGGTTTTGAGCTCGACGCCATCGTGGCCGAGCGAACGCAAGAACTGTCCCTGAGCAACCAGACATTGCAACAAGCGCAAGCACAATTAGTCAAGTCAGAAAAGCTGGCTGCCATTGGGCAGCTCACCGCCAGCGTGGCACACGAGATCAACAACCCGATTGCGGTGATGCAAGGTAACCTGGACCTGGTGCGCGAGATTCTGGGCGAGTATGCCGAGCCCGTTCAAACCGAACTCAAGTTGATGGACCAGCAGGTGGACCGCATGCGCTTGATCGTGACCCAACTGCTACAGTACGCCCGCCCCAACGACTATGCGGGCTACGTGGAAGCGGTGGATGTGAGTGCCGCGCTCAGTAGCTCACTGGTGTTGGTAGAGCACTTGCTGGCCCGCACAAAGATCCGGATAGAAAGGCAAATAATTGCAACATCGCACGCGCCCATCAACCGGCAAGAGCTACAGCAAGTGTTGATCAACCTGATGATCAACGCCATTCAAGCAATGCCGGACGGGGGCACACTGACCTTGCGTACACGCGATCAGCGGGATGCGCCAGGCCATCCCGGCGTACTAATAGAGATTTGCGATACCGGAACCGGCCTGAGTGACGCCATTCGGGAGCGCCTCTTCAGTCCATTCTTCACTACCAAAGACGATGGCAACGGACTGGGGTTGTGGATCAGCGTGGGGCTAGTGGATCGTTACGGAGGGACCATCCGCGCCGCCAACCGACGCGACTGTGGCGAAGATTCATCGGGTGCCGTGTTTGGAGTCTGGCTGCCGTGCGATCTGCCCCCGCAAGGCTGAGCGGCACCGACTTTGCAGCTGTCACCGATCCAGCATATCAAAACCCTGCGCCTCCACCGCCATGAAAGCGCGAGTCAGGGCTGCCACCGCCGCGTAAAAGTGGGCCTTGGGGTGCGCCTGCAGAGCGTCACACATGCGCAGCGCCCAGGGTTGCAGATGGGTCGAAAAGAAGGCCTGCTGTCGAGCCAGGTTGGCAACCGCCACGTCGTCACCGGCGATCAGGTAACGCATCACTTCGCACAGGTATGCGATGTGGTCTTCGGTCTCCGACATCGCGTCATCACGCGCCAGCCCCAGCGCGGCAATATCGGTGCGCAAAGCCGCCAGTGGCTTTTCGTTGAGAAAGCCACTCAGGTAGAAAGAACCAAACAGGTAGACCTCAGGTTTTCCGACGCCGCCAAACAGGGCGATGTATTCTGCGGTGACGCTGGCGTCATCCATGGCACGCGCCACACCCACCAAGACGCGCCAGGGTTCTTCCAGAAAGCCGCCTGCTGCAGGCGCCTCGGTGACCGCCACTCGCAACTGCGCTATCAACTCAGGAGCAGGTGGCGCATAGTACACAAGGGCTAGCAGCCCATATAGCTCCGCTCTGGCAGTTTCTTCGTCAAGGCCGGCGCCGGAAATAGGGGCTTGTGTCATGGCGGTGTCTGTGCTCCTGAACGGTTCATTTCCATTAGCGGATGTCGGTAATTCGGACTTCATTTTCGGCCGAGTGGATGTCGATCACCCGGCAGTCGCCGCACATCTTAAGGCGGTCAGCGGCAGCGCCCTGAAACATCGCGTGGCCGGACAACTTGCCCAGCATGGCTTCAATACCTTTAAGCGTGCCAAAGGGTTTGCTGCAGCGAATACACAGGTAGGGTTGCATGGCATTGAGGACCACTGCCTCTTTGCGCTGTGCCCCCAGGTTGAGCTGGGGCAACAGCGCGAGCGCATTCTCGGGGCAGGTTGTGACGCACAAACCGCATTGCACGCAGTTCTTCTCGATGAACTTGAGCTGTGGCTCCAGCGGGTTGTCTTGCAGTGCAGCTGCGGGGCAAGCGTTGACACAGCTAAGGCACAGGGTGCAGGCGTCCTTGTTGATGGCCAACGCGCCCAGGGGTGAGCCCTTGGCGGGCAATGCAATCGTGGCAGGCTTCAATGGAGCCTGTGCAATGAGGTGGTCCAGCGCCAGTTCCAGTGTCGCGCGTTTGTCGGCCTGCACGGCAAAGCCGCCGGGATGCCCAACACCTCGTGCGGGCACGGCCTGCAAATCTGCGTCCAGCCCGGCCAGGTCACGCGCATCGCGTGCGTGCAGCAGGCGAAGATGTGTTCCGCTATACCCAAGGCCAGTCAAAATCGCCTGCGCCACGTCCATCTGGGTTTGCAGGGCCTCGCGGTATTGGGGTGCATCCTCGTCAGTCAACAGCACCCACACTTGGGTCGCGCCATAAACCAAGGCGCTCAACCAAAGGTCCATACCCAACGATGCGCTATGGTGCAACGCCAGCGGCAACACGCGTGCCGGCACACCCCGGGTGGCGAGGTCCAACTGCGCGGCGCGGCCCAAATCGCCAATCACCCGCACGCCACCTTCGTGGCTATGCAGCAGTACTGCGGCGTTTTTGCCACCGGAGCGCGTATAGGTGGACAGCATTGTCTTGAGTGCAACGCCCTGCTCATTGGTGCGCGGGTAGGCATAGGTCAAAGCGCCGCTGGGACACACGGTGGTGCAGGTGCCACAACCCACGCACAGGCTGGGGTTGACCACAACTTGCTGACTCTTGATGTCCGAACTGATAGCCGACGCGGAGCACACGTCAATGCAGGCGGTGCAGCCAACCTGGGTGTTGCGGGTGTGTGCGCACAGCTTTTGCTTGTAGGCGAAGAAGCGGGGCTTCTCGAACTCGCCCACTAGGCCACGCAGACGAACGACAGCAGTCGTCAGGTCGGTGCGTCCGGGTGCGTTGCTGCCGACTGAAAAATAGCCTTGTGGCAAGGCGTGCTGGGTGAACGCAGGAGTGACACGCAGGTCCAGCACCAGGTCAAAGGTTTCGGTGTGTGCCTGGGGCGCCCGGCCGAAATCGATGGCACCCGCAACCCCACAGGCGCTCACGCAGGACCGGTGGGACTTGCACAGAGCGTTGACAATCTGGTAATCGAAACCAATGGCGCCTTCCGGGCAAGCGCTCAGGCAGGCATTGCAACGAGTGCACAAGTCCAAGTCAATGGCATTATTCTGGGTCCAGCTGATTTCAAACGCGCCCAGCCAGCCGGTAATGCCATCCAATTTGCCGGTCAGCACCGGGTAGCGCCGCTCCTGTGCGCCACCGCTTTCACCTGCACCCAGACTGAACAGGGTGACATCCAGAGCGTCAGCCAGCAACGCCGCGGCCTGCTCGGCAGCGTCGAGTGTGCCAATGACTAGCACGCGTCCGGCACTCTGGTAACTGACGGTGGCCACGGGTTCGGGTGCGGGTAAATGAGCGACGGCCAACAGAGCCGCTATTTTGGGGCTGGCTTGGGCAGCGTCTTTGCTCCAGCCGCCGGTCTCGCGGATGTTGACAAAGCGAATGGGGACGCCCGCAGCGCCTTCAGTCTGCGCGGCAATTTCCTGAAACAGGCGACTCTCCTGCGTGCAGGCCACCACCACGTCGTCACCCGAGGTCAGTGCTTTTTGAAATGCACCCGCCTCTCGGCGGCACAGCGTGGAGTGAAGTGTCAGTGTTTCATTCAGCGCCGCGCCCAGGGTCTGGGACGACAGGGGCATCGTCTGGTTGCAATCGCAAATCAGTGTGGGCATGGTCTTCTTGTCTCGTTGTCGGGTTCGTTATCGTTATGGGAGGTTCCGCGGACGCAGTGGGCACGGGGCCCTCTGGCCCTTCATCCACCAGGTTGAGAAATTGCGCGCTGGCCATTTTGCGGAGCATCGAAAGCGGCAGGGGGTCGCTTTGCGAATAATCGTCGATATAAATGTCCAGCCGGTCCATCACGTTGTAGTGCGGGTCGGCAAACAGTTTTTTCATGGCCGCATTGCGCACGGCGGGATCAACACCGCGAGCAATAAAGGGCTTGAAGTCGGATTCCTGACCCAGAGTCTCTACATCTCGCAGGGTCAGGGGTGGTGCTTCGGCTTCGACTGATGCGGCGGCAGGCAACTGCGCATCTGATTGGGTTGGCCCCGGCATGGCGGCCACGCTTACCGGACCCGGTGACAGTGGCTGGGGCTTGGCCTGGGGCTTTGTCGGCAATTCCGGCTCACCCAATGGCTTGCCCTGGCGCGCATCGGTTTTGCGCTGCGCCCAGCGGCCTAAAAATCCATCAGCCATGGCGCGGCTTGCCCTTACCACCGCCTTGACCGGAACCCGCACCGCTGCCATCGCCTGAGCCATGCCTCTTGATGGTGGTGATAGACGCCGGATTGCCAAAACGGTCAGTCAGCGACTTGAAACTCTCAGGCCGCTTGGGGCGTTTGACTTCGGGTTGATAAAACTCGGCAACAAAGGCCTTGAGCCACTCCACCACGGCCGGGGGGGCGGGCAACTGCTCCACCGTTTCCTGCGCGTCCAGCCATCGGCTGGCGTCGTGATAGCTCAGGCTGACCACCACCGGGCGAGCAATGGGCTCATCCGCCACTGTGGCCTCTTCTTCCATGCGCCACAACACAAACCAGCCGGGTGTCGGTGTGGTGACATTGAGCTGGTAACCCTCGGTGTCGTCTTCAAACAGTTCGACCCGCAAGCCCCCGTGCAACCAGCGTTCCCCGCTATCATTCTTATAGAGAAGACGGGGTTCTGCGCCAAACCCCGGCTCCTGCTCGACCACATCATCGAGCACCCAACGCCAGGTTTGCCAACGGCTCATGGCGCCCTCAATGCGCTCCTTGCGCAGGATGACGGCGACTTCGATGGCAGGGCGTTTGGTGGCCATGAAACGGCGAACGCTCAGGTGCCCTTGCTGATGGTGATGGACGGGAATTTGCTGGAAAAATCCTTGTTCCGCGCGGCAATCGACACCGCCACCTGCCGTGCCACGGCCTTGTAAATGCCGGCCACTTCGCCATCGGGGTCTGCCACCACAGTGGGCTTGCCGCTATCGGCCTGCAGCCGAATCTGCATGTTCAGGGGCAGCGCGCCCAGGTAGTCCATGTTGTACTCGGCAGCCATCTTCTTACCGCCGTCCGAGCCAAAAATATGCTCCACATGACCACAGTTGGTGCACACATGAACGGCCATGTTTTCGACAATACCCAAGATGGGAACGCCAACCTTCTCGAACATCTTGATGCCCTTCTTGGCATCCAGCAGCGCAATGTCCTGCGGGGTGGTGACGATGACTGCACCGGTCATGGGCACGCGCTGGCTCAGCGTCAGCTGAATGTCACCCGTGCCGGGGGGCATATCGACCACCAGGTAGTCCAGGTCTTTCCAGTTGGTCTGGCGCAGCAGCTGCTCCAGCGCCTGCGTGGCCATAGGGCCGCGCCAGATCATGGCTTCGTCCTGCGCCACCAGGAAGCCGATGGACATGACCTGCACGCCATAGTTCTCCAGCGGGTCCATGGTTTGCCCGTCCTCGGACTCGGGGCGGCCTTCAATGCCCATCATCATGGGCAGGCTTGGGCCATAGATGTCGGCGTCCAACAGACCCACGCGAGCGCCCTCGGCGGCCAGCGCCAGCGCCAGGTTGACTGCCGTGGTGCTCTTGCCCACGCCGCCCTTACCGGATGCCACGGCCACAATATTTTTGACGCGCGGCAGTAGTTGCACGCCGCGCTGCACCGAGTGGGCCACGATATTGACCGTCACGTTGACCGATACATTGCCGACCCCAGCAACCCCCTTGGCCGCAGCGATAAGCGCCTTGCGTAAACCGGCGATCTGGCTTTTGGCTGGGTAGCCAAGCTCCACATCAAAAGCAACGTCGCCATCGGACACCGTCAGATTTTTCACGGCCTTGGTCGACACAAAGTCTTTGCCGGTATTGGGATCGATCACGGACTTGATCGCATCGTTAATAGCTTGCACTGTCACAGTCATTCAATTTCTCCTGAAGATGTGCATAGTCTATCCAACCCTTCTTGCCACGCGGGTACCGAAGGAACAGACTGAATATTGGCATTTCGGTACGGGTTAACCCCCGTCTCATTCATGCCTACACGACGTTTCCAACGCGTATGCACCTCCCATAATGGTTGCCATGCCAGACGCCATTTCGCACCCCCGCCCAGCAGGGCTTCTATTGACGGGCGGCGGTGCCCGAGCGGCCTATCAGGTGGGCGTGCTGGAAGCCATCGCCGACATACGCCTGGCCTGTGGTGCCGGCGATGAGCCCAACCCGTTTCCTATCATCACCGGTACGTCGGCAGGTGCCATCAATGCATCCGCTCTGGCCTGCGGCGCCGACAACTTTGACGCCACCGTGCGCATGATTGCGGCGACCTGGCGGGGCTTCCATGCGGATCAGGTTTACCGGGCAGGTCACCTGGACATGCTGCGCTCGGGCGCCACCTGGCTCACCTTGTTATCCATGGGCTGGATTCTGGCCAAATGGCGTAGAGTCAAGCCGCGCTCGCTGCTGGACAACTCCCCGGTACACGACCTGCTGGCCCGGTTGGTCCCACTAGAGCGCCTGCCCGAACTGATCCGCACAGGCCACCTGCAGGCCCTGGCAGTAACCGCGTCAAGCTACAGCTCTGGCGAACACGTCACCTTTTTTGAGGGCGACAAGCGCTTGCAACCGTGGATACGCAGCCAGCGCATCTCCGTGCGCGACAAGATCACCCACGCGCACCTGCTGGCCTCCAGCGCCATTCCCTTTGTGTTTCCGGCGACCCAACTGCACATCAACGGTCGCGACGAGTACTTTGGTGACGGCTCGATGCGTCAGTCGGCCCCGTGCTCGCCGGCTATTCACCTGGGCGCCGAGCGCATTCTGGTGGTGGGTGCAGGGCGCATGCACGAACCCAAGGACTCTGAGCTGATGCCAATAGTCAATAGCTATCCGTCCATTGCACAAATTGCTGGCCACGCGCTCTCAAACATCTTTCTGGACGCGCTGGCCGTGGACGTGGAGCGCGCGCGGCGTATCAACCAAACTATCAAACTGGTGCCCGAAGAAGCACGCAAAGCCAGTGCCCTACGTCCGCTGGAGCTACTGGTTATTTCTCCCAGCGAGCGATTGGATGTGGTGGCGTCCAGGCATATTGACTCCCTTCCGCACGGAGTACGCACCATGCTCGGTGGCGTAGGCGTATCGTCCCGTAAGGCAGACGTTAAAGGCTCTGCACTGGCCAGCTACCTGCTGTTTGAGTCCGGTTACACCACCGAGCTGATGGCGCTGGGCTATTCTGATGCGCAAGCGCAGCGGCACGAAGTCTGTGGTTTTTTTGACTGGACCGACCCGCAGGCCGTTTGCCTGCTGGGTGAGCGGCCTGAACCCGCACGCCTTGACCGGCGCCAGGACCCTTTGCGGCTCAGGTAAAGCCAAGTTTGTCCCGTCGCCACGCCCGGCATTAATACCGGGCGAATCTGCCGAATTCATTGGATGCCAATGCATTGCTTCCTTGAAAAGGCTACGATGGGTCTCATGGAAATCATTCTTCGCGCGCTGGCCGTACTGGTTTTGTCTATTTTCCTGTTTGATACAGGATCGCTTTGGGCGGGTCTGGTGCTGCATGCAATGGCTGTTCTTGCCGCGGTAGTTTTTTGGCCAGTAATTCGCCGGGTGCTGTTCCCGCATACATAGTCAACTCGACGGCTACTTCTTATCGCGCTTGGCAGCAACGGCCCAACCCTCAAAGGGTTGCACGCTCTGCCGCCATGATCCCGGTAAATATGTCTTTGCGCTCGTCGCTCTGCGTGTACCCCGCCTCGTCGTTTCAATCCACGCCCGGCATTAATACCGGGCGAATCGCGTCTAACAGCGCGCAACTGTAGCCATGTTTATAGTTTCAATCCACGCCCGGCATTAATACCGGGCGAATCTGTCAATGGGCACGGGGTAATTGACGGCCTGGGCAAAGTTTCAATCCACGCCCGGCATTAATACCGGGCGAATCCGTCGTGGCCAAGGGTGGTGTCGACCCCGCCACGCTGTTTCAATCCACGCCCGGCATTAATACCGGGCGAATCACCTTTAGGCAGGTAGCTAATCTGGTTATCTGAGTTTCAATCCACGCCCGGCATTAATACCGGGCGAATCCACCACCATTGTGCGCAGGCACGCAGCGACAAACTTGTTTCAATCCACGCCCGGCATTAATACCGGGCGAATCTGTACTCCGCAGGCAAGACGGTAGTCACTCTGTGGTTTCAATCCACGCCCGGCATTAATACCGGGCGAATCGTATCGACTCCTGCGCGTAAACAACTGGTCGCTAAGTTTCAATCCACGCCCGGCATTAATACCGGGCGAATCTGGATCGTCGACCCGCCCACCCTCGCGCTCGAGGACGTTTCAATCCACGCCCGGCATTAATACCGGGCGAATCTACGCAACCTGTTCAATCTCGCTCGGTTGGAGTGGTTTCAATCCACGCCCGGCATTAATACCGGGCGAATCCTCTTGGCTGGAAGGCCGTTGGGTTCAGCGAGATTGTTTCAATCCACGCCCGGCATTAATACCGGGCGAATCGAATGGGGTGTGTAGCTATAAGAGATGGTGCCCAGGTTTCAATCCACGCCCGGCATTAATACCGGGCGAATCGATGCTGTCTGTCAACTCGGCCAGCTTGGCGGGGTTGTTTCAATCCACGCCCGGCATTAATACCGGGCGAATCCATTTGCATCTGCTGACAGCACCAACATCGGCAGGTTTCAATCCACGCCCGGCATTAATACCGGGCGAATCGAGAGCCGCCTGGTGGAGACCGCTGTGCTGTCTGTTTCAATCCACGCCCGGCATTAATACCGGGCGAATCTTCACCTGCTGGCCTCACAGATCGCACCCTTGCGTTTCAATCCACGCCCGGCATTAATACCGGGCGAATCCGTGGCGTCTGTTGGTGCATTTGCCGGGATGATTGTTTCAATCCACGCCCGGCATTAATACCGGGCGAATCCCCCATCAATGACGGCGGCGCCAACGTCGCCGGATAGTTTCAATCCACGCCCGGCATTAATACCGGGCGAATCTGACCAACCCCGCAATCCAGCGGGTCAAGGAGTGTTTCAATCCACGCCCGGCATTAATACCGGGCGAATCCCTTCGCGGCTAACCCATTGTTTTTCATGCGCTTTTTAGTGCAATCCCGCGAACCTGCCTGAACGAAGCCCGAAAGCATCGTGAAATTGGTCAACAAGACAAAAAACTTCATAAAAATCAATGCGTTGCGAAGAGCGCGAACCTTATAGCAAACAATACGTCACTTCGGGTTCGCGGGGAAAACGATAACACAGGCAAGAGTGAAGAATGCAATTTTTGCCGATCACAATACCAGCGGACCATCAAAATCCACCGCCTTGAATGCGCCGTGTTCAAGCACCTCAAAGCCTCGTGTTTCAGGGATTCGATAGAGGCGTAGACAATCGCTCGTCACATCGATCTCGGCCAGCAATTCACGCTCCAGCGCTTCGAATCGTGCCAGGTCCAATTGGCACTCAAACACCGACTTTTGCACCCGCTGCCCCGTGCTTTCGCAGACCTTTGCCACGCGACGTAATCGGCGGCGTCCTTCCCTGGTCTCCGTGCTCACGTCGTAGCAGACAAGTATCAGCATGCTTTACCCCTCATTTCGCCACAAACGGCACATAGGGCGCGCCATCTTCACGCAGGGCGCGTGCCAATAGCCGGGCCTGGACCAAGGGCACCAGCCCCAGAGGCACCGACTGTGCCAAAAGAGGGTGGTTGATTTCGTCCTTCTTGCGCTCCTGATAAGCCACCACCACTGCCTTGCGGGCATCAGGCTCAAGGGACACGCCACCGCCTTCGCGCAACACAAAGTCATCGGCACTCAACTGGCCCCGGTTGATCAGCGTTAGCGCCAGACGATCAGCCCAGGGCCGAAACTCCTCCATCAAATCCAGCGCCAATGCCGCACGACCAGGACGCAATGCGTGCAAGAAACCGACTTGCGGGTCGAGCCCGGCGGCCTCCAGCGCGCTGCGGCAATCGTTCATCCACATCGCATACAAAAAGGACAGCATGGAGTTAAAGCGATCGCGTGGTGGGCGGCGCGTGCGTCCGTCCATCGCAAACGCCGCTCGTTGATCAGGACGCACCAGCAGGTTCAAGCCGCTGAAGTACTGCCGGGCGGCGGAGCCCTCTACGCCGCGCAGGCTATCCAGGTCCTTGACCTCTGGCAAGGCGCGCAGGGCGGCGGCAAGATCATCGGCCAGGCGTGTCAGGACCTTGGCTTCGTCCTCCACCTTGGCCTCGCGGGCACCGCGTTGCAGCACTTGCCGGGTATTTTTGATCTTGCCCGCCACACTGGCACGGGCCATGTCGAGCGTGAAAGCGGGATCCGCCACGCGCTGGAACTGGGCTTGGCGCAGCAGCACATTGCCAGTGACAGCGCCCTCCAGCCGTGCTTTGAAGCGGCCGTTGTCATCCAGCAGCACCAGTGCAATACCGCTCTCGGCCAGCCGGTGCATGAGCGGTGCCGACAAACCGGTGTGACCAAAACACACGACTGAACTCAAGTGATGCAACGGCACGCGCAGCCGGGTTTCGTGCTCGACCTCGACGCGCAGGGTGTCGTTATCCAGCCGCAAATAGGTCTCTGGCGTGGTGATGTAGAGGGTGTTGAGGAGTTGCATGGTCATGCCCATTTACAGAAGGCTAGGCGTCGGGGTCGAACAGGGCGGCGCGGGCGGCCAGCACACCCGCGTGCGTGGCTTGCGGCTGGCAGCGCTCTTGCAATGAGCAGCCTTTGCATCGCCTGGAAGCTTGCTCGGCGTTCAGGGGCGGGGGCAACTCGCCGCTGGCCAACATCTGGCGAATAGCCTCTGCGGTTTGCGCCACGTCAGCACGCAGGGGGCTGGTGATGAGCACAACCCGGCGGCGCTTTGAGGTGGCGTAATACAAAGCGCCTTCGTTGACGGGCTTGCCGGTCATGGCCTCAAGACACATGGCCTGCGCAGCCAGTTGGATGTCGTCACACGCTGCAATGTCGGCGGCCTTGTTGCGGCTGCCGTGTTTGTATTCGACCGGGTAGGGTACGCCGCCCGCCAAAAATTCCACCACGTCAGACTTGCCCACCAAGCCGATTTCGTCATGCCACAGCGGCAGGGCACGCTCAACGCGCACGCCTTTGGCGGTTTCAACGCCAGGCTTGTCCACCTTGGCATGAACGGCCTGACCGCGCAAAGTGTGAACGTTTTCGTCAAACACCTGCTCCAGGTGAATCAGGCCGCACTGGCGCGGGCAGTAGTGCCAGTGCTGCAGGGCGGACAGGGGGATTTGTTCCAGCATTTCCATGGTAATTTATGCCGCTAGCGCTTGCCTATCGTGCGCGACCAGCTATCTTTTTCGTAGCGCTTGGCAAGAAACTCTCACCCGACACCACCGACTTTCCGGTTTGGCTCTCCAACTGGTTGCGCGCTTGCCGGGCAATACGTCCGCCGGCTTTCGCCGCGGTTTTGTTCTCTTCCATGCCCGTAGCTTCCACACTTTGGGCGATTTGCCGGGTGGAGAGTTCGGCCAACGCAGTAAAAATCAGCTCCGCCTCGCTCATGTGGTCACGCAGGTTGTGGCTGGAGAGGCCCTTCATATCCTTGTGCTCATTGACACTGACCCCAGTCCATTCCTGGTGAATGATGTTGGTCAGGATGGCAAATTCGCTGCCCTGCTTGATGTCGTGCTCGCGCCAGTAGTCGGTGAGCTTGTTGCGCGTTTCCTGCCCGGTCATGCGCTGCGCAATCCATTTGTCGCTGCGGCCGTGTTGTTGCCATGTCTCACGAGCACGATTCAGCGACAAAGCCGGGTCGGCCATTTCTTGCATGCGCTCGTAGCCGACCTTGGCGAGCCAGAGTTTGATGGGCTCGGCCTTGGGGCTGGGGACGGATTG
>JBAWYQ010000080.1:0-16544 GCA_037143475.1 Burkholderiales bacterium | reverse complement strand
TAGCGCTGGCGGTATTTCACTTCCTGGTCGGCAATGCCGTGGAACTTGTCCGGCATCGGGCGCAGGCTTTTGGTGAGCAGCCGAACACTGGTCGCGTGCAGAGACAACTCGCCGGTTTTGGTTTTGAACACCGTGCCCTCGGCGGCCACGATGTCGCCCAGGTCCCAGTGTTTGAAGGCGGCGTACAGGTCTGCGCCCACATCGTCACCCTTGACATAAATCTGGATGCGCCCGCCGCTGGGGCCAAAGGACGCGTCCTGCAGCGTGCAGAAGCTGGCCTTGCCCATAACGCGCTTGAGCATCATGCGTCCGGCCACCCGGGCGGTGACGTTCATGGACGCGAGAATCTCAGTGGAATGTGAGTCGTATTCGGCAAACAGTTCTTCTGCCTTGTGGCTGGGCTTGAAGTCGTTGGGGAACGCTACGCCGTGACCATCTACCTGGCGCTGGCGAATGGCCTTGAGTTTTTCCCGGCGTTCTAGAATCAGCTGGTTTTCGTCCTGGGGAGCTGGGGAGGGAACAGTGGCGGAAACGGGGGGTTGTGGGTCAGACATGGAGGTAAGAGCGAGTGGTGTCAAATTGGGCCCTATTTGAAGGCCAGAACCCCTTATTCTAAGAGGCTACGACGCGGCAATTCATGCCCTTAACCCAGCAGCTTGTGCTGCATGGCATAACGCATGAGGTCGGCCATGCTGGCGAGATTCATTTTTTCCATCAAACGCAGCTTGTGCGTGCTGACGGTTTTGTTGCTGATGGAAAATTGGGCGGCAATCGCATTCACGCTTTGACCAGCGATCAGCAGGCGCAGCACTTCGAATTCGCGCACCGACAGCAGTTGGTGGGGCGCGCGGTCGCTGAGCACGGTGGCATCGAGTACCATTTTTTCGGCGATGTCGGGCGCCACGTATTTGCCGTGCGCTGCCACCTTGCGGATGGCAGCCAGTAAAACTGCAGGCTCGCAATCTTTGGTGATGTAGCCGTCGGCCCCGGCCTTGAGCACCTGCGCCGCCAGGTGCGGATCGTTGTGCATGCTGAGCACCAATATGGGCAATTCGGGCCGATGTGCCTTGACCCGCCCAATCAGATCGACGCCACTGATGCCGGGCATGTTCAGATCCAGCAGCAGCAGATCAAACGGGTCCTGGCGCAGACGCTGCAGCACTTCAGCACCGTTGACAGCTTCGCCCACCACATCAATTTCTGGCATTAGTGCAAAAATCTGCCTCAAACCGCTGCGCATGATGGCATGGTCGTCGGCAATAAGCAGTCGGATCATGGCAGGTCCTTGATCATAGAGGCAACTATCGGGATGCTAACCGTGAGCGTGGTGCCCTGCTTGGGTGCACTGGCAATGTTGAGCACGCCGCCCAGTGCCAACGCGCGTTCGCGCATGCCGGCCAGGCCAAAGGATTGGGGCCGGGGGCTGGCCAGGGTATCAAAACCACACCCGTTGTCGCACACCGCCACCGTCAGCGTGTTGTCGCTGCAACCCGCGTTGATGCTGACCTGCGTCGCCTGGGCATGGCGCATGATGTTGGTCAGCGACTCCTGCGCGATGCGAAACACCACCACTGCACGGGATTCATCCAGTTCAAGGTTTTCGTGACTGCCAACAAACGTGCAGTCGATCCCGGTTCGGCCGGCAAATTCGGTACACAGGGTTTGCAGGGCCGCAATCAGGCCGACATCGAGCGCGGTTGGTCGCAGGTCGGAAACTATTTGGCGCACCCCCTGAATGACACGATCCATCAGGGTTTTCATGTCCCCCACCTTGTCGTTCAAGGCTGGGTTGTGCTGCCCAAAGCGCATCTCCAGCATGGACAGGTCCATGCGCAGCGCGGTCAGCATCTGGCCGAGTTCATCATGCACTTCACGCGCAAGATGTTTGCGCTCGGTTTCTCGCACGGTTTCGTTTTGCGACAAGAGCTGGCGCAGTAACTGGCGGGACTCAGCCAGTGCCACATCGGCCCGTTGGCGCTCGGTGACGTCGCGCACCACCGCCATCACCAGCGCGCCGCCCGCGGTTTGCAAGGGGCTCAGGTTGATGTCGGCGTGGAATTCGGTGCCGTCCTGGTGAAGGCAGGTCAGGCTTGAGCCCATGACCGGATTGTTCCGCCCGCGACCCTCATTGGCCTCGCGATGCCCCATATGCTGGTGGCGCAAACGCGGCGGAATCAGC
Source organism: Burkholderiales bacterium (assembly GCA_037143475.1). Lineage (GTDB taxonomy): Bacteria > Pseudomonadota > Gammaproteobacteria > Burkholderiales > Burkholderiaceae_C > Allorhodoferax. Next base: position 14,365 of record JBAWYQ010000080.1, on the reverse strand, counting down.
ACCTCCACCGGCTGCCCGATCAGTTCCAGGCGCGGGTAGCCAAACATCTGCTCGGCCCGGGCGTTGATGCGCACAATGCGGCCTTGGCTGTCCGCAAGAATAAAGGCGTCGGGGGCGAACTCGATGACATCGCGGAACATGCCCTCCAGACTGCGGCGCTGAAGCGCCAGGGCTAGCTGCGCCTTAACCCGGGCCAGCACCACCGGCAGGGAGATGGGCTTGGCAATGTAGTCGGCCGCGCCGATCGCAAAGCAGCGCGACTCGGCCTGCATGTCGTCGCGGGCCGTTACAAAGATCACCGGAATGTGCTTGGTGGACTCGGTCTCCTTGAGGCGCTGGCAGACCGCAAAACCATCCATCTCGGGCATCATGAGATCGAGCAGAATCAGGGCCGGCAGTTGTTCCTGTGCCAGCTGCAAGGCCATCGCTCCGCTGCTGGCGGCCATGACGGCATAGCCGGCGGGCTCCAGCATCAGCCGCAACAGCTGAATGTTTTTCGGCACGTCATCGACGACGAGGATCAAAGGCTTGGGATCCAACATGGGGGGATAGGACTGGGGTTTGGGTGCAGTGTATCAAGTGAACGAAAACACCTTCCAACCCCCGTAGAACGTGCGTAGGCAGCTAGCAAAGTCATAGCGTCTCGAACTCAAAGCCGACGATGTTGCGGCTGGCTTTGCTGAATTCGACGCCAATCAGGTGGATTGGCTCACCCCGGCCTTGGTATTTATCGGCGTAGTGCATCTCCTTGATCTGCTGCAGGGCTCTGCCTGCCGGGTTCAGCTCCACCACCTTGAACTCGAACAGAAATACCTGGCCGTTAAACAGCACCGTCATGTCGATGCGGCCGAAGTTGGTGGGGTCTTCAAGGCGAATGTCCAGCCCCAGAGCGGCAAAGTAGCTGTAGAAGATGCTGACGTAGTAACCCTCAAAGCCACTCAACTCGTTCTTGCGGTACCAGTCATTGGCAATGCTGGCGTAGAAGGCGTGGAACAGTTCTTTGAGGCCGGCAAAGTCTTGCGCCTGCAGCAATCTGTAGAGCCTGCTGATGTGCGGCCCCGGCACGGCCAGTGCACCGGTAAGGCTTTGCAGCAGGCTGTTGTTGAGCGCCGCCTGCACTTCGAGGTTGGGGTATTTGAGCGTCAGCTCCATTTGCCCCGGAGCCTGCCAAACCTCTTTGATGGTGAGGTAGCCGGCCTGGAACATCAGCGCCTCCACCGGTATGTTGTCGACATCAAAAGTGGACAGCAGCGACTCTGAGGCAACGATGCGCGACAGGTCGGGCGTGAACTGCTGGCGCTGTTCCAGCAACTTGATCAGGAAGGTGGGGGTGCCGGTCTCGAACCAGTGCGGCTTGAACTCCCGCGAGCGAAACAGTTGCAACAAGGCAAACGGGTTGTAAACCGGCGCACCGAGCCAGTTGTAGCCGTTGTACCAGCGGCGGATCAATTCCCGATCCAGTCCGGGCAATTCGGGCGCAAACACGGTGTCGACATCGGCCTCGGTGTAGCCACAAATGGCGCTGTACGCCTTGTCCAGGGTGATGTCGGTCAGGTGGTTCAGGCCGGAGAAAAGGCTGACTTTGCTGAACTTGGAGACACCTGTGAGAAACGCAAACTTCAAATGCGCGTCCGAGCCTTTCAAGACCGAGTACAGGTTCTTGAGCCCCTCGCGCATTTCTATCGCCACCGGGCTGTTGTCGATGTTGTCCAGAATCGGCTTGTCGTATTCGTCGATCAGCACCACGGCGCGCTGGCCGGCTTTTTGGTGCGTCTGGGCGATCAGTTGCACGAAGCGTCCGCCGATGCTCTGGTGCGTGCAGACCACGCCCAGGCGCTGTGCGTTGTCGAGCAAGATTTCGTGAATGCGGGCATCGAGCTCATCCCGATTGCGCAGCACCCCGTCACCAAAACTGATGCGGATCACCGGGAATTTTTTGCTCCAGTCCCAGCGCTCTTGCGCCGCCAGTCCTTTGAACAGTGCCTCGTTGCCCTCGAACAGCTCTTTCAGGGTGTCGAGAAACAGGCTTTTGCCAAAGCGCCGGGGACGGCTCAAAAAGTAGTACTTGCCTTCGTCCGCCAAGCGCACCGCCGCGTCGCTTTTGTCCACGTAATAGTGCCCTTCCTCAATGATCTCGGAGAAGGTCTGAATGCCAATCGGCAGCTTGCGCCGCACCAGCGCGGGTGGGGACGAAAGCTTGAGCGGCGTGGTGGTGGTCATTGGCACATTTTAGGGCGAGCCAACGGCATTTTTCCTTGTCCAATGAGGTATGAGCCTGAACGGCGCGTGAGTGAACGGCGGGTGGATTGACCCGACAATGCGAATGCATTACCATGGCGCGACTGTGTTTCCTCGGAGTGAACCGTGCCAACTATCCTTGAAGTCGAATCCTCGCTAACCGACCGCTACCAAACAACGGTTCCAGAAACGGTGCGCCGTGCGCTGCAGCTGGGTAAGCGTGACAAAATCCACTACACAATCCGCCCGAGCGGTGAGGTCATGCTGACGCGTGCCAAGGCCTCCGACGGCGACGATCCGGTGCTCGTCCAATTCCTGGACTTTTTGGCTCGTGATATTGCCAACCATCCAGAGAGACTGGAGCCGGTGGACGCAGGCCTTGTCCAACGGCTCGAGTCGCTGGTCAGTGGTGTTAAGGTCGATCTTGATGCCGCACTGTCGGCAAGCGATGAATGACTAGGAGCAAGCCAGCACCCTTGGTCATTCACGGTTGGACGGTTTTTTCTCATCCTCTGTTTCTGGCTCAGATGGATGACTTGGCACGGCAGGTCGATTTCAACAAGAGAAAAGACCCGGTTGGGTACGAGAAGAAGAACGTTAGCAAACGATTGGCGGCGATTACCAAGCTCGCGTTCGATGTCATTCCACAAGATCCTACGCGGCCCGAATACCGACAAGGCAACTCTCTTGGTGACGGACACAAACACTGGTTCCGTGCCAAGTTCTTTCAGCAATACCGACTATTCTTCCGCTTTCATGCTCAAAGCAAACTCATCGTATTTGCCTGGGTGAATGACGACACTACAAAGCGCGCCTTTGAGAGCAGCAGCGACGCCTATGTTGTGTTTCAAAAGATGCTGGCGAATGGGCATCCGCCCGATGATTGGGCACATCTATTGGCGCAATGCCAAGCAAGTTTTGAACAAAACAAAAGTGCCCCCGAGTGATGTATTTTGCAAATAGCAGAAATAGTAGGCAGCGGTGAGTCACCTGCCGGATTAAAGCGAGCCTGACCCTTTAACAATGGACAGCTTGCGCCGCAGCAGCGCGGGGGGCGCGGCCTCGCTAATCGTGGTCAAAAAAGCCCGGAGTGCCCGCCTGGTAAGCGCAGGCAGCTAGCAAAGTCATAGCACGCTGGAGGCCAGCGCCAATTCAATCCAAAAGCAACTACCTCCTCCCGGCACACTGGTCACGCCGATGCGAGCGCCCATCCCCTGCACCAGGCGTTGGCTCAGCGCCAGGCCAATACCGGTGCCTTCAATGCCATTGAGTGCCTTGCCAAGCCGCTCAAAGGGCTGAAACAGGCGTGCCATGTCGGCGCTGGCTACGCCAACCCCGGTGTCGTGCACTTCCAGGCGCAGCTGCTGCGCCTCACTCACGCTGCAGCACAGGCGAATCTGGCCGCCGGGGCGGTTGTATTTGACGGCGTTGGAGAGCAGGTTGAGCAGTACCTGCTTCAGGCGCAGGGCATCGGCCTGCACGCTGAGCGACTCATCCACTTCGACCTCCAGCGTAAGGCTGCACTGCGCCGCCAGCAGTCTGATTTGCGCCACACATTCGGCAACCAGCGGTGCCAGCGCCACGGGGGCAAGGCTGAAGCCCATGCGTCCGCTCTCGATGCGGCTCAGATCAAGCGCCGCGCTCACCAGCTGGTGCAGATGCTGGCCCGCGTCCAGGATGTCTTGCGCGTTGGCGAGCTGCTGCGGGCTCAAGGGGGGTGCGCGATCGGTTAGCAGCAGTTGCGAGAATCCGATCACCGCGTTCAGCGGTGTGCGCAGTTCGTGGCTCATGTGGGAGAGAAACTCCGACTTGGCGGCACTGGCGCGCTCGGCTTTTTCGGTCGCGTGTTGCAAATCCAGCGTGCGCTGCACCACCCGCTGCTCCAGCTCGGTGTTAAGTTGATTCAAGGCGATCTGGGCCGACCTGACCTCGCTGATGTCTTGCACCGTACCGCCAGAGCGCAGGGCTTTGCCCTCGGAATCAAAATCCGAATTACAGCGCTCCTGCACCCATTTGATGCTTCCATCAGCCATCTGCAGGCGGTGGATGATCTCGTATGGCGCACGCGTGGTCAGCGAAGCGGTGTAAGCCTGGTTCACCATCTCACGGTCATCCGGGTGTATGGCATTCAGGAAGGCGGCGTAGTTGGCGTTAAATTTTGTCGCGTCGATCTCGAACAGTCTGAAGATCTCCTTAGACCATTGCAGCGTGTCAGTCTGCAGATCGAGCTCCCAGCTACCCACCCGGGCCATGCGCTGCGCTTGCTCAAGATGCGCCTGGCTCTGCTGCAAGGCAAGCTGCTGCTGTTCTTCAGTACGCTCAATAGAGCGCTGGCGGCGCTGGTAGAAATACTGGCTCAGAGTCGTAATCACCGTCAGCGCAATGAACAGCCCAGCCTCCAATTGGGCGTGGTTGCGCCAACCCGAAAAGACCTCTCGCAGGTCACGCGACACCGCCACCACCAGGGGCTTGTCCAGATGCAGGTCGGCGGGCCAGATGGTGCGCAGTGCCGTCAGCCGCGTCTCGCCCGTGGTCACCGATATATCGGCCATCACGCTGACGCTCTGGCCGCTGTCGCGATGCCGGCTAAACATGCTGCCCGGCAGTGCCAGGTTCTTGCCGACCACATCCTCGGCATGCGGCTCGCGCACGAACAGCAAGCCATCTCCATGCGCAAGCGAACTCCTGGAGTCGGGCGTGTAAAGAACCGAGTTCAGCACTTCCTTGGCAAAATCGCCTTCCAGCGAGGCAAGCACCAGCCCGGCAAATTCGCCTTGCGGGCCGCTCAGGCTGCGCGCCAGCGCCATCGAGTAGGTATTGAGGTAGGTCTTGAAGGGGGGGGCCAGGTACAGCGTCTGCGGGTTGTTGGCGCTGGCCGCCAACAGAAAATAGGCGCGCTGCGCGACATTCACACCGAGTACCTTTTCGTCGCTCGCAGCGGTAATCCGGCCCTGCGCGTTGACCACCATCAACAAGCGCGCGCCGGGCATCATGTCGCCGAAGACCTTCAGGCGACGGTTCAGCCACACCTGCCCACCGGGGTCTGCCTTCAAGAACGGCAAATCATGAATAACGCTTTCCAGTGCCCTGTTGGCGGCGACAATTTGCGGCACCAGGTTCTTTTCAATCACCAGTGTTTGCTGGGTCAACCGTTGGCGTTCATCAGCTTCGATGGCCTGATAGTCAACCCACTGCTGGTACGTCAGGTAGAGCCCAAACAGCAACAGGACTGCCGCAAGCAGCGGCCACGCCAGCAGCAGACGCCGGGTGCGCCGCGAAGTCTGCATGGTTGTCATACGTCAGGCTCCGTTGGCCCCGACACCGAACCTAGAAGACGCCCGAGCAGCGCATCGAATTGCGCCAGGTCCAGTGGTTTGGTGAGGTACTCGCTAAAGCCCGCGTCCATGGCGCGCGCAATATCCCTGGCCAGGGCATTGGCCGAGACCGCCACCACCGGGATGTCGGCCAGGCCGGGCGCGCCCTGCAACACCTTCAGTACCATAAAGCCGTCCATGCCTGGCATATTGATGTCCAGCAAGATCAGCGTCGGGCGCTGCGCCAGCGCCATCGCAACGGCGGTTTGGGGGTCGGTGGTGCTCAGCGTGTGGATGTTTGGGTGGCGGCCCAGCAGTTGCACCATCAGGCGCAGGTTGGGCGGGTTGTCGTCAATACACAGCACCGTGTGCAAAACCCCGTTAGGGGGCACGGCTGGCACAGTCGCCTTGGCTGTCGCACCCGTGGCGTCGGTTGCGTCAGTGGCGCCAGCGGCCTCGGGCTCAGGCAAGGGCTCGGCAGGGGGCACCACCGAGCTGCGTTCAAGCTCAATCCAGAAGCTGCTGCTCACGCCCACTTCACTCGCAACCTCCAGAGTGCCCCCCATCAACTCGGCGATGCGCCGCGCGATGCTTAGGCCCACCCCGGTGCCCTCAATCGCACTGCCTTCGGCACCCAGGCGGCTAAAGGGTTGAAACAACTCGGGTAGACGCTCGGGCGCAATGCCGGCTCCGGTATCGCTCACCACCAGGCGCAGCCGTTGCGCGCCCTGCTCCTGCACCACGACGCGCACGCTGCCGCCGGGGCGGTTGTATTTGACGGCGTTGGAGAGCAGGTTGAGCAGCACCTGGCGCAAGCGCGCGGGGTCGGCCTGCACGGCGCAACCGGGTTGTTCGGTGTAGACCAGGCTGATGTCTTGCCTGGCCGCCAGCGTCTGGATTTGTTGCAGGCACTGGAGCACCGCGGCATCCACTTCCACCGACCCCATGGATAGCGTCAGGTGGCCGGATTCGACTTTTGCCAGATCCAGTATTTCCTTGATCATCTGCAGCAGCTGATAGCCGCTGCTCAGAATCTCATCCACCCGCTCATGCTGGGCGGCGCTCAGGCCGGCGTCCTGCTGCAGTAGCTGGGCGTAACCCAAAATCGAGTTCAAAGGGGTGCGAAGCTCATGACTCATGCTGGTCAGAAAGCCCGATTTGGCCTGGTTGGCGCGCTCGGCGTCCTTGCGCGATGCCAGCAGCGCCAGCTCGTTGTGCTTGCGCTCGGTGACGTCGCGCAGAAATACCATGAATTCACCGCCGTTGGCACTGAGGAAGGTGACGCTGACTTCGACCTCCCACACCGATGCGTCCTTGCGCCGATGCCGGGTTTCAAACTGCTCGCGGCCGGTTTCGATGAGGCGCCGGATATGAAGCTGCGTCTCGGTGTGACTTTCCGCTGCTTCAAGATCGGGGATTTGCATGCCGAGCAGTTCCTCGCGCGCATAGCCGGACAGTCTGCAATAGGTAGCGTTGACGTCGATCAGACGGCCTGCGCGATCGATGCGCCAGTAGCCGTCGAGGGTGGTCGCCAGAATGCCGCCCAGGATTTCGTCGCCATCGCGCAGTTTGGCCTCGCGCTGCGCCGCCAGGTCAAGCTGGCGGTTGACGCTGGTGAGCAATTGGCCGACTTCATCGTTGCGCCCTGCCACCACAGGCAGTGTCAGGTGCTGTACCGCCGATCCTGATTGCGCCAGCCGGGTCACCGCTTGCGTCGCCTCCAGCAGGGGGTAGAGTTCGCGCCGCAGCAGCCACCAGGTCAGCCCTGCGGCCAGCAGGGTCAGCAGCAGGGTGGCCAGCAGCATGCGCTGCTGCATGTCGACGATGGGCGCGAAAGCCTCTGCCGTGGGCAGGGAAACGGCGATGTACCATCCTGCTAGCGGAATACCTTTGGCCGATCCAAGTACCTCTATACCCAGCGGATTGACGGCAATGCCAGTACCCTCGTAGCCTTGGATGAAGCGGTTTACCAGCGGGTCAACGCGCTCCGCTGGCAGGTTTAACATGATGAGTTTCTTGTCGGTGGCGTTGACCACCAAGCGCGGCCGGACCGCCACCAGCATGAAACCGCCCGTCTTGCCGTAACGGGTGCCAACAACTTTGTCCAGGAAATTGGTTTGGCTCAGGTCGGTCACTGCATACAAGGCCCCGACCACAGCGCCGTGTGCATTGCGAACCGGTACCACCATGTCAAACACCGGCACCTTTAGGGTACGCGCCATAACCGGCGGGCCGATGCCCGACTGCCCGGCCCTGAGTGCGGCAGCCACCACTTCGACATTCATGTAGTTGATGCCGATGCGTTGGATCGACCCCCCCGCATCGGCCAGCACCGTACCGTCGGGGCCCAGTAGCATGACCCCTGCGTTAAAAAAACGCCGGATCGCCGGACGGGTCGCCATCATTTGCTGAAACCCGGCCCCACCGGCTTGGGTTCGCAGCTCCTCGGTGACTGCCAGGTTGTTGAGCACCGCAAAGCGGTCCTCCAACTCGTCGTTAATCTGTGCCGCCAGCAGCATAACCGTTGATCGCTGTTGAGCCCCGGTCAGGTCTAGCAACCCGGCCCGCAACTCGTGTGTCGCAAACAAAGACAGCGACCACAGACTCAGCACAAAAATAGACAGCGTGACAAAGACCACCCTGGTCTTGATCGAACTGCTCTTAAAGACATCAAATTTCATAGCACCTTACGCACGTTCTACGGGGGCTGGAAGGGTATTTGGCATAAATTTAGCGTGAAAGTTCGGTCTGGCGCACCAGCGCCTCAAACCCGCCCAGCGGCATCGGGCGGCCAAAGAAATAGCCCTGGTAGGCATGGCAACCCGCAGAAGCCAGAAAGTCGCGCTGTGCCAAAGTTTCAACGCCCTCTGCAATCACGCTCAGCCCCAAGCCTTCAGACAGCGCAACAATAGTTCTGGCAATGGCGGCGTCGTTGGGGTCGTCCATCACATCGCGCACAAACGACTGGTCAATCTTGAGTTGGTCCAGCGGCAGGCGTTTCAGGTACGACAGCGAGGAGTAGCCGGTGCCAAAGTCGTCCAGTGAAAAGCCGACGCCGTGGCCCTTGAGGGTGCTCATGGTGTCGATGATGGCACCAATATTGTCCACCAGCAGGCTCTCGGTCAGCTCCAGTTTCAGGCGGCGCGGGTTGGCACCGCTAGTGTGCAGCGCCCGCAGCACATGTTCAACAAAGTCGCTTTGCCGGAACTGGTGCGCGCTGACGTTGACCGCCACCGTCAGGTGCGCCATGTCCGGCTGGCTGGCCCACAGCGCCAGCTGGTTGCAGGCGGTCTCCAGCACCCACTGGCCCAGCGGCAAGATCAGCCCGGTGCTTTCGGCCAGGGGAATAAAGTCGGCCGGGGAGACCATGCCGCGCTTGGGGTGCTGCCAGCGCAGCAGCACTTCGGCACCGGTCACCAGGCCAGCCTCGTTGACTTGCGCCTGGTAGTGCAGCAGGAATTGTTGCGCCTCCACCGCCTGGCGCAGGTCAGTCTCCAACGCGGCACGCTCGTTGAGCGCCAACTCCATGGCCGGGTTAAAGAAGCGAAAGGTGTTGCGTCCGCCGTCCTTGGCCTTGTACATGGTCAGATCAGTTTGCTTGATCAGGTCGTCGGTTGAGGTTTTTGAGCCCTTGAACAGAGTGGCACCCATGCTAGCCGTGCTGTGGTGCGAAGACGTGCCAAAGCGGTAAACTAGGTTCAGCGTGGCAATGATTTTGCTAGCCACGGTTTCGGTGTCAATGGCGGCATCGGCTTGGTCGGCGCTAAGGTTGACCAGCAGCACCACAAACTCGTCGCCGCCCAGGCGCGCCACAGTGTCGCCTTCGCGCACACACTGCGTCAGTCGTTGCGCAACATGCTTGAGCAGCATGTCACCGACATCGTGGCCCAGGGTGTCGTTGAGGCTCTTGAAATTGTCCAGGTCGATGAACAACAAGGCACCGTGCTGGTCGGCCCGGTCGGTTGCGGTCATGGCCTGTTTCAAACGGTCCATCAGTAGCGTGCGGTTGGGCAGTCCGGTGAGTGAGTCAAAGAAAGCCAGCGTGTGAATTTTTTGTTCGGCTTCTTTGCGCAGGGTTATGTCACTCTGGGTACCCACGTAGTGGGTTATCACACCGTCTCTATCACGGACCTCCGAGATACTGAGCCATTTGGGATAGATCTCGCCGTTTTTGCGCCGATCCCAGACTTCGCCTTGCCAGCCGCCGGTGCGGCCAATGGAGTTCCACATTTCCCTGTAGAAGCCGGCATCATGTCGACCCGACTGGAGCGCTTTGGGTGATTTACCAACCAATTCTTCAACGCTGTAACCGCTCATCCGCGCAAAGGCTGGATTGATCCGCAAAATCACACTATTGGCATCGGTCACCACCACGCCTTCTTGTGTTTCAAAGGCAGCAGCAGCAATTCGAAGGTCGGCTTCCACCGCTTTGCGCTCGGTGATATCGGTATAGGTGCCAACATAGTGGCTAACTGCGCCGAGCGCGTCTTTTACGGCAGAAACCGTCAGCCAGTGGGGATGCTCCTGGCCGGACTTGTGCCGGTTCCAGATTTCGCCATGCCAGACGCCATCGCTAACCATTGCTTGCCAGAAGGCACGCCAGAATTCGGCGCCATGGCGCGTCGACTTGAGAAAATTCATCTTGCGTCCGATCACTTCGGAAGCGCTATACCCGGTGATGCGAGAGAAGGCCTGGTTGCTGCGCAACACCACATCATGGCGATCGGTGACAACAATCCCTTCCTGAGCCTCGAAAGCGGTGGCGGCGATACGCAGATTGGTCTCAGCTGCCTTGCGTTCAGTGATGTCGCGCAGGGAGCTGACGAACAGCACCCCTTGTGCAGTTGCTATGCGGCTCAGGTTGATTTCTACATCACAAATACTTCCATCTTTGTGCCGAGCCTGCACCGACAGACCCTGGCCCATGCGGCGTGTTGCATGGCTGGTGGCAAAGCCCTCGCGCTGGGCCGGATGCCCGGCGCGCGCTCGTTCGGGAATCAGCACATCGATCAACTGCCCCACCAGATCCTGACGCGCATAGCCAAACAAGCGCTCGGCCTGCGCGTTGACACGCACGATGTGCCCGTCGGAGTCTGACAGCACCAGGGCATCGGGTGCGAACTCCAACACGTCACGAAACATGCCCTCCAGGCTTCTTTGTTGCGTGTAGAGCGCCAGGTGGGTCTTGACCCGTGCCAGCAGCGTTGGCAGTTCGACCGGCTTGGTGATGTAGTCGGCCGCGCCCAGTGCAAAGCAGCGGGCCTCGGTCTGGGTATCGTCGACAGCGGTGACAAATATCACCGGAATCTGTCGGGTGGCAGCTATCGATTTGAGGCGGCTACAGACGGTGTAGCCATCCATCCCGGGCATCATGGCATCGAGCAAGATCAGATCGGGCTGGGGCGCTGTCTGGGCCAACAAAAGCGCCGACTCACCGCTTTTAGCGCTTGCCACGTTGTAGCCCTCGGGCTGCAAAATCGAGCGCATCAGGCGGATATTTGCGGCCTGGTCATCAACTACCAGTATGCTGGCACTGGAAACTGGACTCATACCTGCCCCCGACTGTTGCGGGCTTTGTTGATACATTGGTCGCTCAACTGCGCAGCGGTGCCTTTGCATCGGTTTGACTCAGCATAAAACTGGTAGTCGTGCAAAGCCAATGACAACTCGACCAGCGCATCGCGCATACCGTGGAGCGCCTGAACGGTGGTGACCACCTGCTCTTTCAGGATCTTGTGATCGTTGTGGCTTGCCATATGCGGGGTCTCCTGGTTTGCAGCACCGCTGGATTAAGCAGAAAACACCTTGACCGCAGCCACCAGCCGTTCCGCCTGGTCGCCCATGCTGATGGCAGAGGCACTGCTTTGCTCAACCATGGCGGCGTTTTGTTGCGTCATCTCGTCGAGCTGAGCTACGGCCTGCCCGACTTGTGAAATGCCGATTGACTGCTCTTTCGAGGCAGTGGTAATTTCAGACATCAGATCATTGACTTGCTGCACCTGGCTGACCACTTCGGTCATGGTCTGCCCGGCTTCGGCAACCAGCCGGGAGCCGCTTGCCACATTGGCCACGGAGGTGTCAATTAGGCCCTTGATTTCCTTGGCCGCAGCCGCCGAGCGCCCGGCCAGGCTGCGCACCTCGCTGGCCACCACGGCAAAGCCACGCCCCTGCTCGCCAGCACGGGCGGCCTCCACTGCGGCGTTCAGGGCCAGGATGTTGGTCTGAAAGGCAATGCCGTCAATCACGCCAATGATGTCGGCAATCTTGCTGCTGGACTTGGAGATTTGCTCCATGGTGGATACCACGTGGCCCATGGCCGTGCTGCTTTGCACGGCTACCTGCGTGGCAGCCTGGGCCACCTGGCTGGCCTGGTGTGCGGTGTCGGAGTTTTGCCGCACCGAGGCGGTTTGCTGCTCCATGGCGGCTGCCGTTTGCTCCAGGCTGGAGGCGGTCTGTTCGGTGCGGCTGGCCAGGTCGTTGGTGGCAGCGGCAATCTCCATGGCCGCCACGTGTACCCCGTTGGCCTGCTCGTGCACATCCGCCACCAGCGACTGTAGATTCAGCCCGGCCTGGGTGATAGCTCGGGCGATCAGCCCGATCTCGTCACAGCGATTGAAACCCAGTTCCTGGCTCGACTCGCCACTGGCCACCTGCTGCGCTAATACCTGAATCTTTTTGAGTGGCGTGGTGATTTGCGTCTCGATAAACCAAGTTGCCAGCAGCAAGCTCAGTGCGCTTGCCAGTCCCATGGTTGCCAGGGCCGATCCGCCCAGGCCCGACAGCAGCATGCCCGCACCCAGCGCAATCGCGATGCCCAACATTGGCAGGCGCACACGCCAGGCGGTCGGCAGCAGTTGCAAGGCGCTGGTCCAGCGCAGCAGACCGGTGCGCACTACCAAGCCGCGATGGAACGCGAGTCCTTTGGCGCGGCCTGCTTTAAAGCGGGCGTACAGCACCTCAGCGGCGGCCACCTCGGCCCGATCAGGCTTGGTGCGCACCGACAGGTAACCGGTTAACTGCCCATCGCGGCGCATCGGCGCGGCGTTGGCGCAGACCCAGTAGTGGTCGCCATTGTTACGCCGATTCTTGACCAGTGCGCGCCAGGATTGGCCTTCTTTCAGGCTACGCCACATGTCGGCGAAGGCCTCTGTCGGCATGTCCGGATGGCGCACGATATTGTGCGGTTGTCCCAACAGCGCATTGACGTCAAACCCACTGGTGCGGATGAAGGCCGCGTTGGCATAGGTAATATGGCTGTCGGTGTCAGTAGTCGAAAGCAACGTCTCACCATCTGGAAACTGGTACTCGTGCTGGCTTACAGGTAGATTGGTGCGCATGGTGGATTTCCTCGGTGGTCGTGTTTGGTCAATGCAGTGCCGCTTGCGTGCGCACTAATTCAATGGCTATTTGGAATTCGGTGGATTTGTCAAAAAACCAGTCGGCACCGGCCTGCAAGCACTGGCGGCGGGTAGACGCACGGGCATCGTTGGTCAATACAGCGATTTGTGGGGTGGAGGGCAGCCTTTTGAGGGTCGGGATGATCGATAGGGCATTGCCCTCGGGAAAATTCAGATCGAGCAAGACAAAAGTTGACAAGTCGCGCCGCGCGCATAGCAGCGCCTCGTCCAGGGTGGCAGCGCTGGCCCGCGTTTCAATGCCCGCAATGCCCTCGAGCATCTCTAGCAGGCGCTGGCGGATCAGCGCTGAATCGTCTACAACAAGCAGTCTCAGTGTCATGGGTTGATGCTGACCGGACTGACACGACTGCGCTATAAGGCGTTGCTGATATGGCTGTAGGGAAATCCTTACAGCATCTGCCATCACTACATGACCAAAGACTGTGGCGAGCTTTCTTGATGACGGAATATGCGCGGCACCCGTGGGCACCGCCGACGCACAACTTCAACCGAAGTGGTCGGCCCACTTGTTCGGGCATGACCTGGCTGGTAACGGGCGCGAGAATTGCCAGCGTTACTTCGTCGAAATTGGCCACGCTGCCAATCTTTACGAATGACCGATGCAAGGCATGAGTAGATCGATGTCGTGCTCGGCCCGCCAGACAGCTTTTGACATCGGTACCGCCTTACATTAAAGTAAGGCATAAGGAACCCAGCATGACAATCGCAACACTAACCTCTAAAGGGCAAATCACCATCCCCGCCGAAGTCCGCAAGGATCTTCATGTTGATACCGGGGATCGCGTTGAGTTTGTTCGGATCGCGCCGGGGCGCTACGAATTCGTGGCGGCCACTCGTGAGGTGACGGAACTGAAGGGCATGTTCGGTCCAGCCAAGAAGATCGTTTCGATCGATGCGATGAATGCGGCAATCGCTCAGCGGGGGGCGGCTGCTCGATGATCGGTCTCGACACAAACGTCCTAGTGCGCTACATCATGCAGGACGATCCCAAGCAATCGCCCAAGGCGACCCAGCTCATCGAATCGCTCAATAGTGACAGTCCAGGCTTCGTGAGCATAGTTTCAGTCATCGAGCTGTATTGGGTTCTGACGTCCTGCTACGCGCTGAGCAATGTGCAGGTGAAGCAGGCACTGGAAGCGTTGTTGCGCACCAAACAAATCCTGGTAGATCGAGCTGACCAGGTGGTGCGGGCGCTCAGGGTCTTTGCTGGCGGCAAGTCGGACTTTGCGGATTGCCTGATTGAGCGCACTGCAGCCGGCGCCGGCTGCACCGGCACTATGACCTTTGATACCGGCGCGGCTAAACACGCTGGAATGCCCCTTATTGCCTAGCCTTCGGGTGTCCCTGGCGGGTGCATCGCATGAATATTGGAATCCGAACCCAAAAACCTGCCTC
>JBAWYQ010000079.1:0-16596 GCA_037143475.1 Burkholderiales bacterium | reverse complement strand
GGCACCATTTGATAGTTTCAGATGGTTTCAGAAAGACTCATTAGCCCGCTCTCCCATTGGGACAGCGGGTTTTTTGTTGTCTCAAACAGCGTCAGAGGGTAGCATCCCCTCACAGTACTTATTTGAGTAGCGCGAAGAATTCAAAACTGATGCACTGCATTTTGAGCAAGCATGGCACTGACTGACGCATTCGTTAAAGAGATACTCGCCGTGATTCGTCAATCCTACATATTCACAGTCCCGATTTTTTCAATGTTTCTGATGGCAGCGGGGTGTTCTTCACTTCTGCCAACGTCACAAACCCAATCCCCAACATTTCAAAGTTTTAATGAGGCGCGCTTGGCGGTTGAATCGTTGGTGCCCAAGCAGAGCGACCTCGCAAGCCTTGCCGAAAAGAGTTTGACCCCGGCAAAACAACCCAACACCTTGATATTGACCCATACCGACATCGTACGCAAAGTAGTCAATGGCAGCGTGCTGGGCAAAGAGGATCTGGACCCCGGAATAATGACCTGCCTAAATGCACACGATGCCTGCCGAGGCTGGGAACTCAATGTGACCCATATCTCAAAAGCCCGCACGGGCGGTTTTTGGGCAGATTTTTTCAACTTCAAACGCAGGACCGAGACAACAGGTTGGCGCTTCAACGCTCTGATATTGCTGGTCAACGATGTGGTGGTCTACCGTGGCTGGGGCGGCCAACCTGCTATCAACGAGGTAGAGGTCAACACCAATCCGTTGGGGCCATTGCAAGAGATGGCGCCTTCCACGGTAACCGGCAACCGCTAGTCGCCAAAAAATAGCCGCGACCCTGCCGGACTCAGTTGGTTTTCAAGAACCGGGCCAGTACTTTCCCGGTGTCGTCCATCAAAACCAGTTGATCTCGATCCAATCGTGCCTTGCGGGTCAATTCCAAGGCTTTGAAGAACAAGTCCTCTTGTGATCCGGGCATGCTCAGGCACGCCCTCCCGGTGGAAGCCAACGGGCCGAGTCGCAGCGCTCCTGCTCCGGCCACTGCAGGTCCACGAAACGGGTTGCATCCACCCGTTCCGACAACCTGATCTGCGCTGGTCCAGTGGAGTCTCGGCTTAGGAAGTGTGACCTCGGGGGTGCCGTCAATGGCAAAAGCTACCCATTCGGTGCCCGCCAGACTCGCAGAGGTTAGGACCTGTGCAACCGGCGCCTCGACGCGTGGCGAGAAAGCACATGCGCTCAGCAAGCCTGCCAGCAACAGCGCGAAAAGCTTGAGACCGGAACAGCTGAGTGTCATGAGGACCTTTCAATCAAAAAACTTGGCGTTGGCCCAAAGGGCACCGGCCGCATCCTTGGCCGACAATTTGGGAGTCTCGCCCAGATCAGGCCATGTGATGTTCAAAAACGGGTCGTTCCAGGCTATGCACTGCTCGTGCTCCGGTGCATAGTATTCAGTGGTCTTGTACAAAAACTCGGCGGCCTCGGACATCACCACAAACCCATGCGCAAACCCCGGCGGAACCCAGAACTGAGCCTTGTTCTGGTCGGACAAAATCGCACCGACCCACTTGCCAAACGTAGGTGACGAGCGACGAATGTCAACGGCAACATCAAACACTTCGCCAGCCACCACGCGAACCAATTTGCCCTGCGGCTGTTGAATTTGGTAATGCAAACCGCGCAAGACTCCATGCGCGGAGCGGGAATGGTTATCCTGGACAAATTGTGTCTCGACACCTGTGGCCGAAGCAAAGGCACGCTGGTTGAAGCTTTCAAAAAAGAAACCACGAGCATCACCGAACACACGGGGTTCGATCAGCATGACATCAGGGATAGCGGTAGGCGTGACCTTCATGGCTGGGTGCCTTCCTTCAGCAAGCCCAGCAAATACTGTCCGTAGCCGTTCTTGGCCAGCGGCTGCGCCAGTTTGGCCAGTTGCTCGCTGCCGATAAAGCCGTTGCGCCAGACGATCTCTTCTAGACACGCAATTTTCAATCCCTGGCGGCGTTCCAGGGTGGCGATGAACTGGCCCGCTTCCAATAGACTGTCATGCGTGCCGGTATCGAGCCAAGCGTAGCCTCGCTGCATGATCTGCACGCTAAGTTGCCCAAGATCGAGGTAGGCCTGATTGACTGCCGTAATTTCGAGTTCACCACGGGCGCTCGGTTTGACAGCCTTGGCTATGTCCACCACCTGCTTGTCGTAAAAATACAGCCCCGTGACAGCATAGTTACTTTGCGGCTTTGCGGGTTTCTCTTCTATGCTGCGTGCCTTGCCCGCGGCATCAAACGCCACCACGCCATAGCGTTCCGGATCTTGTACGTGGTATGCAAAGACTGTTGCGCCGTGTTGCTGAGTATCAGCATTGCTCAGCAGAATCTGCAGATCGTGGCCATAAAAAATGTTGTCACCGAGCACCAGGGCGCTGTCGTTGTTACCAATGAATTGGTCACCGATGATGAAGGCCTGCGCCAAGCCGTCCGGACTGGGCTGCACCGCATATTGCAAATTGATGCCCCACTGACTGCCGTCGCCCAGCAGTTGCACAAAACGGGGCGTGTCTTGCGGCGTACTGATGATCAGGATGTCACGGATACCGGCCAGCAGAAGCGTGCTCAGCGGGTAGTAAATCATCGGCTTGTCATACACCGGCAAGAGCTGTTTACTCATAGCCAGGGTGGCAGGGTGCAGGCGGGTACCTGAGCCTCCAGCCAGGATGATGCCCTTGCGGGACGTAGAGTGGGGATTATTGGGTGCGGCCATAGTCAATCTCGTTCAACATGCGGTTAACACCTGCCTGCCAGGATGGCAGTTGCAGGCCGAAGGTAGTTTGCAGCTTGGTGGTATCCATGCGCGAATTGTGGGGACGCTTGGCCGGCGTTGGGAAGGCGCTGGTAGGAACCGCTTTGATTTCTTTTGCTACTATTTTTATAGCTGGTTGCGCACATTCTGCGAGGGCTACCACGTGTTTTGCATAGGTATGCCAGCTGGTACAGCCACCGGCTACCAGGTGGTAGATTCCGGCCAATGCCACATCGCCACCGGCCTGACCGGGCTTGACCTGGCGGATCGCATGGGCCGTTACATCGGCAATCAAATCGGCACCGGTGGGCGCGCCCATCTGGTCGTCAATTACTTGCAATGTCTCGCGTTCCTTCGCCAGGCGCAACATGGTCTTGGCAAAGTTGCCACCGCGCGCGGCGTAGACCCAGCTGGTTCTAAAAATCAGGTGGCGCTGGCAACGCATAACGGCCTGTTCGCCTTCAAGCTTGGTCTGACCGTACACACTCAATGGCCCGGTGGCATCGTCCTCTTTCCAAGGCTGGTCGCCACTGCCGTCAAACACATAGTCGGTGCTGTAGTGCACCAGCCAGGCACCCAGGCGCTGCGCCTCATCGGCCAGTACACCTGGCGCCAGCGCATTCAGCAAGCGGGCGAAATCTGGCTCACTTTCGGCCTTGTCTACAGCCGTGTGCGCGGCAGCATTGACGATGACGTCCGGGCACACCGTACGCACAGTTTCGGCCAGCGCATCCAGCTGCGTGAAATCGCCACTGAGGCCGCCGGGATTGGCGGCACGGTCCAACCCCATGACCACCAGTTCACCAAGCGGGGCCAGGCTGCGTTGCAATTCCCAGCCGACCTGGCCGTCGGTACCCAACAGCAGTATCTTCATGCTACGGCCGCGGCGTTGCCGTATTGCGTTTGCACCCAATCGCGGTAACCGCCACTTTGCACATTTGCCACCCACTCCTGGTTAGACAAATACCAGGCAACCGTTTTGGCAATTCCAGTGTCAAAGGATTCGGCGGGCTTCCAACCCAGATCACGTTCAATCTTTCGGGCGTCGATGGCGTAACGCCGGTCGTGACCTGGACGGTCGGTCACAAAGGCAATCTGATCTGCATACGGCTTGCCGTCGGCACGTGGTTGCAAGGTATCGAGCAGGCCACAAATGGTGCGTACGATGTCCAGATTGGCCTTCTCGTTCCAGCCCCCGATGTTGTAGGTTTCTCCCAGCTTGCCGGCTTCCAGGACGCGGCGAATGGCACTGCAATGGTCCTTGACGTACAGCCAGTCACGAATCTGCTGCCCGTCGCCGTATACCGGCAGGGTCTTGCCAGCCAACGCATTGACGATCACCAACGGAATGAGCTTCTCCGGAAAATGGTAGGGGCCATAGTTATTGGAGCAATTGGTGGTCAGCACCGGCAGGCCATAGGTGTGGTGCCAGGCACGCACCAAGTGGTCGCTGGCGGCCTTGCTGGCGCTGTACGGACTATTGGGCTCATATGTATGGGACTCGGTAAAGGCGGGGTCCCCCTTTGACAACGATCCGTACACCTCATCCGTTGATACATGGAGAAAACGGAAGTCTGCCTTCTGCGCCGTCGGCAAGGCACTCCAATAGCCGCGGACCGATTCGAGCAACTGATATGTGCCCACTATGTTGTTTTGAATAAACTCACCCGGACCATGAATGGAGCGGTCAACATGTGATTCAGCGGCAAAGTTCACTACGGCGCGTGGTTGGTGACGACCCAGCAATTCCGGTACCAGCCCGGCGTCACCAATATCACCCTTCACAAAGACGTGCCGGGGATCATCTTTCAAACTGGCCAGATTTTGCAAATTGCCTGCGTAGCTCAACTTGTCCAGATTGACCACAGTCTCTTGTGACTGCGCAAGCCAATCCAGCACATAGTTTGAACCAATAAATCCGGCACCGCCGGTTACAAGAATGGTCATGTAGTGTTCTATCCCTGAAATTGAAGACAAGATAATACCTGTGGCCGATTTTCGCAGACAATGCCGCCACTCTCCACGTCCATGCAGAACCATTTAAGTCAACCCACATCCCGGCAGCAGACCCCTGTGCTGTTCTGGTGGATATTGGGCACTTTTGTCGCATTGGCGCTGCTGCCGACAGTATGGACATCATTGGATTTGGATGCGGCAGCCCTGTTTATTGGGCAAGCCGCGCCAATTGGCGCTGCAAAGTGGTGGTGGGTTGAGTGGATCAATCTGTACATACCCGCCGCTTTTCGTACGATGGTTGTATTAGCACTGTTGGGTTGGCTATTGGCCAACCTGCGGTCGTGGGGCCAAAGGTGGCGATTGCCGTTGGCGTTTGTGGTGTTGGCAGGCGCTCTGGGTCCGGGTTTACTGGTCAACAGCGGGTTCAAGGACAACTGGCAGCGTGCGCGCCCCTACCAGGTACAGCCTTTTGGTGGAACGCAGCAATTTACCCGTGCAACGGTCATGACCGATCAATGCAACAACAATTGTTCATTTGTCAGCGGGCATGTGGCTTGCGGATTTTTCTTTGCCTCCATGATGCTGGTGCACCGGCGGCGCCAACGCATGTGGGCCTTTACTGGCGTGACTGCCGGTCTGGTCATTGGCTTTTCCCGTATGGCTGACGGTGCACACTGGCTCAGCGACGTGCTATGGGCCAACCCCATTACCTTGCTGTGCAGCTGGTTTATCTGGAAAATATTGACCCGATTTTCCCCGCCCCCCACTGCCGAAACTTCACCTGGGTAGGAACCCGGGTTACCTGCGTAAAATCTTTTGCAAGTACACAACTTTTTGGTACGCCCCAGGACTACACGATGGACTTGATTTTTGCCGACGAAGAGGAACCCACCGCCGACAACGCCAAAAAGGCTGCCAAGAAACCATGGTGCATTCTGTTGGTAGACGATGATGCAGAAGTTCATGCGGTAACCCGTCTGGCACTCAAGGGATTTGAATTTCAGGGCAGCCAGCTCGAACTCATCAGCGCAAACACCGGACTGGCCGGGCGCGAAGTGTTTCAAACCCGGGACGACATTGCGTTGGCTATCGTCGACGTCGTGATGGAAACGGACCACGCCGGACTGGATCTGGTGCATTACGTGCGAAACACTCTTGGAAATCACCGTACACGACTGGTCATGCGTACCGGACAACCGGGCCAGGCGCCTGAAGACCGAGTCATTCGCGAGTATGACATCGATGACTACAAAGAGAAAACAGACCTAACGATACAAAAATTGCGCACCTTGCTTTACAGCAAATTGCGTGCGTACCGCGACCTGTGCATCATCGAATACCAGCGTGATGGCCTGGCAAGAGTACTGGGTGCTACGGCCATGGTGCAAAGCGCCGAATCCCTAACCGTTTTCGCAACGGCTGTGCTGGACCAATTGACGTCACTCCTGAAACTGGACCGCTCTGCCCTGTACTGCATCGTCCTGCCCAATCCAGGAAACGGCGAACATGAATCAAAAACAATTGCGGCTACCGGTGATTTCGTACAGTACAGCACCGACACGCGTTTCACGGATCTACCCGAAATCGTATCACAACGATTCGATCAAGTGCTGGAGCAAAAAGCGGCCCAACATTTTGAAGATGCCTACGTTCTCTATACCGCAGCCAAGAACGGCGGATGCAACCTGCTCTACCTGAAGCATGCTGCCGAATTGGAGAAAATGGACCGCCAACTTCTCGAGATTTACACCCAGAGTGTCGCCATAACTTTTGAAAATATTAACCTGCAAGAGGAACTGCGAGAAACCCAGAAGGAACTGGTCTACACGTTAGCAGATGCTGTCGAAGCCCGTAGCAAAGACACCGGTGCACATGTCAAGCGGGTTGCTTTGACATGCGAAATATTGGCACGCCTCTACGGGTTGCCAGAATCCCAGGTCATGCTGATCAAGACCGCTTCACCGCTGCACGACATTGGCAAGGTTGCCATACCAGATAATATTTTGAGGAAGCCGGGCAAACTGGATGCTGATGAGTGGGCGCTGATGCAACAACACGCCCAATTTGGGCTGGAGATACTGCAACGCTCCAATCGCCCTCTCATGAAGCTTGGGGCAGAGATTGCCCTGTCTCACCACGAGCGTTGGGATGGCACCGGTTACCCCAACGGACTCGTTGGAACTGCCATTCCTGTTTCGGGACGCATCACGGCACTCGCCGACGTGTTTGATGCATTGGGCTCACGCCGCAGTTTCAAAGAACCGTGGTCAGAGAACATGGTGACAGATGCGATTCGCGAGGGACGCGGCACCCAGTTTGAACCCAAACTGGTGGACCTACTGCTGGACAATCTGGCCACCTTCAGTGCATTTCGAATAGAGCACCCGGATCGGGTTTAGCACGCTTACGAATCCGAATCCGCCAGCGGAACCAGACCACTGAGTACGGTTGGGTAACGCAGTCGCAGGCGCAGTTCCTTCTTCATTCTGGTGTTGTCCATACGACGGGACTCACTCATAAAACTCAACAGCATCAGCGGCAATTGCTCAATTGCTCCGGCACGTGCAATTCGGGGGGGACGAGGCAAACCATACAAGTCCGCAGCAAGATCGAAGTAGTCGCCCATTTTCATGCTGCTGTCGTCATTGACGTTATAGACGCGCTGGGGTGCGCCACGCCAAAGCGCAAGACAACAGGCACGAGCCAGATCGTCAGCTTGTATATGGTTCGTAAAAACATCGTCCTGATACTGCAACACCGGTGTTGCTTTCACCAATCTTGCTCGGGGCGTACCGCCTTCCCGGTCCTGTGCGTAGATTCCGGGAATCCGAAGAATACTGACCCGAGTGGCCGTTGAACGTCCCCAAAATCGCATGCGCGATTCGGCATCGACGCGCCGATGTGCACGCGGCGTATGCGCATTAACGCCACGCGACTCTTTAACCCAATCCCCATCGCAATCGCCATACACCCCGCTCGTTGACCCATACACAACGCAAACAGGCTTCTGTCGCAAACGCAATGCGCGCATCAAAGCGTTGGTTCGCGAGTCAACCCAGCCGTCCGATGGCGGTGGCGCAAGGTGGACTACACGACTAGCAATGCCGGCAAGCCGCATCAACGATGTACCTTTGTCCAAATTACCCAATAGCGGCGTAATCCCCTTGGACCGCAAGTCTCCTACTCGATCGGAACTGGACGTGAGCGCCAGCAACCTCACACGATTGCGCAATTGACCCGCCACACGCAAGCCCACATCACCACAGCCGACGATCAAAACACGTTCCCGACGAAAACGCGCGGGAAGGGATCCAAGGGGAGTCTGGTTTGAGGGCAAAATCGTGGTTTGATTCAAATGCAAGAGTTCCGAGGATACCTACAAGATGACGTCTAGCGAAATTGCCAGCCCACTTTTTTCAGTTCTGGTGCAGCCAAGCGGGCGCACATTCCATGTCGGAGCAGATGAAGCTGTGCTGACGGCAGGGATTCGCCAGGGAATAGGGCTCCCGTACGGCTGCAAAGACGGAGCCTGCGGGTCTTGCAAATGCAAACTGGTATCTGGGTCGGTTGTCCACGGACCCCACCAAAGCAAGGCACTCAGCGAGGAAGAAGCAAGCAGCAACCTGATACTGACTTGCTGCGCCGTACCCCACTCAGACCTGGTCCTCGAATCCCGCCAGGTTACGGAGATCGGCGCCATGCCAATCAAGAAAATGCCAACGCGGGTGACGTCCATGGTGAAGAAATCACCCGATGTCATGGCTTTGCAGTTGCAACTGCCTGCCAACGACACCTTCGGTTATCGCGCCGGACAATACATTGAGTTCACTTTGCGAGACGGGTCAAGGCGCAGCTATTCAATGGCCAACGCACCGCATCTGGGCCCAAACATTGAACTGCACATTCGGCACATGGCGGGCGGCAAGTTCACAGACCATGTATTTGGAGGCATGAAGGAGAAGGAAATTTTGCGGATCGAAGGCCCCTATGGCTCCTTCTTCCTTCGCGAAGAATCCAGTAAACCCATTATTCTTGTGGCATCAGGCACTGGCTTTGCCCCCATCAAGGCGCTGATCGAGCACATGCAGCACAAAGGAGTGAATCGACCCGTCACGCTGTACTGGGGCGCCCGACGGCCGGAAGATTTGTACATGCATGACTGGGTACAGGAGCAGCTCAAAAGTCAGCCCAATCTCCAATACATTCCGGTGGTATCTGACGCCACTGCGCAAGACGCCTGGACGGGGCGCACTGGTTTCGTACACCGCGCCGTATTGCAAGACTACCCCAACCTCTGCGGCCATCAGGTTTACGCGTGTGGCGCGCCTATCGTCGTCGAGTCCGCCAGGACTGACTTCTCATCGTTGGCCCAGTTGCCCCCGGAGGAGTTCTTTGCCGACTCTTTTACGTCAGAAGCCGATAAAGCACATTGAACGTCTATTCGCCCAGATAAGCGGCCCGCACGCGTGGGTCGTTGAGCATTTGCGCAGCGTCACCGGACATGGTGACGATGCCTGACTCCATGACATAACCACGATTGGCGATAGCAAGTGCTCTGCTGGCATTTTGTTCAACCAACAGCACAGTGACACCCTGCGCATAGACATCACGAACCACCTCAAATATCTTGTCCACCATGATGGGAGACAGGCCCATTGAAGGTTCATCCAGCAGCAGTACTTTAGGGCGACTCATCAGCGCGCGTCCCATCGCCAACATTTGCTGCTCGCCACCCGACATCGTCCCCGCCAACTGGTCTTTGCGTTCACGCAGGCGTGGAAAGATGGTAAACATCTTTTCCATGTCAGACGCTATGCCATCCTTATCATCGCGGATGTAGGCACCCATTTGCAGGTTCTCGATGATGGTCATGCGCGTGAATACGCCGCGGCCTTCCGGCACCATGGCCAAGCCCTGCTTGACCAGGTCCCACGGCCCCTGGCCCCGAATGCTCTTTCCCATGTATTCGATATCACCCGCGTTGATGGGCAACGTACCGGTGATCGCCTTCATTGTGGTCGTCTTGCCCGCGCCGTTCGATCCGATCAGGGAAACCAGTTCGCCTTCGTGCACCTCAAAATCCACGCCCTTGACAGCTTGGATTCCACCGTAGGAAACCTTCAAGCCTGTTACCTTGAGCAAAGTCTGTTTTGTCATTGTCATGTTCTCCTGAAGCCGCCTAGTGGCCGCTAGTGCCCAAATACGCTTCAATCACTTTTTCATTGCGCTGCACGTCCGCAGGAGTTCCCTCGGCAATCTGCTTGCCATAGTCCAGAACGGTCACTCGGTCACACAGGCCCATAACCAGCTTGACATCGTGCTCAATCAGCAAAATGGTGCGGTTGTCCTTACGAATGCGGTCAATCAACTCACGCAGCATCACCTTCTCGGTAGCGTTCATACCAGCCGCCGGTTCATCCAACGCAATCAACTGGGGGTCCGTGGCCAGCGCGCGCGCAATTTCCAGGCGGCGTTGATCCCCATAGCTCAGCGTGCGGGCTTTGTAGTCGGTGAATTTACCAATGCCAACGTAATCCAGCAACTCCTGCGACCGGGCGGCAATTGCAGCCTCTTCGGCCTTGAAACTAGCGGTCCGAAAAACTGCACCAATTAGGCCTGAATGGGTACGGATATGTCGCCCGACCATGACGTTTTCCAACGCTGTCATCTCGGCGAAGAGACGAATATTCTGAAAAGTTCGCGCAATACCTGCCTTGGCGACCGCGTGCACCGCCGTCGGCTGATAGGTTTTACCCGCCAACTCGAAACTACCGCTGTCGGGGGTGTATAGGCCCGTCAATACATTGAAGAAGGTGGTTTTACCCGCACCATTGGGGCCAATCAAACCATAGACCTGCCCGCGCTTAATGTTAATGCCAACATCGCTGAGGGCCTGCAGGCCACCGAATCGTTTGGAAACGCCGGAGACGTTGAGTACTGTATCTGTCATGGTGGCTCCGTTCAGCTCTTCACGTTTTGCAAGGATTTGCCGTGCTCAGGCGAAGGCCACAGACCCCGCGGACGCAGCAGCATGACACTAATCATGGCCAGTGCGATCAACAGTTGACGCAGAATGGAAGCATCCAGTCGCCCGCCCGTCATATCCTGCAACGGGCCCGCAATGTAGCGCAACACCTCGGGCAGTGCCGACAGCAAAACCGCCCCCAGAATGACGCCAGGCAAATGGCCCACACCTCCGAGCACAACCATGGCCACAATCATCACTGACTCCATCAGGCTGAATGACTCAGGAGAGATGAAACCCTGAAACGCTGCAAACATGGCACCAGACACGCCACCAAACGTGGCACCCATGCCGAAGGCCAACAGCTTCAGGTTGCGGGTATTAATGCCCATGGCTTTGGCAGCGATTTCGTCTTCGCGAATCGCCATCCAGGCGCGCCCAACGCGGGACAGTTCCAGTCGGTGGCAGATGACCACACTAACCAAGACCAAGGCCAAAAACAGGTAGTAATACAGCGACACCGAAGCAACTTCGAAGCCCGCCACTACAACTTTTTTACCCAGATCCAAGCCAAAAAAATGTAACGAATCAATCTGACTAATGCCCTTGGGTCCATTGGTGATGTTGACGGGTTGGTCCAGGTTATTCAGAAACACGCGAATAATTTCACCAAATCCCAGCGTCACGATGGCCAGATAGTCACCCCGCAATCGCAATGTCGGCGCACCCAGCAGCACACCAAAAAGACCCGCAAGCCCTGCAGCCATCGGAATCACAATCCACAGCGGCGTATGCAACCCGGTGGGGAACATTTCAGCAATAGCAGGGAAGGTATCGGTGAGCTGTGGCGATGCCATCAGCCCAAACATGTACGCACCAATCGCAAAAAATGCAACATAGCCCAAATCGAGCAAGCCAGCATAGCCGACCACAATGTTCAGTCCCAGCGATAGCAGCACAAACAGCAGCGCCATGTCCGCAATGCGCACCCAGGCATTACCAAAACTCTGTAGCAATAGGGGTAGGACCAACAGGCCAACGGCTGCGGCCAAGAAGGTAAATATTTTTTGATTTTTCATTTGCGTGTGCTCCTCAAGCGCGATCTGCCACCCGCTCACCCAGCAAACCCGAAGGCCGCAGCGTCAGCACAATGATCAGGACAATGAACGCAAAAATGTCGGAATAGTGACTACCCAGCACACCCCCCGTAAGGGCGCCAATATAGCCCGCACCGATCGACTCGATCAGGCCCAGCAAAATCGCACCAACCACGGCACCGGCCAAATTGCCGATGCCACCAAACACGGCTGCTGTAAATGCCTTCAAGCCTGGCAAAAAGCCCATGGCGTGCTGAGCAGTACCGTAGTTGGACGCGTACATCACACCGGCGATGGCGGCAAGCACTGCACCAATGATGAAGGTGGCAGAGATCACCACGTCAGGTTTCACGCCCATCAGGCCGGCCACGCGTGGATTTTCAGCTGTTGCACGCATCGCACGCCCCAATTTGGTGTAGTTCACCAGCCACATCAGCAAAGCCAGTGACACTGCCGTGAACCCGAGAATCATGACTTGGGTTGGAGAGATCACCGCACCACCAATTTCGATGGGCGTGTTGGACAACAAAGTTGGATAAGACTTGAAGTTAGGCTTCCAAATGATCATCGCAAGCGTCTGCAGAAGGATCGACATGCCGATAGCGGTAATCAGCGGCGCCAGCTTGGGGCTATTGCGCAAGGGTCGGTATGCGACCTTTTCAATCGTGAAATTCAGCGCCGCCGCCACGATGCAGGCAATCACCAGCGCAATCAGCAAAATAATGTATCCGGGAGTTCCGGGCATAGACTCCTGCATCAACCCAATGATGGTCCAACTGGTCAACGCCCCCACCATCATCACTTCACCATGGGCAAAATTGATGAGGTTGATGATGCCGTACACCATGGTGTAGCCCAGCGCAATAAGCGCGTACATGCTACCCAACACCAGACCGTTAATGATCTGCTGCAACAAAATATCCATAAGGTTCTCCGATTTTTGGCCGACGTCCAAATCATCTATTGGTTGTGCAGCCGTTTGAAGTCTGACGATGCAGCCTTGTGGGCTGTACCTGATCATTAGCAAATAGCTTGCCACCATAACTAGGGCGTACGGCAAGTGAAGCGAATTGTAGTCAAGGGCTGGCTTCTGGGGGCTCGCCCTGCATTTGGGTTTACCCCTAGCACCAGTCTCACATCAGCGGAATCTTTCGAAAGTTAGCGCAGCTAATAGTGTGCGGCAAATTTCGCCCCAAGCCCGCACATCAGGACGATCCTTCCGCGACGGGGCCATTCAATTCATTAAGCGCTTTCATTTGCCGCATTTTTTCTGCAATCCGAATTTCAAGCCCGCGCTCGACCGGACGGTAAAAACACGGTCCGATCATGCCATCGGGCAGGTAGCGCTCACCCGCCGCAAATCCGTCACGCTCATCGTGCGCGTACCGGTAGCCCTTGCCATAGTCCAGCGATTTCATCAATTGAGTCGGTGCATTGCGCAAGTGCATGGGCACGGGCCGCGTACCTTCTTTTCTGACCAGCGCCCGGGCTTCGTTGAACGCCTTGTAAACGGCATTGGATTTGGGCGCAACAGCCAGATAAACCGCGCACTGCGCCAGCGCCAGTTCACCTTCTGGGCTACCCATGCGCTCATACACATCTGCAGCGTCAAGTGACAGTCGCAATGCCCTGGGGTCGGCAAGACCAACATCCTCACTGGCCATGCGAATGAGACGCCGCGCCAGGTAACGCGGATCTGCTCCGCCATCGAGCATGCGAACCAACCAATACAATGCCGCATCTGGATCCGAACCTCGGACTGATTTGTGCAAAGCGCTGATGGAATCGTAAAACTGGTCGCCTCCTTTGTCATATCGGCGCATGCGCTCGCCAAGCACCTTGAGTAACCATTTGTCGGTAACCTGCTCCAGGCGCTCCTGTTGGGCCGCCACGGCCAACGTCTCCAGTGTGTTGAGCAGGCGCCGGGCATCACCGTCCGCATAGCTAATCAATCGATTAATCGCTACATTTTCAATAGCAGGTAACGCACATTCCACGAGGGCTACAGCCACAATTTGCTCAAGGTCCTTCTCCGTAAGCGGTTGCAACACATAGACTGCTGCCCGCGACAAGAGCGCCGCATTCACCTCAAAAGAAGGATTTTCGGTCGTGGCACCAATGAACGTAAACAGTCCGCTCTCCACGTGCGCCAAAAAAGCATCCTGCTGGCTTTTATTGAACCTGTGCACCTCATCGACAAACACAATGGTCCGGCGCCCTTGCGCCAGAGACACCTGCGCATGTTCCACCGCTTCGCGAATGTCCTTTACACCACCCAAGACAGCACTGATCGAAATGAATTGTGCGTCGAAAGCGTCCGCCATCAGCCGCGCGATGGTGGTCTTTCCAACTCCGGGAGGTCCCCATAGGATGCAACTATGGGGCTGGCCCGACTCAAACGCCAGTCGCAACGCCATGCCTTCGCCCAGCACGTGTTGCTGCCCGACGACTTCACTCAGGCGCTTGGGGCGCAAGCGCTCGGCCAGCGGTTGGATGTTGGTGCTTGATGTATAGGTCACAGTACGAAATGATGGGCTTCTGCCCGAGTTTAAGCGGCCAATCAGGGAACCCACCCTAACTCCCAACGGAATTGATGTACGGCAAGGTCAGGAAAAACCAGCACCACTAAAGTCACCTGGTTCACAGCATCCCCAATTAGATACACGGAGACAATCCATGCCGGCACCCCTGATGATCGATTCCCTAGACGCCGCCGTCGACCATGTGCTGGACACTACATCGGGCGACATTGTTTTGGGCATTCCGCTCGGCGTTGGCAAGCCCAACCCGTTTGTCAACATACTCTACCGGCGTGTAAAGGCCAACCCTGCACGGCGTTTAAAAATCATCACCGCGCTATCGCTTGAAAAGCCAGTAGGAAAAAGCGAAATGGAACGGCATTTCCTGGCGCCGCTGGTAGAAAGGGTTTTTGAAGACTATCCCGACCTGGAGTACGTCAAGGACTTGCGTGGTGGGGGTCTACCGCCCAACATTGAGGTCTGCGAGGTCTTTATGAAAACCGGGGACTACCTCGGAAATGATGTCGCCCAACAAAACTATATGTCCACCAACTACACGCATATCGCACGCGACATGGTGTCGCAAGGAATGAATGTGATGGCGCAGGCCGTGGCGAGCAAGGACGACGGCAACGGATTGCGATTGAGTCTGTCCAGCAACCCGGACGTTGTGATGGAAGTAATGGAAATGTTCCGCGAATCGGGCAAGAAGTTCACCGCAGTGGGCGTTATCAACAATCTGATGCCGTTCATGCCCAATACAGCCGAAGTGGAGCCGGCCTTCTTCGATATTTTGGTTACCGACCCGGCTGGCACGCACGCTGTTTTTGCTCCTCCAAACAACAAGGTGAGCCTGACTGATTACTCAATCGGCCTGCACGCATCGAGCCTTGTCACTGACGGAGGCACGCTACAAATCGGCATCGGCTCATTGGGTGATGCCATTGGTCAGGCGCTCAT
Source organism: Burkholderiales bacterium (assembly GCA_037143475.1). Lineage (GTDB taxonomy): Bacteria > Pseudomonadota > Gammaproteobacteria > Burkholderiales > Burkholderiaceae_C > Allorhodoferax. The sequence continues at coordinate 1,324 of JBAWYQ010000079.1, read as the reverse complement.
CGTGCGCGACCGCCACAGCACTGAATACCGACGAATTCTGGAGTCCCTGTGCCCCGACGGATTGGCCGGACGCGAATTCAGTCGTTTTGACCATGGCCTGTACGGTTGCTCAGAAATGTTTGTAAACGGCTTTCTCAAGCTCATTGAAGCAGGCATCATTCGCCGCGAAGTATTCAGCGACGTAGTGCTTCAACAACTGATCAACAAGGGGGTCATCAGCGATGCAACGGTCACGCCGCAAACCCTTAGGGCTTTGTTGGACTCGGGTCGCGTGCGCGCCCCAGTCAGCGCAGAAGACCTCGCGTACTTGCAACGTTTTGGCGTCGTGCGTGCGGAAGTGACACAAGTCGGTGAGCAACTTACTATGGGCGAGCTGAAATGCAGCGCCAACCTCCACGAGGACGCTGCCTTCGACTTTGTTTGCCAGCACATGCTGGGCACACGTCTGCTGGGCGGAATCTTCATGACCGGTGGATTTTTTCTGGGGCCGCGTGATTTTTATGAGCGCCTGCGCACCATGCCGCCTCATGAGCTAGCCAAGGTAGATATGACGCGCATTGACTTCATCAACCAGCTTTATGGACAGGAAGACCTCAAACGCGCCCAGCGACGCAATGCCCGCTTTATGAACACCACCATGATCGTTACCCTTCTAGGTGCAGCCGCCAGTGATGCGTTGGAGTCAGGACAGGTGGTCAGCGGGGTTGGTGGCCAATACAACTTTGTCGCGATGTCACACGCCCTGCCCGATGCACGCCTCATCATGATGCTGCGCTCCACCCACGACAATAAGGATGGACTCAAGAGCAGCATCGTGTGGAACTACGGTCACGTCACCATTCCCCGCCACCTGCGTGACATCGTCATCACCGAATACGGCGTAGCCGAACTCCGCGGCCAGCCCGATAGTGAGGTCATTAAGCGTCTGATCGCCGTAGCCGATTCGCGCTTCCAGGACGATCTGGTTAAACAAGCCAAGGCCCATGGCAAGTTGGATGCGCATTATGAGGTTCCGGAGCGATATCGCAAAAACCTTCCACAAACACTCGTCGAAAAGCTCCGCCCCTGGGCGGAAGCTGGCTTGCTGCCAGACTTCCCATTTGGGACCGATCTAACCAAAGAAGAGTTGCACATCGTTAGAGCTCTCAAAAAACTCAAACATGCATCTGAACATCCGACTGAACTGTTGTCACTGGCCCTCAAAAGTTTTTGGGGTGTCAAGGAAATGCCACAGGCGTACCAAGAGCGACTCGGACTGGCCGATGCGCACAGCTTCAAGGACACAGTGATTCGCCGCCTGTTAGCCGGCAACTTGTAAGGCCAG
>JBAWYQ010000078.1:0-16646 GCA_037143475.1 Burkholderiales bacterium | reverse complement strand
TGTGCATGTGCAGGCCTTGCAGCGCCAAGCCATTGCTGCGAACCTTGGCCAAGGCTGCTTCCAACTCGCCATGCCAGATGCCATGCTTGCTGTGCTCGCCGCCGGTATTGGTCTTGTTGCTGTGGCCATGGCCAAAACCGGGGTTTATGCGCAACCACACCGGGTGACCGGGACTGACCGCGCCCAACTGGTCCAGCATGTCGACGGAGCCGCAATTGACCGGAATGCCCAGTTCCACCAAGCGGGGCAAGGTGGTGCGGTCCAGCAGGTCGGCGGTAAAGACGATTTCTGCATGGCCGTTGTGCAGTCCGGGCGTAAAGCCCGCGGCCAGAGCACGCTCCACTTCGCCCAGCGACACGGCATCCACCACCACACCCAGGCTTTTCAGCAGGCGCAAGATGTGGGTGTTGGAGTTGGCCTTTTGGGCAAAGCGGACAACATCAAACTGGCGCAGCGCCTGGACTTGACGCGCAATGGTGGCAGCGTCATAGACCCACAGGGGTGTGCCGTTTTGATGTGCCAGGGATGCGAGGGTGGAGGGGGTGAATGGGTTCATGGCGCAATGATCTCAAGACCAGACTATTCAATCAATGCCATTTTCTTTTGCAATCTATTCAATATTGATATAGTCTGAGCATGCCTTATCAGACTAAAAGCCATGCTGCGCCCCTGCTGACGCATCGCCAGTTGGGGCTGTTTCGTGCCATCATGCTGCACGGCAGCCTGCGCCGAGCGGCAGAGGTGACCGCATCGAGCCAGCCCACCCTGAGCCGCGAACTGGCGCGACTGGAGTACTTGCTGGGGTTTAGCTTGTTTGACCGTGTGCGGGGGCGCCTGCGGCCGACAGCACGGGCGCTGGCACTGATGCAGGAGGTGGAACGCTCTTTTGTGGGCCTGGAGCAGATTTCGGCCCGCGCGCAAGCGTTGCGCACACTCACCACGGGGCGCCTGCGTCTGGCCTGCCTGCCTGCGCTGGCGCACGCTCTGGTACCGTTGGCATTGGTGCAGTTGCAAAACTCCCATCCAGCAGTCAGCGTGAGCATTGTGCCGCTAGAGGCGCCTTGGCTGGAGCAGGCCCTGAGCGAACAGCGCTTTGACGTGGGTCTGAGCGAAACCACTGAAGCGCCTACCGGAGTGGAGTTGCGCGCCCTGCTGAAGGTCAATGAAGTAGCGGTGCTGCCCGCAGGTCACCGCCTGTGTAGAGAAGCCGTTTTGCAGCCACAAGACTTTGCCAATGAGCGGTTTATCAGTTTGTCCGAGGACGACCCGTACCGCCGCGCCATCGACGCCATGTTTCTGCAAGCCAACGTGCAACGCATGACGCCATTTGAGACCGCCAGCGCTGCGGCCGTATGCGCCATGGTGCAGCAGGGCCTGGGCCTGGCCATCGTGAACCCATTGACCGCCGCCGCCATGGCGGGGCCCCAACTGATGGTGCGCCCGCTTGGCGTGGCGATACCCTTCAATGTGAGTTTGCTATTGCCCCAAGTGGCCACGCCGCATCCGCTGCGGGACCTGCTGGTCGACGCCATCGTGCAAAGCATTGCGGCGAGGTAACATGGGGCCGCTCCCAGCATTCAGGCTTTTGGACCTATGGCAACTCCCCTAACTTCCCTCGTTGAATTTCGCAACCTGAGCTTTCGCTACGGGGAACACAAGGTTCTCGAAAACGTGTCGTTGAGCATTCCGCGCGGCAAGGTCACCGCACTGATTGGCCCCATGGGTGCAGGCAAGACGACTGCGCTGCGCCTCATGGGCGGCGAGCAACGCGCTCAATCAGGTGAAATGCTGTTTGATGGCCACGATGTGGGCCGCATGGACCAGGAGCAGCTTTACGCCGCACGGCGGCGCATGGGTATGTTGTTCCAGTTTGGAGCGTTGTTTGCGGACTTGACCGTGTTTGACAACGTGGCCTTCCCGCTGCGGGAGCATACCGATTTGACCGAAAGGCTGATCCGCGACATCGTCTTGATGAAGCTCAACGCCGTGGGTCTGCGCGGCGCCCGTGATTTGCTGCCCAGCGAAGTTTCGGGCGGCATGGCGCGACGCATTGCACTGGCCCGAGCCATTGCACTCGACCCCGAGCTGGTCATGTACGACGAGCCGTTTTCAGGGCTGGACCCGATCTCGCTCAAGACGGCGGCCCGCCTGATTCGCCAACTCAATGACTCCATGGGTTTGACCAGCGTGTTCGTGTCACACGAACTCAAGCAAACCCTGGAAATCGCTGACCACGTCATCATTCTGGCCAACGGCCAAGTCGCCGCCGAAGGGGCTGTGGACACCGTACGCAACAGCGCCGATCCCATGGTGGTTCAGTACCTGAACGCCCTCCCGGACGGGCCTGTGCGCTTTCACTTTCCGGGTCTCCCGGTGGATGAGGACTTTCGGATGGCACAGCAGCCCGCCTGAGCAGCCAGTTATTGGGCAGGTACGCCCATGCGGGCCAGGTCTGCGTGCTTTTCCTTTAAATATTGATCCAGGTCCAGCTCGTGCAATTGCGCTGCGTGTCGCTCGGTCAGCGCAAACCACGCGCGTAACCGGCTCTCCATTTGCGCCCCTGGCGTACCGGTCTGGACCGCGGTATAGGCCTTCAATGCCAGGTAGTTGCGCATGACGTTGCGCTCCAGCGAACCACGCTCCCCTTGCACATATTGGGGCTGCCCATCACCACCGGTACCCACAGCGGTAAATCCGATTTTGGTGCGCCCTGCGGTTGCGAGGTAAAGGCCCATGGCCATTTTCGCCAGGCTACCGTAAGTGTAGGCATAGCCAAAATGCAGAAATGTACGCTCTGCGTCCAAAGGCGTCGCTTCGATCACGATGGCGTAGTCCCGTGTCGACAACGGGCCGCTGGGGGCAGACAGTTTTACACCCAGATAATCGTTGTCAGTCGCATCCACTTGCATGGCGTAAGTCATGCTGTAGGTACCGGGACCGGAACCTGTCTGCTTGGGGCCAACAGACAACGTCAACTGCGCACCACGGTTACTGCGTGAAGCCTGGCATGACCGAACATTGAGGTGCAAGAACAGCATGGCGCAAACCGCATCGACCGAGCCAAGGACTGCAAAAACCCGTGCAACGGGTTGATCGAGTTCAGCGTAGACGTCGCCCTCGAGTCGACCCTCGTTTTCCCGCGAAACCAAGTGCAAAGGCTCACCAAACGCGCGGGCGTCCAGCTGCGTTTTGTAAGCAACTTGCTTTGCAAGCAACTCGGTCGCGTGCCTTGAAGTTTGCGCCAGCACAACAGACGGAGATAACAGCACCAACGCAACCACACACACGCAGGCCCAAGGGCCGAATTTCATGCGCAAGGGAATCACTGCAGGATGCCGGTCACCAACGGATGCCACAACTCTTTGCGCGCCAGTGGCGTTGCCTTGGGCAGAAAAGGGTTACGAATATTAAACAGCTTGCGGTGATCCAGATCGGCAGCTGCAATCAAGGGACCAATGCGCTTATCAAAAAGCTGGTCAAAGCTGTGGTCCCTGATGGCCTGCTCGAAACCATATTCGAGGCGCTCTGCCAGTTCCGGGCGCTTCCTGCTGACAAAAAAGTAGTAAGCCGTCGGGTAGGCAATGGCCCACTTTGAAATAGTCGTGAGGCCGTATTGCCTGGCAATTGGGGCGGCCTCGACAATACCCAGCGGCAACAACTGGAATGTGCCGATATTCAGTCGCTCGATCGATGAAGCGACGCTTGTCAGGCGCAACACCTGCAAACCAGCTTCGGTTTGAATGTCGTAGTCGGGCCAGTCAAATACCTGGCCGAGCTTGACCTTGTTGAGCTCCTCGCGGGTCTGAATACCATCAAGCGCCGTCACATTGGCGGGCGAACCCATGCCGATGCGAACGCCGAGCAAGCCCTTGTACAGGCAGTAGCGAACCGGCAGCCCCGACTGTTCGCGCGCGTAGTTGGTCATGGATGACATCAGGTCAAGGTTGCCCTGCTCCAACTGTTTGTAGGACTGGCTTTGGCTCCAATCCTGCTGGGCACCCTTTTTCATTACATAGGGGCCGTATTTGTCTTTGGACTTCTCCAGGATGAGCGCGAGAACTTCTCCTTTGTAATTCAGGGTTCCAGAATTTTTATCAAGAAAGAAGTTGTGCCGCACAACCAGTGGCTCTGCAGCACTGACCAATTGAGCCAGGCACGCAATCAAGCCTGCGCACATCATTCTGGACGCAGGCAAGTGGCGGCGCAAGTTCGCTGTTGGCATTAAATGGGGCATCTGGTGAGACTGGGAAATATAGCGCACATATTCAGCCAACCGGATGCGCAACGATTTCGCCCAAATCAGCTCTTTGGCGCCATGAACCTTGCGGTGCGGTCAACGCTATATTTTCAGTGTGTCATGACCCCATCCGCGATGAGCTTGAGCGAGACCGCGAACAAGGTCACCTGCACAACCCGGTAAAACCAGACATCGGCAATGTGGCGAGTCAACCAGGCCCCGCAGACCGCCCCCGTCAGGGCAAACGGCACCAGAGTCGCCGCACTCCACAGCGTTTCGTCCGAATAGGGTCGCAAGTTTTGGTACGGAAGAATTTTGGCGGCATTGATCACCGCAAATACCAGAGTCGCTGTGCCGGCAAATTGAGCCTTTGGCAGTTTCTGCGGCAGCATATAGATCTGAAACGGTGGCGCACCCGCATGCGAAATGAAACTGGTAAACCCGGCCAGCACTCCCCACAATGAGCCCTTGCCAAAGGAGGGCAACTGTGGCGGCGCATTGTGCTGCTTGCGCAACCACAAGTGGAGGCAAAAGCCGGCGCCCATCAGGCCAATCATCAACGCTATCGCCCGATCGGACACCAATGATGCAGTGAGCCAACCCACCACCACACCCAGAATGCCAGCCGGCAGCAGGATGCGCAGATTGGGTGCGCTGAAGTCGCGCCGGTACAGCCAGACTCCTGCGACATCAGACACCACGTAGATCGGCAACAACAACACAGCCGCCTTCACCGGAGACATAACGAGGGACAACAGCGGCACAGCCAACATACCAATGGCGGGTAAGCCACCCTTGGACAGGCCCACCAAAAAGGCGGCCATAGCAGCCAACCCAATGAAATTTTCAAACCCCAATGTATTCTCTCCAGATTGGCGCCCGAGAAGTGGGCTGCACAACTTGCCTATGTTGAGCTGGATGCTGGGTGCAAACACTGCTTCTAACGAGGTCCCTGCGCTGAAGTTCGGGCGATTCCTTCAAACGCGTCCAACGGCAAAGGTCGACTGAACAGGTATCCTTGATAGGCGTGACAGCCAAGGCGGGCAAGAAAATCTCTCTGCGCTTCAATCTCCACACCCTCGGCGATAACCATGAGACCAAGACTGTCAGCCAGAGCAATGACCATCTTGGCTATAGCCGAATCATTTGGATCGCTCAGTATGTTGTTAACAAAGCCCTGATCAATCTTCAGTTGGTCCAAAGGCAGTCGTTTCAGGTATGAAAGTGACGAGTAGCCCGTTCCAAAATCATCCAGAGAAAAGCCAACACCGTGTGCCCGCAGTGTGGTCATCTTCGAAATAATGCCTTCAACATCCTCTACCAGCAAACTCTCCGTGAGCTCAAGTTTCAGGTGCCGTGGACTCGCACCGGTTCGACTGAGCGCTGCGAGCACATCGTTGACGAAATCCTTGTGATGAAACTGGCGCGCGCTGACATTGACCGACACCGTGAGGTGTGCAAGATCTGCACAAGTTGCCCACCTCGCCAGTTGCGCGCAAGCGGTGTCCAACACCCACTGCCCTAGCGGCAAGATCAGACCAGTCTCCTCAGCCATTGGAATAAATTCGCCCGGTGATACCAACCCCTTCAGGGGATGAAGCCAGCGGACAAGGGCTTCGGCCCCCGTCATGCGCCCCTCACCAACCAACTGCGGTTGGTAATAGAGCTGAAAATCCCCTGCGATGATTGACTCACGCATGTTCAGCTCCATAGCTGCGCGCTCGGTCACCTTAGCCTGCATCTGCGGATCAAAGAACCGGACCGCATTTCGCCCAGCCGATTTCGCCTGGTACATCGCAAGTTCTGCGCGCCTGAGCGGTTCCGTGTTTTTCTCTGACAGGCGTCCTCCAAATAGCGTGATTCCAAGACTCGGGGTGCAATGGTGGTCGTTCCCCATGAGCAGATAGGGCAGAGACAAGGAGCTGCGGATCTTCTCCCCCACAGTTTCTGCGTGGGTCGCGGCTTCTAAGTCCTCCTTACTGAGGTCCTCCAGCATCACAACGAATTCATCGCCGCCCAGGCGCGCCACCGTATCGCCCTCTCGAATACAAGCGGTCAATCGTTTGGCGGCCTGTTGCAACAAAACATCGCCTTGGTCATGTCCCAATGAGTCGTTCACAGTCTTGAAATTATCCAAGTCGACGAACAGCAATGCACCTTTTCTAAAATTGCGCGTACTGACTGTGAGAACCTGATCGAGCCGATTCATCAAGAGGCGGCGGTTTGGCAAGCCCGTCAACGGATCGTAAAAGGCCAAGTTTTCAATTTGATCAGCGGCCTCCTTGCGCTCGCTGATATCGGTAAATATGGCGACGTAGTGGGTGACCTGTCCGGCGTCATTTCTTACGGTGCTGATGTTGAGCCACTCTGGAAAAACCTCCCCGCTCTTGCGGCGATTCAAAAGCTCACCTTTCCATGAACCCTCTAGCGCAAGGCTCTCATTCATCGCCGCATAGAAATTGGCGTCCTGTCTACCTGAAATCAACAAGCGCGGCGTGCGACCTACCGCCTCCTCAGGAGAATACCCGGTTATGTCGGTAAATGCCTTGTTGACCCTCAGCACGATGCGCTGTGCATCGGTAACGATCATTCCCTGAAGCGACTCGAACGTTGTTGCGGCAATCCGCTGAGCTTCTTCAGCTCGCTTACGCTCGGTCACATCAACGGTCACGGCCAGGTGTACCCATTGGCCACGGTCCAGCATGGGAACCGCGTGGGTTTGCATCCACCGGCGCCCCCCTTTGAGGCCCACTATCTCGAACTCCAATTGCATCGACTCACCACCGATAACCCGGTGATGCATGCTCTCAAATGCTTCCCGGTACTCCGGTGCGACCAGGTCTCTCACCGATAACCCGGCGACCGTTTCGAACGAATCGGCCTCAATCATCTTCAAGCCGGCAGGATTCATCTGTGACAGAAGCCCTTGCGCATCGACGATCTTGATGCACTCTGGCTCTGCCTCAAAGATGGCTCGCAAACTCGCCTCGCTCTCTACCAGCTTGGCCTCCGCGAGCTTACGCTCGGTAATATCAGCCATGGCAGTAACGCGAACCATCCGACCCTTGTAGTGCATCATCTTGCCGCGAATGATGGCGGGGAACATACTGCCATCCTTGCGCAGCCCCTTGACCTCATACGGCAGTTCGTAACCGGAGATCATGTTGCCCATGACCCGCTCCCGGTCCTCAGGCGCAATCCACTCCGTTCCCATGCGACCGACCGCTTCTTCAGAGGTGTACCCAAACATTTCCTCAGCGCGGGTGTTTTGCTCCAGACATTTCCCCTTTTCGGAAATAAATATCGATTCAAAGGAGGCCTCGCTCAGGCCTCGATATTTCTCACGGTTTTCTTGCAGGGATTCCACAATGGCTTTTCGCTTGCTGATGTCGCGAACACTGGCCTGAACAAACGTACGGCCATCTATTTCCATCCGGCTCAATAGAACCTTGGCAAAAAAAGGTCGTCCCGTGTCGAGTTTCTTATGAATCCACTCAAACGAGACGCTGCCGTGTTTCAGAGCTTGCTCGAATCGCTGATCGGCAGCATGGCTCGAGTCCTCCCCGTCACTCTGGAAGTCAGGTGACAGATCGCTCGGGCGCTTGGACAGAATCTCGTCACGACAACTCGCGCCAAATATTCGCACGGCGGATGGATTGCAATCGAGAAAGCTTTGCCCATCGAGAATCATCACAGCATCGGTAGATGTCTCAAAAAGCGTGCGATACAGAGTTTCCGATTTCACCAACACGTCATTTCGGTCGTGCGTGGATCGTTCCAGTGATGCAGCTAATTCCTGCAAATCGTTTTGAGTATGCATAGCGAACCGTCCAGACTACGTCCTTGCTCCTTGGCCTAACATCAAGCTCGCCCAGCCGACGAGCGGCCATCCAACTGGCAATTTGTGCGAATTTACACCCAAAGAGCCCCGACGCAACTACTGTCGCCCGACGCTGACGCGCGACAGGCAGTGCATCCATGCCTAATACCTGGTCGCCATGGACTTTTGCAAAACCTCCAGCACGGTGTTCATTTCTTCAATGGGCACCTGACCGGGCGCCGATGTGTCTGCACCCACGACAAAACTCATGGCCGAGCCAAAAACCCAACCAAAAAGGCGGGTAAGCGAGCCATAGCCGCCCATGGACATGCTGACCAACGGAATATCCAGCTTCTGGCTGGAATCCAGCGTGGCACCCAGCACGCTGATTACATCTTCCAGTCGCTGTGGCATCACGGCGATCTTAGCCACGTCAGCACCCAGTTGCTGTGCCTGCGCAAAGCGCTGGCTCAACACTTCTTGCGAGGGCGTGGACTGGAAGTTGTGGAAAGACAGCACCAGGCCCACGCCATGGGCCTTTGAGGCCGCACGCACCTGGGCGATGTGCGCAGGATCGTTGTTCATTTCGAAATCAACCAACTCCATGGTGCGGCTTGCGCACACTGCAATGATGAGGGCCACCACCTGCTCTTCGTTAAGGGGGATGGGCTCTCCGCCCTCCTTGACAGAGCGGCGGGTGAACAACACCGGGAGCCCACCCGCGGCCTGACGGATCTCACCGGCAAGTGCGACGACGGCCGCCACATTACCAATCTCCTGAAAGAAATCGACACGCCACTCCAGCAGATCGGGCTGCTTGGCCACCACCAATGCAACCTCGGCCAGCACTTGCGCGCGCGTGCGCCCGACCAGCGGGGTGCAGATAGTGGGGAAGCGCCCGCTTCCCAAGGGTTTGCCGTTGACCAGAATGGGCTTGCCAGTGTGCATATCAGTTCTCACAATGTATCAATTCGATAGAGTTTGAGTGTGAACTCTATCCGACCTTGGTCGCATGTGGACTAGCAGGCGCCCACCATGTCCAGGCTGATTAGGAACTGCACGCCGTCCGTTTACCGCCATTGGGTGATAATTTCGGTCAACTTCATCTACTGCTCTTACCCAGAGGTTTTTCCCATGCCTGTTTACCGCTCCAAAACCTCCACCGCCGGCCGCAACATGGCGGGTGCCCGTTCACTGTGGCGCGCCACCGGCATGAAAGACGAAGACTTTCAAAAGCCCATCATTGCGGTGGTCAATTCGTTCACGCAGTTTGTGCCCGGCCACGTTCACTTGAAGGATTTGGGCCAATTGGTGGCGCGCGAGATTGAAGCGGCGGGCGGCGTCGCCAAAGAGTTCAATACCATTGCGGTGGACGACGGAATAGCCATGGGACATGACGGCATGCTGTACTCCCTGCCCAGCCGCGACATCATTGCCGACTCAGTCGAGTACATGGTCAATGCGCATTGCGCTGATGCGATGGTGTGTATCTCCAACTGCGACAAGATCACCCCCGGCATGTTGATGGCCGCCATGCGCCTGAACATCCCGGTCGTGTTTGTCTCCGGCGGGCCGATGGAAGCCGGAAAGACCAAATTGGGCGTCATCAAGCTCGACCTGATCGACGCCATGGTGATGGCTGCCGACGACAAGGTGTCGGATGAGGACCTGGCCGAGGTGGAGCGCTCCGCCTGTCCGACCTGCGGCTCCTGCTCGGGCATGTTTACTGCCAATTCAATGAACTGCCTGACCGAAGCACTGGGCCTGTCCCTGCCCGGCAATGGCACCGTAGTGGCCACGCACGCCGACCGCGAGGCTTTGTTCAAACGCGCCGGCACCCTGGCAGTGGAACTGTGCAAGCGCTATTACGAGCAGGATGACGAAACCGTGCTGCCGCGCTCCATCGGCTTCAAAGCGTTTGAGAACGCCATTACGCTGGACATCGCCATGGGCGGATCAACCAACACCATTTTGCACATTTTGGCCATCGCCCAAGAGGCCGAGATCGACTTCACGCTGGCCGACATTGACCGTCTCTCAAGGGTTGTGCCGCAGCTGTGCAAGGTCGCGCCCAACACGCCAAAATACCATGTGGAAGACGTGCACCGCGCAGGTGGCATCATGGCCATCCTGGGCGAGCTGGACCGCGCCGGCAAGCTGCACACCGATGTGCCGACTGTCCATGCCAAAACCATGAAGGATGCGCTGGACCAGTGGGACATCATGCGCGACCCGACGCCCGAAGTGCAAAAGTTCTACAAAGCCGGCCCGGCAGGCAAGCCGACCCAAATCGCGTTCAGCCAGGCCACCCGTTGGCCCAGCCTGGACACCGACCGTGCAGAAGGCTGCATTCGCTCCGGCGATCACGCGTTTTCACAAGAAGGTGGCCTGGCCGTGCTGGTCGGCAACATTGCGCTGAACGGTTGTGTAGTGAAGACTGCGGGCGTAGACGACGCGCTCATGGTGTTTGAAGGCCCCGCCCACGTGACTGAGTCGCAAGACGAAGCCGTAGAACACATCCTGGCCGACAAGGTCAAGGCCGGTGACGTGGTCATCGTGCGTTATGAAGGCCCTAAAGGCGGGCCCGGCATGCAGGAAATGCTTTACCCCACCTCGTACATCAAGTCCAAGGGCCTGGGCAAGGCCTGCGCGCTACTGACCGACGGCCGCTTCTCGGGTGGCACCTCTGGTTTGTCGATGGGACACGTATCGCCTGAAGCCGCCGCTGGTGGCGCCATTGGTCTGGTGCGAAACGGCGACCGTATCCGCATCGACATTCCAAATCGCAGCATCAACGTGCTGCTGACTGACGATGAACTGGCCAAACGCCGTGCCGAGCAGGACGCCAAGGGCTGGAAGCCCGCCGTACCCCGCAAGCGCAAGGTGTCTGCAGCACTCAAGGCCTATGCCATGCTGGTGATGTCGGCTGACAAGGGTGCTGTGCGAGACCTGTCACTACTGGAAGACTAGCGGCCCGGCTTCGAGACTAGCCCATCCGGGCCAGCATCGTTTCCATGTTTTTCAAAAGGTCGGTGACGTCCGGCTTATCGCCGTCGGGGCGCATGCAAACCTCGAGTTCCTGCTCCATGTAGCAGACTGTCATGCGCAAGTAGGTGCTGTCCAGTGCGCTGCGCACGGCAGAGAATTGCTGCCCGATTTTCAAGCAGCTCTCGCCCTGCTCCACCATGCGTTGAATGCCACGAATCTGCCCTTCGGCGCGACGCAAACGATTGAGTATGTCGGTTTGCGCGTCTTTGGCCTTGAGTTCGGTCATTGCACTGCTCCGAATCAGTTGGCGCAGCCGATCTGAGACTCTGGCACGCCCAGCTTCTTCAGAATAATGCCCAGCGGGCAAAAGTTGGTGAAGCCAGATTGAAACAGGTTAGCCCCCACAAACGCGGTAAATGCAAGCGCCCATTTGCTCACAAACAGCGGGCTGCCTTCAACGCCAAGCGCCAAAGAAATCATGATGAAAAGACCGGCAAAAACGACGATATAGCGTTGAACAGTCATGGTGTTACTTTCAAAGGTTGCAGGAATTAAGCCTCGACGGGCTGGGAAGAAGTTGCGGCAGGGCGCAGCTCCATACGGCGCCGGTATAGCGCGTAATACAAAACCGGAATCACCACCAGCGTCAGCAGGGTGGACACCAATATTCCGAAAATCAGGGATACGGCAAGGCCATTGAAAATCGGATCATCCAGAATGAAGAAGGCACCAATCATGGCTGCCAAGCCGGTCAGGGCAATGGGCTGTGCGCGTACCGACGCAGACTGCAAGACAGCCTCCTTGAAAGCCATGCCTTGGCTCACCTGTAGTTCGATGAAATCCACCAGCAGGATGGAGTTGCGCACAATGATGCCGGCCAGCGCGATCATGCCAATCATGCTGGTCGCGGTAAATTGCGCGCCCATCAAAGCGTGGCCCGGCATCACCCCGATGATGGTCAGGGGAATGGGCGCCATGATGACCATGGGCGTCAAGTAGCTCTTGAATTGCGCCACCACCAGCAAGTAAATGAGCACCAGACCCACTGCGTAGGCAGCCCCCATATCGCGGAATGTGTCGTAGGTAATTTGCGACTCGCCGTCCCACTTGACTGCGTACTGCCGATAGGTATCGCCGGGCTGACGAATCCAGTATTCACCCACAGCATCCACCTGCGTCTTTGCGGCGTCGGCGATTTTTTCACGAATGGCGAACAGCCCATACAAAGGTGAGTCGAGCTTGCCCGCCATATCACCATAGACGTAGCTCACGCCCTTCAGGTCTTTAGTAAACAAGGGTTTGTCGATGACGCCCCGCTCTACCTTGACCAGCTCAGACAAGGGCACGAGCTGGCCATTGGCTGCACGAATGGGCAAGGCCAGGATGGCATCCAGACCTACCTGGCTTTCCAATGGCAACTGAAGGCGCACCGGCACCGGATACTTAGACTGACTGTCATGCAGGTAAGCCGAATCAGCCCCAGACAGCGCGGCAGAAACAGTCTGCGCTATTGCCGCTACGGGAATGCCCAGGGACTCTGCCCGCTGCCGACGCACGCGCAGGAATGCACGGGGCGCATCTTCACGCAGACTGGTGTCGATGCCGACAATGTCTGGCGTATCGGCGAATGACTTGGCGATGTCAGTGGCGAGTTTTTGACGACCCGCCTCATCCGGTCCATAGACTTCTGCCACCAACGGGGACATGACCGGAGGACCAGGCGGCACCTCCACCACTTTGATCCGTGCAAAGTGCTTGGCAGCGATTTTTTCAAGTTCCGGGCGAAGGCGCTGGGCAATGGCGTGACTCTTGTCACTGCGGTGGTGCTTGTCGACCAGATTGACCTGCAAGTCACCCTGCTCGGCATCCGCACGCAAATAGTATTGACGCACCAGCCCGTTGAACGTGATGGGGGAAGCTGTTCCGGCGTAGGCCTGCAAGTTGGTTACTTCAGGCTGCTGAGCCAAAAACGCGCCAAGGTCTTGCAATGTTGCGGCAGTGTCTTCCAATGGCGTGCCAGCGGGCATGTCCACAACCACCTGGAACTCACTCTTGTTGTCGAACGGCAGCATCTTCAGCACCACCCCCAGCATGGTGGAGGGAACGAGCGTGAGGCCAACCGAGAGAAGCAGCGCACCCAAAATACCAACCAGAAGCATCCAGCGATGGCGCGCATTGTTTAAAAACGGGGTCAATAGTTTGGAGAACAGTTTGTTGATTTTCCCCTCACCAGGCCCCGCCGGGTGGTGTGATCCATGCGTATCAGTTGCACTGTGTTCACGCATCAGTTTCAAGGCCAGCCAAGGGGTCACCGTGAACGCAATTGCCAATGAAATGGCCATGCCCAAGCTGGAGTTGATCGGGATGGGGCTCATATAAGGCCCCATCAGCCCCGACACAAAAGCCATCGGGAGCAACGCGGCAATCACGGTCAGCGTCGCCAGAATGGTGGGGCCACCCACTTCATCGACCGCGCGGGGGATGATTTTCTTGAGCGGAACATCGGGCGTTAGCTGTTGATGACGGTGGATGTTTTCCACCACCACAATGGCATCGTCAACCAAAATGCCAATCGAAAAAATAAGCGCAAACAGCGACACCCGATTGAGCGTAAACCCCCACGCCCACGACGCAAACAGGGTCGCGGTGAGAGTCAGGATGACGGCCGCGCCCACAATCAGCGCCTCGCGGCGGCCCAGGGCAAAGCCCACCAGCAAGATCACGGAACCCGTGGCGAAGGCCAGTTTTTGAATCAACTTGTTGGCTTTCTCTGCGGCCGTCTCGCCGTAGTCGCGTGTGATCGTGGCCTGCATGTTGGAGGGGATCACGGTGTTGCGCAGAGCATCCAGACGACTGCGTACGGCGCGGGATACATCGACTGCGTTTTCACCCGGCTTCTTCGTGACCTGTATGGTCACCGCAGGGAATGTTTGACCGGCGGCGATTGTTTCGGGGGAAGGTGATTGCGTTTGTTCAGCCACCATCGCCGCGCCGGGCGTAAACCAGACATACCGGCGCGCCTGCTGCGCACCATGGCTGATGCGTGCAACGTCGCGCAAAAAGACAGGCTTGCCCTGGTTGATTCCCACCACCAGATCGCCCACATCGTCCACGTTGCGCAGGAACTCACCTGCTTCCACGCTCAACAATTGGGCATTTCGGCGTTCACCCCGACTGTCCACCACGGCACCCGCAGGCATTCCAAAATTGGCAGCGGCCAAGGTCTTTTGCAGGGTCAATGCGTCCACGCCGCGCTCGCGCATGCGACTGGGGTCCAGTTCCACCTGAATTGAGCGGCCCGGGCCGCCCAGGGTTTGCACCTCCCGGACACCGGCAACGGACTTGATTTCCGTCTCAATGGAGTGGGCCACAGTCTCCAATTCCACGGCCGCCTGCGCATCTTTGCTCCACAGCGTGACGGCTACAACCGGCACATCGTCAATACCCTTGGGCTTGATGATGGGCGTCAGTGTGCCCAAGTCACGGGGTAGCCAGTCCTGGTTGGCGTTCAAGACATCAAACAAGCGCACCAGCGCCTCCGAATGGGCGACACCCACTTTGAACTGCACAGTCAATACGGCCACGCCCGGTCGGGCGACCGAGTAGGTATGTTCGATGCCGGCAATCTGGCCCAGCACCTGCTCGGCCGGACGGGCAACCATGTTCTGTACGTCAACGCTACTCGCCCCCGGGAAGGGAATCATCACGTTGGCCATGGTCACGTTGATTTGCGGCTCTTCTTCACGCGGCGTAACCAGTACTGCGAATGCACCCAGCAACAACGCTACCAAGGCCAACAAGGGCGTCAGCGCGTTGGACTGAAAGGCAGCAGCAATACGGCCCGAAATTCCCAGGTTCTGTTTTGCAGTCATGCTTTGCTCACTTGGCTGCTTTGGCGGGCGTGGCGTTTGCAAATCCCGCACGAACCGGGTCCAGAGCAACCACATCTCCAGCATTCAGACCCGAGAGTACTTCCATGCCCTCACCGCCCTGGTTGACTCCCACCCGGACCGCGCGCAATGCAAATACGTTGCCGGTAACTACGTAGACCGCAGTCAGTTCTCCGCGACGCAGTACGGCTTGTGCGGGCAGCATCAGCTTCGCGGGTGAGCCCCCTTGTGCCTGAGAAAACTGTACCTGTACCTGCTGCCCTGGCAGCAAATTCACAGCGTCTTGCGCAGCAAGCTCAAAGCGCCACTCGGTGGTTTGCGACACCGGGTCGGCAGATGGCACGGCTGACTTGGAAACCGGAATGATGCCGCGCACCCCGTCTTGCGCCTGCCCGACCTGAACCAGGGTCTGCGAGGCAGCTCGAACCGCCTGTGTGCGCGAGGTTGGTACCTGAACCACGGCACGCAAGGGCTGTGGCGCATACACCGTCAACAGCGGCTTGCCCGGAAGTGCCAGGTCGCCCGCTTCGGCAAAGGTCTGCAATATCCAACCATCGAACGGGGCGGTAACCCTTGTAAAACCTTGCGCCAGTGCCGTCTGCTTGGCCCCGGCGACCGCCTGCTCACGTGCAGCTGCGGTCACATTGAATTGTGAAAGTGCCGTGTCTAAAGCAGCTTTGCTAACAAAACCTTTATTTTGCAAGTCCTTGGTTCGCTCCAACTGCGCCTGTGCGTTGCCCAACTCGGCATCGGCCTGGCTGATTTGCGCCTGGCTGCGTTGCGCAGCGGCATTGGCGTCACGGTCGTCGATGGTGGCCAGGATTTGTCCAGCCCTCACCTTGTCGCCCGCCTTGACCAGTAGTGTGGCAATACGCCCTGAAGCCTGTGCAGCAATGGTGCTCTGTTTGACAGCCTGAATGACCCCATCAAGCGAATACGATGCACCCACCTGCCTAGTTTGCACAGCCACCGTCGGCACTTCCGCAGAAACCGCGAAGGTTGAAAATGCAAGCAGGCAAGCCCACAACCCCAAAGCACTGGGGCGGATACGGTGGCCATTTACGCGATAGGCGAGGTAATTCATGCTACTCCTTGGATACTGGCCATAGTATAACAAATACTATGGGGTGTATGCAAGCGAGGTGAAATACGCACCCGTTGACAAGATAAAACGCGGAGAAAACCGAGCCGATCTGCGCCAGGAACGCCCGAGATTAGCTAAAACATTTCCAGGGCTAGGTGCCCGCTTCAACCTGCATGCAGACAACCCGACACAAATTGACAATTTGTTCGTTTGCAATACGGTAATAGATCTGCACGCCGTCGCGGCGCTTGGCCAATACGCCAGCCTTGTACAGCGTATTGAGGTGCTGGGACATGTTGGGCTGGGTGGTTGCGATCTTGCTCAGTAGATAGGTGACGTTCTGCTCTCCGTCACACAGGCAACTGATGATTTTCAGACGCATCGGCGCTGACATGACCCGAAACATCTCCGCCGCCTTGTCGAAGACATGGTCTGGCTTGTCGAGTTCGGTTAGTCCATTTTTTTTTACAGTGCGATTGACCATAATTGATATGACGGTGGGCGCGCGTGAGTCGACCGGTAATTGTTTTGGCTCGGGCGGGAGGCCAGTGTAATGCAGCCCGGACAGCGTGGGCCGACCCGTCCGACTAACAGATTCGGCAAGACTACTCCCCCGCGACGCTCGAT
>JBAWYQ010000077.1:0-16661 GCA_037143475.1 Burkholderiales bacterium | reverse complement strand
CGCAGCCGGTATATCGGCAACAGATTACACCATCACCCTTGCTTCGCCTAAAACGACCGTGAGCCCTTCAGGCGCTACCGCTGCAACGTGTAGTGTCGTCTATACCCAGGCGGCCGACGCAGCAACACCTGCGGCGATTTCAATCGATCAGTCTGATTGCTCATAAATTCGGCGCCAGCAGGCGCTGCAATTCGGTGGCCTTCAAGTTGCGGCGGCGCGCCAAGTCCTGCAACTGGTCGTCACCAATCTTGCCAACGCTGAAGTAGGTACTGTCCGGGTGGGCAATATAGAAGCCGCTGACGCTGGCCGCTGGCGTCATGGCCAGGCTTTCTGTCAGGCCCAAGCCAATCTCTTCGCACTTCAGCAGGGCAAACATGTCTTGCTTGGCGCTGTGGTCCGGGCAGGCCGGGTAGCCGGGGGCAGGGCGAATGCCCTGGTACTTTTCGGCAATCAGGTCATCGGCTGAGAGCGCTTCCTGCGGCGCATAGCCCCACAAGTCGGAACGCACTTTGCTGTGCAGGCATTCGGCAAAAGCTTCGGCCAAGCGGTCGGCCAGCGACTTGAGCAGGATGGCGGAGTAATCGTCGTGCGCGGCCTCAAAGGCCTGCGCACGCTTGTCAGCACCAATGCCGGCCGTGACCGCAAACAGACCAGCGTAGTCGGAAACATTTAAGCCATTTGAACCTCTAGCCCCCGTGGAATCTGCGTGAGCAGCTTCCAAATTGATAGCGTTATTTGGCGCCACAAAATCCGCCAGGCAGCGGCTGGGCATCTGCACACCATCGACCACCTGCTTCTCAAGCTGCTGGCGCAGGCCGTACCAGGTCAGGGCGCGCTCGGTGCGAGTTTCGTCGGTGTAGAAGGCGATGTCGTCATCGTCCACACGGTTGGCGGGGTATAGCGCGACCACCGCGTTGGCGGTGAGCCAGCGGCCATCCACAATTTTTTTCAGCATGGCCTGGCCGTCGGCATAGACCCGCTTGGCCTCGGCGCCCACCACCGCGTCGTTCAGAATGGCCGGAAACGGGCCCGCCAAATCCCATGTCTGGAAGAACGGCCCCCAGTCAATGTACTTGGCCAGTTCGCCCAGGTCAAAGTTCTTGAACGCGCGCCGGCCGATGAACTTCGGGACCGTCGGGGTATAGGCGCTCCAGTCGACCACGGTCTTGTTGGCCCGCGCCTTCTCCAGGCTCCACATGGGGGTCTGCTTCTTGTTGGCGTGCTGGTGCCGCACCTTTTCGTAATCTTTGTTCAGCTCGTCAATGAACTGGGATCGGCCATCACCGAGCAGGCTTTGCGCCACGCCCACGCTGCGTGAGGCGTCGGGCACGTAGACCACCGGGCCTCCGTAATGCGGGGCAATGCGCACGGCAGTGTGCACCCGGCTGGTGGTGGCGCCGCCGATGAGTAGCGGAATCTTCTTCAGGCGGAAGTAATCGTCCTTCTGCATCTCGCCGGCCAGGTACTGCATCTCTTCGAGGCTGGGCGTGATCAGACCCGACAGGCCAATGATGTCAGCGCCCTCGGCCTTGGCGCGGGCCAGCACCTCGTGGGCGGGCACCATCACACCCATGTTCACTACGTCGAAGTTGTTGCACTGCAAGACTACCGTGACGATGTTCTTGCCGATGTCGTGCACGTCGCCCTTGACGGTGGCAATAACGATCTTGCCCTTGGTCTTGACGTCGCGCCCGGCCGCCGCGTCCAGGCGCTTTTCTTCCTCGATGTAGGGGATCAAATGCGCCACGGCCTGCTTCATGACCCGCGCGCTCTTGACCACCTGGGGTAAGAACATCTTGCCCTGGCCAAACAGGTCGCCGACGATGTTCATGCCATCCATCAGCGGGCCTTCAATGACGTGCAATGGCCGCCCGCCAGTGGCCAGAATGGCGCGGTAGGCTTCTTCTGTGTCTTGCGTGATGAAGTCAGTGATGCCGTGCACCATGGCGTGGCTCAGGCGCTGGCCGACGGACGCGGGCGCATCAGGGGTGCCGCGCCATTCCAGCTTTTTGCTCTCGTCCTTGGCGCCGCTTTTGGCGGTCTCGGCGATTTCGACCAAGCGTTCACCAGCGTCAGCGCGACGATTCAAAACCACATCCTCGACCCGCTCGCGCAGCACGGGCTCCAGGTCATCGTAGACACCCACCATGCCGGCGTTGACGATGCCCATGTCCATGCCCGCGGCGATGGCGTGGTACAGGAACACGGTGTGGATGGCCTCGCGCACCGGGTCGTTGCCGCGGAAGGAAAAGCTGACGTTGGACACGCCGCCCGAGACTTTGGCACCGGGCAGGTTGTGCTTGATCCAGCGTGTGGCCTCGATGAAATCGACCGCGTAGTTGTTGTGCTCCTCGATGCCGGTGGCAATGGCGAAGATGTTGGGGTCGAAGATGATGTCTTCGGCGGGGAAGCCGACTTCATCGACCAGAATGCGGTAGGCGCGTTCGCAGATTTCGATCTTGCGCTGGTAGGTGTCGGCCTGACCTTGTTCGTCAAACGCCATCACCACGGCGGCGGCGCCATAGCGGCGCACCAACTTGGCCTGTTGGCGGAAGGCGTCAACGCCTTCCTTCATGCTGATGGAATTGACAATACCTTTGCCCTGCACGCAGCGCAGGCCGGCCTCTATAACGCTCCATTTGCTGGAGTCAATCATCACCGGCACGCGGGAAATGTCGGGTTCGCTGGCGATCAGGTTCAAGAACCGCACCATGGCGGCCTGGCTGTCGAGCATGGCCTCGTCCATATTGATGTCGATGATCTGAGCGCCGTTTTCCACCTGCTGGCGCGCCACGGCCAGGGCCTGCTCAAAGTCGCCATTCAGAATCATGCGGGCGAAGGCCTTGGAGCCCGTCACATTGGTGCGCTCGCCGATGTTGACGAATGTCGCGCGGGGCGCAGCTCCATCGTCGAGGGATTGGACGGCACCAATGGTCACCGGCTCCAGGCCGGACAGCATCATGGGGGTGGCGGGGGGCAGCGATGACGCGTTAGCGCTGAGCGTGGGGGCAACTGAAGAGGACATGCATCTCACCTGTAAAAAAGCACAAGCAGGTGAGCGTCGTTGGGACATCCAAGCCTGACGGGACCACTGTGTGACCGCTGCAACGCTCCTTGGATCCTGTGATTTTAATAGAGAACCTGGGCGTTGCGCCTGTCGGGTGGTTTACCATCGCTGTCAAAGCCCTGAAGCAGCACGCACTTGCCGGGCATGGAGGCGCACACGATGGTCATGAACCCAGAAGAAGGCAACCAACCCACTGAGCGGGTCAGGGCGTTTGAGCGCGCAGCCGAACTGTTGACGGCCCCCAGCGCACTGATGCACCTGACGTTGGATGAAGCGCGGGTGGTTGTGGGTTACATGACACCGCAATTCATCCCCAACAACACCACCTTCATCCGGGAAGGCGATGCAGCCGACGATGGATTCATGGCCTTGCTGCTGGAAGGTGAGGTGGTGGTAGAGACGGTTACCGTGAGTCGCACGGAACCTCTCACCATTGGCGTATTGGCGCCCGGCAGCCTGGTGGGTGAAGTGGGCCTGGTGGACCGCGAACCGCGTTCGGCGTCGTGCACGACCAGTGCGGACTCGCTATTTGCGATCCTGACGCGCCACGCCCTGGAATGCCTGATCAACGACCAACCGCGCATTGGCTCGAAGTTGCTGCTGGCCATCTCAGCGCGACTGGCCGAACGCTTGCGCGACAACGCCCGCAAACTGCGCCTCTACGCCAAACTGGCCAAAGCCATGCAACTGGAAATCGACAACCTGCTCGTGCCGCGGAACTGAGCCTTGAGCCCCGTAACTTTTCAAGCGGCTTCTTTATAAAAGTAGTTGCGCTGCACCGCACGGCCCGCCAGAGGCGCTACCGCATGGGCAATGGCACTGATGTGGTCAGGCGTGGTGCCGCAGCAGCCACCCACAATATTGACCAATCCCTCGGCTGCAAACTCGCGCACCAGGCGGCTGGTGACATCTGGCGTTTCGTCAAACCCGGTGTCACTCATGGGATTGGGCAGACCCGCGTTGGGGTAGCAGCTGATGAATACATCGGGTGCCGCGCGGTTGAGTTCCTGAATATAGGGACGCATCAACGCCGCACCCAACGCGCAATTCAGCCCGATCGCCAGTGGCTGGGCGTGGCGAACGCTGTGCCAGAAGGCGGTGACCGTCTGACCGCTCAGGATGCGCCCTGACGCGTCGGTTACCGTTCCACTGATGATGATGGGCAGGCGCTCGCCGCTGGCCTCAAAGTACTCGTCAATGGCAAACAGCGCCGCCTTGGCGTTGAGCGTGTCGAATATGGTTTCCACCAGCAGCACGTCGCTACCGCCTTCGACCAGCGCCTTCACCTGTTCGTAATACGCTTTGCGCAACTCTTCAAAGGTGACATTGCGCGCGCCGGGGTCGTTCACATCGGGGCTGATGCTGGCGGTCTTGGGGGTTGGGCCAACCGCACCAGCCACAAAGCGGGGCTTGTCGGGGGTGGAGAACTTGTCACAGGCGGCACGAGCCAGTCGGGCCGACGCCAGGTTCATCTCCACCGCCAGGTCGGCCATGTCGTAGTCGGCCTGGGCCACGGTGGTGGCGCCAAAGGTATTGGTCTCGATCAGATCGGCACCGGCGGCCAGGTAACGTTCGTGAATGTCGCGGATCACATCGGGACGGGTGATGCTCAGCAACTCGTTGTTGCCTTTGACATCGCGGGGGAAGTCTTTGAAGCGGTCGCCCTGGCAGCCCGGGCCGGTGTAACCTTCGCCACGGTACTGCGCTTCGCCGAGCTTGAAACGCTGAATCATGGTGCCCATGGCACCGTCAAGCACGGCAATGCGCTGGGCCAAAATGCCGGGCAATGCCTGGGCACGGGTATAGGAAACGGTTTTCATGTTCAGCGGCTCACCTTGGTGTTCAGACAAGTGAGCGCGGTTGACAAACCCAAGCCTGGCGACCATTGGCACTCTGCGTTTGCAGCGCCAGGACGCTGCAGCGCTCCTTGGGATGAGGTAATTTTAGTGCACCCTGCGGGTGAGTACCCGACAATAGGGCGCTCAAGACTTGGCTTCGAGCAAGAGTTATGAGCCATTTATCCATCCAGCCCCCGTAAACATTGCGTAAGCAGCTAGTATTTTGATAGCATCCCCCACTGCCACGTCTGGTCAGACCTGCCACGCCATCCTGGAAGAAGTGTTTGGCTACGCGCAGTTTCGCGGCCCACAGAAAGCCATCATCGAGCATGTGGCCAACGGGGGCGACGCACTGGTGCTCATGCCCACGGGGGGCGGCAAGTCGCTGTGCTACCAGATTCCGGCCATTGCCCGCCAGCGCGCGGGGCTCGGAATCAGCATCGTCGTCTCCCCCCTGATTGCCCTGATGCACGACCAAGTGGGTGCGTTGCATGAAGCGGGTGTCAGCGCCGCATTTTTGAACTCGACCCTGAGTGGCGAGGAAGCCTCCCAGGTGGAGCAACGCCTGCTGCGCGGCGACATCACACTGCTGTACGCCGCACCGGAGCGGGTCACCAATCCCCGGTTTCTGGCTTTGCTGGACTCCTTGTTCGAGCGCGGCTTGCTCAGCCTGTTTGCCATTGACGAGGCACATTGCGTAAGCCAATGGGGCCACGACTTCCGGCCTGAATACCGGGCGCTAACGGTCTTACATGAACGCTTTGCGGGTGTGCCGCGCATGGCACTGACCGCCACGGCGGACAACCTGACGCAAGCGGACATTCTGGAGCGCTTGCAATTGCAGGACGCCCGCGCCTTCGTCAGCAGTTTTGACCGCCCCAACATCCGCTACACGATTGTGGAAAAGCGCGAAGCAGTGCAACAGTTGCTGCGCTTTATCGAGCGCGAACACGAGGGGGACGCCGGTATCGTCTACTGCCAGTCGCGCAAGCGGGTGGAGGAAGTCGCCCAGACGCTGGTGGATGCCGGCATCCGTGCGCTGCCGTACCACGCCGGGCTGGACAGCCGGGTTCGTCAGGATCACCAAAACCGATTTCTGCGTGAAGACGGTGTGGTCATGGTAGCCACCATAGCATTTGGCATGGGCATCGACAAGCCCGACGTGCGCTTTGTGGCCCACCTGGACATGCCCAAGAATATTGAGGGCTACTACCAGGAGACCGGCCGTGCCGGGCGCGACGGGCTGCCAGCGTACGCCTGGATGGCCTATGGTTTGCAAGACGTGGTGAACCAGCGCCGCATGATTGACGAAAGCCCGGCAGGCGAAGAGTTCAAGCAGGGCTTGCGCGGCAAGCTCGACGCTCTGCTGGGTTTAGCCGAAGCCACCGACTGCCGCCGGGTACGCCTGTTGGCCTATTTTGGCGAACAACTGGGGGATGGTGCCCAATACCGGTGCCAGAACTGCGACAACTGTCTGAACCCACCCGACATTTGGGATGGGACCGACGCGGCGCGCAAGTTGCTCAGCACCATTTACCGTATCCAGCAGTCCAGCGGCATGTCCTTTGGTGCGGGGCATGTGATGGACATTTTGCGTGGAAAAACGACTGAAAAAGTCACCCAGCACGGTCATGCGACCCTGAGCACCTTTGGCATCGGAGCCGAGTTCAGTGAAATTCAACTCCGGGGCGTGTTGCGCCAACTCATCGCGCTGGGCGCTGTGGCGGTGGATGCGCAGGCGTTCAACACCTTGCAGCTCACCGAACAGTCGCGCTCGGTATTGCGCGGAGAACTGCAAGTGCGGTTGCGCCAATCCATCTCCACCCCAGCCAGCCGCAAGACCAAACGTCCGGGTGCCGGGTCGGCGGCCATCAAGGCGCCGATTGCCCTGGATGGCGAAGGATTGGTGCGCTATGCGGCGCTCAAGGCCTGGCGCGCAGAAGTGGCGCGGGAGCACAACTTACCCGCCTATGTCATTTTTCATGATGCGACGCTGGCCGCCATTGCCAAGCGCGCCCCGCAATCCCTGGACGACTTGCAGGGTATTAGCGGAATTGGTGCAAAAAAACTGGAAGCCTACGCGCAAGAGGTGCTGCGCGTTGTGTCGTTAACTTAAGCGGTGCAGCCGTGGCGAAAGCAGGTTTCGTACGACATGGCAGCACCTGACATGGTGTTTTGCAGGCGGGCAATAGCGCGGCTGTGGCGCGTTCCGCCCTTGACGTCGCACACATGCTGTTTGTGGTGCTGGATCAGGGACTGCAACTTGCTGCGGCAGGCATCCAGCACACCAGCAAAATTGAGCGCAATGTAAGCCGAGTGGTCAGCATTGGTTTGGCGGAATTCGTCTGACCAGTAGTCAAACAGTTGCCATTGGTAAGTGCCTTTTTCAGGAACTTTGATCGTCTCTTTGTTCATACAAATAAGTCAAAATGATGAAAAATGGACACTTTCAAGTCGCCGAACCTGCATCTCAACAGGCCTGCCGCTTGTTCATGGCGTCCGCTTACACCTATGACGCGTGACCCCGCCTGGCGGTTGACAGGACATCAAAAATTCCTGCCAGCACCCCGATTTCAGGGCAAAAAGCCCATCCCGCGCGCCTCTCTGACTTCTGGTTTGATGCGGTGTTCGGCTTCCAACTGGTCCAAAAACTCAGCTGGGTCCATGCGCATATCGAGAATCGCAGCTTGCCGTTTGACGGCCGCAAAGTCGCCCACACAGAGCTGCTCCAGGTTGGCCAGGCGTTGCTCCATGGCACGAGACAGTCCTGCCGCGTCTCCTGTACAGGCTTCCGTCAGAAAGAGGGCTCTGCGTTGGGCCGGGGTCAAGGGCTGAAACTGGATCTTGAAGGTAAACCGGCGCAGCGCAGCCTGATCAATGCGATCCATCAAATTGGTCGTGCAGATGAAAATGCCGTGAAAACGCTCCATTCCCTGGAGCATTTCGTTGACTTCACTGACCTCATGGCTACGCTGCGCGCCGCGACGGTCCTGCAAGAAGCTATCCGCTTCATCCAGCAACAAAATAGCGTTCTCCGCCTCGGCTTCACGGAACATGGCGGCCATGTTCTGCTCGGTCTCCCCCACGTACTTGCTCATCAGATCGCTGGCCTGACGGATATGCAGGGGTTGGGCAAGTGTGTTCGCGATATGCTCAGCCAACGCGGACTTGCCGGTTCCAGGCGGGCCGTAGAAACACAGTGTCCCGTGCCCGCGCACCTGCAGTGCTTGCACCATGCGTGGAATTTCGAACCGACTTTGGACATTCAGCAAAGCCATATCGTAGGCTCCTGCGCCCGCCGGGCGTGCGCCATCCTGCATGCGGTTCCCTAGGGCGTGGTCAGCGTTCTTAAGTTGACGCTCGATCAATCCTTCTAGGTCGATTTGCGGGCGGTCCACCACACTCGCACATGCCAGATCGGCAAACCGGACCGCCGTGCGGATTTGCGCTGGAGTAAGTCCCTTGCGGCGGGTTAGGCGGGCCACAAAGGCGTCTGACACAGGGACGCCCGAAAGCGTCTTGCGTACCAGTTCCTCTCGCGCGCCGGGCGGAGGCGACTTGAGTTCCAGGTGGTAGGCAAAGCGGCGGCGAAACGCGGGGTCAATCTGCTCGATACGGTTGGTCACCCAAATAGTCGGCACCACATTGGATTCCAGCACTTGGTTGACCCACGCCTTGCCGCTGACACTGCCATTGGAAGGGGTCGCTGCAGTTTCGGCCCGAGCCATCCATTGCACGGCTTCGCTGGACAGGGGAGGAAAGACATCTTCCACCTCGTCGAACAGCAGTGCAGCCTGGGCGCTGCCTTTGAGAAAAACCTGGGCAATTTGCAGGGAACGGTAGCGGTCCCTCCCGCTCAGAGAGTTGCCATCCCGGTCGGCATATTCGACCTCAAACAGTTCCAGCCCCGCCGCTTGCGCCACCACCTTGGCCAGTTCAGTCTTTCCAGTGCCCGGCGGCCCATACAAAAGCACGTTAATTCCGACCTCCTGCCGCGCTACTGCATTGGCCAGTAAGGCGCGCAGTACCTGGGCATCGTCCGCTACAAAGGCAAAGTCATCCAACCCCAAGGTACTCTTGGCAGACAAGCGTGTGAAAACCGCCATCAGTTCCGCCTGGTCGCGGTACTGGCGCATCAGCACCGGCGGCAGCTTTTCACTGACCTTCATCAGGTCGGCCAGATCGGTGATGTTGTGCTCGGAAATCAGGTTTTCTACCAAACCGATACGCTCCAGCCTGGAACCCGCGCGCAAGGCATCGGCCACTTGGTCCGGGTTGACACCTGCCACTTCGGCAATGGCGGCATAGGCCTCGGGCGCATTGTTGACCTTGAACTCGACCAGTATGCTGCGCATATCACGCTGGTAACGGGCCAAGGTTCCATAGAGCAGCAAGGCCCGCTCTGCCTTGTTGAGCTGCAACAGACCCGCCAGCGCATTGATATTTTTCTCAACCAGCGTGGATTGGCGTTTAAGGGAATGGCACAGCCACTCCCCGGTCACGCTCAGAACAGAGATAAGGTCCTTGGGCTGATCCTTGGCGTACTCGTCCAGAAAGAAGTACAGCGTGGCCTCGTCGTACGGCCCACGCCAGACACCATGGCGCGCCAAAAACTCGGTGGCGTCCAGCGCTTCGTGGCCACGCCACAATTCATTGCTCGCGCAGCGGCGCGACAGAAACTCCCGCAACCGGGCCAGAACCGACAACGGCCACACCAGATGCCGCCCAGCCAACCCCACAATGCCATTAAAGTCGCGCCGAACGTTCAGGCTGGCGCCCTGACGTGCTGCCAAGGTGAGCACAAAGTGTGAACACATCAAGTCCAACACCGGCGCCTCCAATAGGCCCGGCGAGGGAATCAGGTGCCCGCCCAAGGGCGGGGACAGCAAACGCTTGACCATCAAACGCCTCCGGCACAGTGAAGTACAGGGTCACCATAACCCAGACTGACTCAAGATGGAAGACTTGTCCCAAGATTTCGCACCAACGTGGCTACGCGCCACACCCGCAAAAAGACCGGACAATGGCACCATGATTGAATACACCGATATCCTTGCCGCCGCACAAAGACTACAGAGCCACCTGCTTCGGACCCCCTGCGTGGCATCCAAGACCCTGTCCGACATCACCGGTGCACAGGTTTTTCTGAAGTTTGAAAACTTGCAGTTCACGGCCTCCTTCAAGGAACGTGGCGCCTGCAACAAACTCGCCCAACTCACACCCGAGCAATCCGCCCAAGGCGTAATCACCATGAGCGCTGGCAACCACGCGCAAGGTGTGGCTTACCACGCGCAGCGCCTGGGCTTGCACGCGGTGATCGTGATGCCGCGCTTTACACCGGGCGTCAAAGTGGAGCGCACGCGTGGCTTTGGTGCTGAAGTTATCCTGCACGGTGACACGCTGGAAGAAGCCCGCGCACATGCGTTTGTGCTCGCAGAACAACGCCACCTGATTTTTGTGCACCCCTACGACGACGAGGCCATCGTTGCAGGGCAGGGCACCGTTGCGCTGGAAATGCTGGAGGATGTGCCCGATCTGGACGCACTGATCATCGCCGTTGGTGGCGGCGGTCTGATTTCCGGCATGGCCACGGTGGCCAAAGCGCTCAGACCCGGCATTGAAGTGGTTGGCGTACAAACGGTGCGTTTTCCGGCGATGTTCAATGCCATCAAGGGCACGCACCACCCGCAAGGCGCCAGCACCATTGCCGAAGGCATTGCCGTGGGTACGCCGGGACTCATTCCCATGGACATCATCCGACAGCGAGTGGACGATCTGGTGCTAGTAGATGAAGGCGATATCGAGCAAGCCCTTGTCATGCTTCTGGAAGTCGAGAAAACGCTGGTTGAAGGCGCCGGCGCCGTTGGCCTGGCGGCTTTACTGAAATACCCGGATCGATTCAAGGGCAAGCGCGTGGGCTTGGTGCTGTGCGGGGGCAATATCGATCCGCTGCTGCTTGCCGCCATCATCGAACGGGGCATGGTGCGAGCCGGGCGTCTAGCCCGCATCCGGGTAGGCGTGCGCGATGTACCAGGTTCGCTGGCGCGGATTACTGCTATGGTGGCCGAAACGGGCGCCAATATAGAGGAAGTCCACCACCAACGTGCATTCACCACGCTATCAGCCCAAAATGCCGAAGTCGAGCTGGTGGTGCAGACACGTGGCCACGCCCATGTCCAGGAGGTGCTGGCCGTTTTGGGCTCAGCTGGTTTTGATGCGCAGTTGGGCTAGATAGCCATGGCCTGAGTCAGATTACCCGAATGCATAAAGCCATGCAGGTTTTGCATAATATTTGCAGGTAATCCGTATGTAACCCGGGTACCCGTTCTTAAAATATTGGTCCTGCCCAAGTTATCCGCGTGAAGTTTCTGGGTGCCTGCATCCAAAGTTTGCCTGGAAAACGTTTTCTCAAAGTCGAAGCGTTGCTTTCACTTTGAAAAGACGATTTTCAAACTAGGAGCTAATATATGAACGCACCCGTGATGCAGGGCCTGAGCCTCAACGCCCCGAGCTACGTCAAGAACCCCAAGCTGATTGCCTGGGTGGCCGACATGGCAGCACTGACCAAACCCGCTGCCATTTACTGGTGTGACGGTTCCGACGAAGAATACCAGCGACTGTGCCAGCAACTGGTCGACGCCGGCACCTTCAAAAAACTCAACGAAACCAAGCGGCCCAACAGTTTTCTGGCCTGTTCTGACCCCAGCGATGTGGCCCGCGTGGAAGACCGTACCTACATCTGCAGCGAGAAAAAAGAGAACGCCGGCCCGACCAACAACTGGATGGCCCCCGCCGATATGCGCACCCTTCTGCAAACCGGCAAGGATGGCGAAAAAGCACTATTCGACGGCTGCATGGCTGGCCGCACCATGTATGTGGTGCCGTTCTCCATGGGCCCTTTGGGCTCGCATATCGCCCATATCGGCATTGAACTGTCTGACAGCGCCTATGTTGCGGTCAACCAGAAGATCATGACCCGCATGGGCAAGGCCGTGTACGACGTATTGGGCGTGGACGGCGCATTCGTGCCATGTGTACACACCGTGGCGGCTCCCTTGTCCACTGGACAAGCCGACGTGAAGTGGCCATGCAACAAGACCAAGTACATCGTGCATTACCCAGAGACCCGCGAGATCTGGTCTTACGGCTCTGGCTACGGTGGCAATGCTCTGCTGGGCAAGAAGTGTTTTGCGCTGCGCATTGCCTCCAACATGGGCCGCGACCAGGGTTGGCTGGCTGAGCACATGCTGATCCTGGGCGTCACCAATCCGGCTGGCAAAAAGTACCACGTCGCAGCGGCCTTCCCCAGCGCTTGCGGCAAGACCAATTTCTCCATGCTGGTACCACCCGAAGCCGGTTTTGCCGGATGGAAGGTCACCACCATCGGTGACGACATCGCCTGGATCAAACCCCATGCAGACGGCAAGATGTACGCCATCAACCCCGAAGCCGGCTATTTTGGTGTGGCGCCTGGCACCAATTTCCACACCAACCCGAACTGCATGGCCAGTCTGGACAAGAACGTGATTTACACCAACGTTGCACTCACCGATGACGGCGACGTGTGGTGGGAAGGCATGGAAAAAGACGGCGGAGGTGTTCCTGCGCACCTGATCGATTGGCAAGGCAATGACTGGACACCCGAAATCGCCAAACAGACTGGCGCTAAAGCGGCTCACCCCAACTCACGCTTCACCGTGGCTGCGGGCAACAACCCGGCGCTCGACCCAGAGTGGGACAACCCCGCAGGCGTCGCAATTGACGCGTTCATTTTCGGTGGCCGCCGCTCGACCACTGTGCCATTGGTCACCGAAGCCCGTACCTGGATGGAAGGTGTTTACATGGCGGCCACGATGGGCTCCGAGACCACCGCTGCTGCTGTGGGCCAAATGGGTGTGGTGCGCCGCGACCCGTTCGCCATGCTGCCGTTCTGCGGCTACAACATGAGCGACTACTTCCAGCATTGGCTCGACATGGAGCACAAGCTCGAGGAGTCCGGTGGCACGCTGCCCAACATCTACTGCGTCAACTGGTTCCGCAAGGGAGACGATGGCAAATTCGTCTGGCCTGGCTATGGCGAGAACATGCGCGTGCTCAAGTGGATGATTGACCGCCTGGAAGGTACGGCAAAGGGTTTGGAAAATGGTTTCGGCGTGAGCCCATCCTATTCAGAGATCAACTGGACGGGCCTTGACTTCAGCCAGGCCCAATTCGACAGCGTCACCAGCCTGGACAAGGCCGCGTGGAAACAGGAATTTGCCCTGCATGACGAACTATTTGCCCAACTGGCCTACCACTTGCCCAAGCAACTGGTGGAGACCAAAGCCAAGCTGGAACAGAGCCTGACGGCCTGATTGGCCCTCGCATAAAAAAAGCCACCGGAATCCGGTGGCTTTTTTGTTGGTCGGTTTCAGCGGTTCTCAGAGCTGAGATTCGTTACGCATACTGGCAACCTGCAGGTCGCACATAAAGCGATGGTCCTGCTGGGCCAGGGCCCACAATTCATTGTCAGCGCGTTTCTGGGCGCGAGCAGCAGCGCCGCGAGTGAGCCATGCTGCACCGGAATCGGTCAGTTGGCGCAATGGCGGTGCCAGCAGCGCCAGCGCGGTAAAGGCCACCGTCCACAATGCGACCCAAACGACCAGCAAGTGGCCGTCGGCCCACGTATCGATCAGCTGGTCAGCAACCACCATCAAGGCGGTGACGACCGCAGCCAGCAGCATGCCGGCCAAGGAGCGTGAACGGTTCAAACGACGCTTGCGACTGGGCAGACCCAAGGGACGGTCAAAGCCATCGGTTTGCGCCGCACGGGGCACGAAATAAGGGTGAATGGAACGGGCCATGGAAAGCTCCTTGGACGGTTGAATGGAAGACGGTTCTCTAATTAACATAGGTCAATATTAGGGTTTTTACTAATGTTGTTCAACTTTATGTTAGTGATGCCATTCATTCACAAGGTTTATGATTCAGTATGGCACTGACAACTCTGCGCACGCTGGACCTGAATCTACTCAAGGTATTTGACGTGGTGATGGCTGAACGCAGCCTGACCCGTGCAGCCCACCTTCTATCGATAACCCAGCCAGCCGTCAGCAACTCGCTTCGTCGCCTGCGCGATGCTCTGGGAGATGAACTGCTGGTGCGCAAAGGACGGGCACTGGAACCCACCACCCGGGCGCAGGAACTGTGGCCCGCGGTGCGTGATGTCTTGCAGCGGCTGCAGAATGCGTTGGCACCCAATGTGTTTGACCCCGTCCGAGCGACCACAACCTTTGTTCTGACCATGGCGGACGCCACCGCCGCAGAGTTGATGCCGCCTTTGGTCGAACTGATCACCGCGCAAGCCCCCGATGTATCGCTGCGCGTGGTGCCTCTCACCACGCGTGACCCGCGCCGAATGCTCGACGATGGCCACGCGGATTTGGCCATCGGAAATTTCCCGGCCGTCATGGCCGATCTGACTGCGCGGGCCCAGGCGGGCGAGGCGGTTTCATTCCTGCACCACCGCCTGTTTCAGGGCGAGTATGTATGCGTCATGCGCAAGGGGCACCCTCTGGCCAAGGGGCCCTTGACACTCAAGCGCTATTGCGATGCCCGTCACATGCTGGTGAGCTTCTCGGGGCGCGCCTACGGTTTCATCGATCAAGCGCTGAGTGCCATGGGTCGCAGCCGGCGCGTTGTGCTGACCGTCAACCAGTTTTTCACGGCCGGCAAGATCGTGGCGCACTCGGATTTGTTAACCGTCCTTCCCCGTCACTTTGTCAATGTGACCGGTTTTGCCGACCAGTTCGTGTTGCGTGAGCTGCCCTTCGTACCACCCATCATCCAGGTCGACGCCCTGTGGCATCAGCGCCAGGACACTTCCAGCGCCCATACTTGGCTACGTACACAGGTCGTGTCACTGGCCGCTAAGGCATTTGGATCACGATGAAGATTCAACTCATCTCGGATTTGCACCTGGAGGCACACCCCCATTGGGTCGCCCAACCTGCCCCGGGCGCCGACGTATTGGTGCTGGCGGGCGATATCGGCTCATACCAGCCAGGTTCGCAACTGCTGGACACCGACTTTGGTCTGGGCCGATTTTCCCCACTGGCCGGATGGCCTACGCCGGTGCTGTTTGTCCCGGGCAACCATGAATACGATGGCTTGGACTTCGACCTCGCGCACGCGCGCTTGCGTGAAACCTGCCAGCGATTGGGAATGATATGGCTGGAGCGCGAAAGCGTAGTGATGAATGGGGTGCGGTTTGTAGGGACCACCTTGTGGTCGGACTTTGACGCCTTGGGGCCGACTGGCGACGCCATCACACAAGCCTCACGGAGCCAAGCAGCGGTCAGCCCGCTTACCCAGCAGCTCAAAGCACGAGAAAAGGCCTTTCGCGCAGCCAACTATTACTTGCGAAAAACGCAGACGGTGCGCCACGGCGAACCCTGGCTGGCTGGAGGCGTGCGCGAGCAGGCCCTGCTCTGCCAGACTTGGTTACACGATGCGCTGACCCAGCCCTTCGCCGGACCGACAGTGGCTGTCACGCACTTTGCGCCCAGCCTGCACAGTGCGGACCCGCGCTATGGACTCACACCGGGAACGGCGGGTTTCTGCAACGCCATGGACGACTTCCTGCCCCTGGCCCAGTGCTGGCTGCACGGTCACTTGCACGCGCCCAGCGACTACCTGCACAACGGCTGCCGCGTGGTGGCCAATCCATTGGGCTATGCCCGCAAGAACGAGCAGGCTGCATTTCAGCCACAGTGTTTGATAGAAATACGCTCCTAGACCCCGTAGAATATGCGTGACTAGCTATTCATTCAATAGCAAATTGAAACGATAATTTGTTATGACCGTGTCGTTTTCAAAGCCACACTGGCAGCAGCGGACAGCGCCTCCGTCAGCCGGTCAATGACCACTGAGTCCAGGTTCCAGCAATGCCAGTACAGGTTCACGGGCAGCGTGGTGTTAGGCGCCAGGTTGATCAATTCGCCGCTGGCTAACAGGCCATGCACCTGCAACTCGGGCAACACGCTGGCACCCCAGCCCGCCAGAACCGCGCTGACCTGCCCCTCCGAGCTGGGCACGAAGCGCTGGCTCAATGACACCCTGCGCAAGCCGCAAGCCCGGCTGACGAATTCGGTCTGCAAATCATCCTTGCGGTTAAACGCAATAAAAGGAATCTGGCGGAAGTTGTGGGGCGTCAGCCCCTGAGGACAGTTAGCGCTCGCATACGCGGCGCTGGCCACTGCCACGTAATGCATGACGCCCAGCGGCAAAACCTTGCAGCCGCGCAAGGCCTGTTTGAGCGTGGTCACACAACCCAGCACTTGGCCTTCGCGCAGCCATTCGTGGGTGAAATCCTGATCGTCGGTGATGATTTCCAGCGGCAACCCCTCGCTCACCAGCGGGCCAAGCGCAGGGAGCGCCCAAGTGGAAATGCTGTCAGCGTTGATGGCAATCGAGATGCGATCTTCTTCACGCAGCGCGCCGGCACCGGGGGTCAGGTCCCGCAAATCAGTTTCCAGGTCTGCCCGCAGCAAGCGCATTTGCATGGCGTGCTTAATCAGCAGTCGCCCAGCCGAAGTTGGCTTGACCGGCCGACTGCGCACCAGCAGCACGGTACCGACCTGAGCCTCCAACGCACGCAGGCGCTGCGACACGGCCGACTGCGTTACCGACAAGCGCACCGCAGCCCGCTCAAAACCGCCCTCCTCAACAATGGCTGCCAGGCATTCCAGGGCGTCGGTATCAAAGGTTCGCATGGC
>JBAWYQ010000076.1:0-17190 GCA_037143475.1 Burkholderiales bacterium | reverse complement strand
ATCTCGGCGCTGGCAGTTGCCACGCCTTCGGACCCTTGGCGCACGGTCGTGACAATGCCGGCCAGGCTCACTTGCATGGCACCCAGATTGGCCATCATGCTCTGCGTATCGCCCGCCTTAACAGTCACCGTGTGTGTAAAGTCGCCCTGCGCGACCGCACGTGCCAGGTCAGCCGCTTCACCCGGCTCACCGCCCAGATCCTTGAGCAGGCCGCGCGTAATCAGCGCACCAATACCCGCGGCAAGAGCCAGTGAAAACAGGCCCAGAACCAGCATCAGGGTCCGCGCAGTTTTGTAGTCCTCTCGTGCCGCTGTGGCAGTGGACTCCATCAACTCCACCTGTAGCGCAATCAACGCAGAAACCGAGCCCTTAAACGCCCCCAGTACCGGGCGCAATTCCCTGCTCAGGTACTCCATGGATTCTTCTTTCTTGTCGGCCATGGTCAACGCAATCAGCGCCTCCTGTCCGGCCAGGTACCTTGCCCTTTGGGTCTTGATCTCCTGCAGCAACTCTTTACCCCTGGGCAACGTGATCAACGTCTCCAGCAACTCGATATTTTTGACCACCACCGTGCGTGATTCCTTGATGATCTCGATTTGCTTGTTCCGGTCCGTCAGGTCCTGCGTGAGCATCATGTTGCGAAGGGCTATCGCAATCGCGTCGATCTTGGATGCCACGGTGTTGGCTGCACCCATTTTGGGAACGTGTTGATCGACCACTTCAATCAAACCGGACTCGATACGGCTCATGGAAAACAGGCCAATCCCCATAATGACCAATAACATCGCGCAGACGATGCCAAAACCAACGATCAACCGCGCACGCACGGTCCAGGAAGACACACTCATATCAATTCTCCAAAATCCGGTACTCGATTTGCCAATAGGCTAAAGCACATCGTAACGTGACGATGGAATAGCTGTAGCTTTGATTCCACAATCATGTGCGCTCTGGCATATGCTCTGCACCCACCTTCAGACGCCGTGGCATTTCTTGTATTTTTTGCCGCTACCGCAATGGCAAGGGTCATTGCGACCCGGTACATCCGCGCGGCGCAGTGTTTCTACCCGCGGCCCGATGCCACGCCAGATTTCGCGTAAGTCATAGACTGACCAAACGGCATCGGCAAACGCATCCAGACGCGCACGGCTCATCGAAGGCGGGCCATCTTCGCTGAACGGTGACAATTCCGGCTCGCCGTCATCGTCTTCGGTCAGCGCCACAATGGCCTGTAGCGCCACGTCATGCCACTTGGCGGCCTTCTTGTCGCTGGGCTCCACCCACTCTTCGGGCCATGCCTCTACCGCATACATATACCCCAAGGCCCACACCTGGGCAAAAGCCGGTAGCGGCTCATCCGACAACTCGGCACGCTCTGCCTCTGGCAAGCTGGCCATCGCACCGCGCACGTCCATCACCTCCGGGTGGTAGGCCGCATCGTCCTCCAGCGATTCGATGGGTGTATCCAGCGCGGCCAGCACCTCGGCGTAGCGCTGGTCCCAGATTTGCAAAAAACGTTCGCGCTGCGCGGTATCGGCGAAAGAGCCACCACCATCGTCCGCGCTGTCGCCTTCGCTCACCACCGAAGGCGAATCGATTCCATCGCCGATGCCCAACAACACATCCAGGTATTCAGGCTGGGCAATCGGGCGGCGGCAGCACACCAGCGCCGCCAGAAAGCCTTCACAAAACTCCCACTGCGGGGTCTCGTCGTAGCGGGTGCGCAGATCGTCCAGGATGGCGTCGATCTCGTCGAATTGTTCAGCAGTGACCGCTTCGGGCAGATCGTCAATGGCCACTGGTGCCACGGATACCGAGGAACGGGTGGATTTGGGAATGGGGGGTAGTGGATTCATGGCAATGC
The DNA here is from genome assembly GCA_037143475.1 of Burkholderiales bacterium. Taxonomy (GTDB): domain Bacteria; phylum Pseudomonadota; class Gammaproteobacteria; order Burkholderiales; family Burkholderiaceae_C; genus Allorhodoferax. Next base: position 15,326 of record JBAWYQ010000076.1, on the reverse strand, counting down.
CTGATTTTTTGGGTGATTGGAGGTGGGCAGCATTTTGACCTGCTGCAGCCACTGGACTAATTTGCTACCTATTTGATAGCTGCTTGCGCAGTAACAGCGAGGGCTAGAAGCCGCTTTGCCATACAGAGAACCGCCTGATCCTTGCTCAGCAGCAGGGTTTTATGGGCAACGGCCAGGTCAATGAACTTCTGGTCGTCCGGGTCCTTGCAAGTGACAGCCGCTTTGCCGGCAACCGGTTGCAATTGCGCCAGCGCGTCGAATTGTGCCAGCACCATGTCAGCCTCCAACTGGTGGTCCGCCAGTCGTTTGACGATTTTCGGATAGGCCAGCACCCGCTCCAATTCGTCGCGCATGGGTTGGGTGGCAAGCCAGTGCAGCGTGCCAGACTTCAAACCCGCCAGCAGTGGCGCGGTCGTAGGGTCGTTAAAGACAAAAACATCCAGGACGATGTTGGTGTCGAGGACAACTTTGCGGCAACCTGCGGTCGCCTCCGAAAAAATGGGGTCAGAGCACACGTCCGCTACGCTGTCGGTGATCCGACCCCATTTTTTCGGGCCGTTCCTTTGACCATATCAAAACGGAACATGCGGCATTCAATGGGACCGTTCCACATCGGCACGCGTCGCGACTCTTTCAGGCGCATCTTGCTGGGCAATTTGAGGTCGGGGGTGAGAATCCAGCCGGTCCAGCCGCTGTAGTTTTTCTTCCAGTGGGTGGCCAACTGGCTGAAGAATTCACCGCCATCTTCGGTCTGGGCCAGTTCGCGGGCGCCAGCTCGGGCTTCGTGCGCAGCGCCCGCCACACCGGCCACCGCGATGCGCTCACCATACGGTGGATTGAGCAGCATCACGCCGGGCACATCACTGGGCGGCATACGCTGCAAGGCGTCGCCACCCCGAAACTCGATCACGTCGGCCACCCCAGCACGCTCGGCATTGCGTTGGGCAAAGTCGACCATGCGGTGGGCCACATCGCTGCCGTAAATCATAGCCTTCTGGCCGGCTTGCGGCTTGACCACGGCGTCAGCGGCTTCCTGTTTGATGACGGACCAAACATGGCCCTGAAACGGCAAATACTTCTCAAAGGCAAAGTGGCGCAGTGAACCCGGCGCGATGTTGCATGCGATCTGCGCGGCCTCAATGGCGATGGTGCCGCTGCCGCAGCAGGGGTCATACAGGGGCAGCAGGTCGTCGTCGCCGTCGGCCCACCCACAGGCGGCAATCATGGCCGCGGCCAGCGTCTCTTTCAGCGGGGCCTCACCCTTGTCTTCGCGCCAGCCGCGCTTGAACAGGGGCTCGCCCGAGGTGTCAATGTAGAGCGAGCAGGTATCGGTGGTCAGGTGCGCGTAGATGCGCACATCGGGCCACTGGGTGTTCACATCGGGGCGCACGCCGTGGGCCTTGTCGCGAAAACGGTCGCACACGGCGTCCTTGATCTTGAGCGCGGCAAAGTTCAGAGAAGTGAGTGGACTGTGCTGCGCCGTGACTTCCACCTTGATGCTTTGCTTGGGCGTGAACCAGATTTCCCACGCCACCTCACTGGCTGCGCGGTAGAGGTCTTGCTCATTGCGGTAGTCGGTGTAGGACAGTTGTACCAGCACGCGCTGCGCCAGACGGCTGTGCAAGTTCAGTCGCATGGCGTCGCGCCAGGAGGCCCGTGCCATCACACCACCACGGCGGGTCAGCAGGTCCTGGCCCATCAAGCCGGTGAGGTCATGCACCTCGGCGGCCAGCAGGTCTTCCACGCCGGCGGCGCAGGGGAGAAAAATTTGCAGTTGGTTCACAATGCTTTTCTTAGTGACGCTGGGGCAATCTTCAGCCCCTCGCGGTATTTGGCTACGGTGCGCCGGGCGCATTCAATGCCCTGCTCTTTCAGCATTTCGGATAGCTGGTTGTCGCTCAGGGGTTTGGCGTTGCTCTCGGCACCGATGAACTGCTTGATCAAGGCGCGCACCGCGGTGCTGGACGCATTACCGCCCGACTCGGTGCCCAGCCCCGAGCCAAAGAAATACTTCAACTCAAAGGTGCCAAACGGCGTGGCCATGTACTTGGCGGTGGTGACACGGCTGATGGTCGACTCATGCAGGCCCAGCTCATCGGCGATCTCACGCAAGACGAGGGGGCGCATGGCCAACTCACCGTGGGTGAAGAAACTCTTTTGCCGCTCCACAATGGCGGTGCTAACCCGCAGGATCGTGTCAAAGCGCTGCTGGATGTTCTTGATGAACCAGCGCGCCTCCTGCAGGCGCTGCTGCAGACCGGCGTAACTGGCACTGTCCCTGCCACCGCCCCGGTGGTTGCGCAGCACATTGGCATAGATGTCGTGCACACGCAGCTTGGGCATGACATCCGGGTTAAGCATGACGCGGAACTGCGGTGTCGCGCCGATGCGGGTCTTGCCCGCGGGCAGCACCAGCACATCAGGTACCACGATGTTGCGCTCCACATCCACAAAGCGCCGTCCTGGTTTGGGTTCCAACCGTGCGATCAAAGCGATTGCTTCCCTCGTCTGGGCGTCCGAGCCACCGCAACGCTGCACAAAAGTCTTCACATCCCGGCGGGCCAGCAGGTCCATCGGCTGGGAACACATACGCAGGGCCAAGGCCAGCAGCGTGGCACGTTCGGGGCCGGGCGTGTTCAGCGCGTCATCCAGCCTGGCACGTAGTTGCAGCCGCAGGCACTCTCCCAGGTTGCGCGCGCCCACGCCTGCGGGCTCCAGGCTTTGCAACAAGCCCAGCGCAACCGTGAAGTGGTGCACCAAGTCCTCCACCTGTTCTTCGTCGCCCCCTGCAAGTCCGCGAGCCAGTTCGTCCAGCGGATCTTCCAGGTAGCCATCATCGTTGAGCGATTCGATCAGAAAGCGCAGCGCGCTGGCGTCGGTCTCGCTCAAGCGCAGGCTGAGGGCCTGGCGGTGCAGATGGGATTGCAGTGACTCCTGTGCGCGTGCCAACTCAGTGGAATCGGTGTCGTCTCCATCGCCCAGATTGTTGGTACGGGCTTTTGCCTCAAGGCCCCACTCGCCGTCGTCAGGCACCAGTTCGGTCGTGCCATCGCCATCCCAACTGGGTTCGTCGGATCCGGTGAGCGGCGTAACCTCTTCCTCTTTTTGGCCGCTAGACCCCGCAGAATCTGCGTAGTCAGCTACTGAATTAGGAGCAAACTCCATTTCCCGTTCGCCTTCGCTAACCGGGGTATCGGACTGGAGCAGTCCAAATTCTTCGCGCGGCGCCTCGTCCTGGGTCAGTTCCAGAAACGGGTTTTCGTCCAGCATCTGCTCTACCTCCTGGCTGAGCTCCAGCGTGGAAAGTTGCAATAGGCGAATGGACTGTTGCAACTGTGGCGTGAGCGCCAGGTGCTGCGAGACGCGTAGTGAAAGACCTTGTTTCATCTACATCTTAAAGTGCTCGCCGAGGTACACCCGGCGCACATCGGCGTTGTTCACAATCTCCGCCGGGGTTCCTTCGGCCAGCACCGTACCGTCGCTGATGATGTAGGCGTGGTCGCAAATGCCCAGCGTCTCGCGCACGTTATGGTCGGTAATCAGCACGCCAATGTCCCGTGACTTGAGGAAATTGATGATGCGCTGGATCTCGATGACGGCAATCGGGTCAATACCGGCAAAGGGCTCATCCAGCAGAATGAAACGGGGCCGGGTGGCCAGCGCGCGCGCAATCTCTACCCGACGCCGCTCGCCCCCTGAAAGCGCCAGCGCAGGCGACTGTCGCAAATGCTCCACCCGAAGGTCTTGCAACAAGGCGGTCAAGCGCAGCTCGATTTCCGCACTGGCAAGCGGCTGACCCGCATCGTCGAGTTGCAACTCCAGAACGGCCCGCACGTTGTCTTCCACGTTGAGCTTGCGAAAGATGGAAGCCTCTTGGGGCAAGTAACCCAGCCCCAGCCGCGCTCGGCGGTGGATGGGCATATGTTCAATGGAATGGCCGTCGATAGTGATGTCGCCCGCGCTCGCGCGAACCAGGCCGACGATGATGTAAAAAGACGTGGTCTTGCCGGCACCGTTAGGCCCTAGCAGGCCGACCACCTCGCCGGTACGCACGGTGAGGGACACGTCTTTGACCACCTGTCGCTTGCCATAGGCCTTCTGGATATGGCTGACTTCAAGCCGCCCGATAGTCGTATCGGGCGCTCCCTCCACGGTTTCGCTCACTTGGGTGCACTCCCCAGCGTCGTTGTAGGACGCAGCGCCGGGCCTGGAAGTGCCGCCGCCCCAACTTTAGGCGCGGACGCAGCTCCCTCTGCCTTGGGCGTCAGCATCGCACGGACACGGTTGCCCGGTCCGGAAGCGGCACCTTTGATAGCGTTGCCGTCCACACGGAATGTGTCGGTCAGGTTTTCATAGACGATCAGGCCGCCCGAAATTTCATCGGCCAAGGCCGCCCCACGCAAACGGCGCAACAGGGCGTTGCGAACGAATTTGACAGTATCGGCCCGCCCGTCATATTCAATCAATTCACTCTCGCCTTCAATAAACTCGTCCATGGCTTCGCGCTTTTGCCGAAAGAAAGCGGGTTTGTCAGCGGCCCCGGTGATGGTGCCGAATTGGTAGCCGTCGGGGTCCTGGCGCACATCAATCTGCGAGGCGCGGATGACGATGCTGCCCTTGGTCAAAACCACATTGCCACTGAATACGCTAACCTGCTTGACATCGTCATAGCGCAACGTATCGGCTTCGATGTTCATGGGCTTGTTGCGATCAGCCTTTTCGGCACGGGATGGAAGTGCCATCGCAGACGCGACCAATAGCAAAAGCAGGGCTAGGAATGGTTTTTTCATAAGGCACGAAACTTGCTCAGACAGCACGAAGCCCATTGTACCGAGCGCACAGCAGCTTGCCCCCTCGCGGGTGCAGTCAAATTTCTGTTTTGCCCCAACCGCCGCGCCTCCAGCCTCACATTTGTTTGCGACAAAGCAAAGTCATGCAAGCCGGGACCCCTAGAATGAGTTGAAAACCTACAGTTGAGGGTGCCGCGCCCGTTGGCGCCTGAAGTGGCTTGTCGGCCTAAGGAGAGTTTCCATGTCTGAACCCACTGCCATTGGCGAGCGCCGCACCAACTTGCCGTTGCGCTCCATTTTCCCCGCCGCCTGCGAGGCCTTGCGACCTTTTTTTGATGGCGCCAACCAATGGGAAGGGCAATCCCATGATCACTTGGCCTACCAAACGCTGAAGGAACATTTCCCCGAGCTCACCTCGCAGGACGTATTCATTGTGGTGGCCACGACCCGGCGTTTGTTCGCCAGCGGCAAATTTCCATCGATCGTCTGAGCGCGTCACCTGCTAGCACCCTATACAACGGAGTCCCCCTATGTTTGAATCCGCAGAAATTGGCCACAAGATTGACAAATCAACCTACAAGGCAGCAGTGCCTGCACTGCGTGCGGCGCTACTGGAAGCGCAGGTCAACCTGCAAGAAAACAAGAAAATTCCGGTGGTGGTGCTGATCAGCGGGCAAGACGGCGCCGGAAAAGGCGAAACCATCAACGTGCTGTATGAGTGGATGGACCCGCGCTTCATTTCCACCCTGGCATTTTCCATGGCCAGTGATGAAGAACGGGAGCGCCCGCCCATGTGGCGCTACTGGCGCTCCCTTCCGCCAAAGGGACGTGTCGGCATATTTGCCGGATCGTGGTACTCGGACCCAATTCGCCAGCGCATTCTGGAGGAGGTTTCCCTCAAAGAACTCGACGCCCAGGCGGACCAGATCAACCGCTTTGAGGCCATGCTGGTCAATGAAGGGGCCCTGGTACTGAAATTCTGGTTTCATCTGACCAAAGAGGGCCAGGTCAAGCGACTCAAGGCGCTGGAAAAAGACCCGCGCACCGCATGGAGGGTCACCCAATGGAACTGGGACCGGCTCAAGACCTACGACAAACTGCAGGATGTGGCCGGTCACTTGCTGCGCCTGACGAACACGCCCTGGGCGCCCTGGGTGGTGGTGGAAGGCACTGACGACCGCTACCGCTCACTGACGGTCGGGCAAATTCTGTTGCAGGCTTTGCAGAAGAAGCTGGCCAGCACCGACAAACAGGAGTCGCCAGTAGCTCCCATGGTACGGGTCAACACCGATGGCCGCACCGTCCTGTCCGAACTCGACCTCAACCTGCGCCTGGCCGATAAAGCTTATGAGGACGAGCTATCGCGCTGGCAAGGTCGGCTTGCCGAACTGCTACGCGACCCCCGGTTCAAAGGGCGGTCGCTGCTGTGCGCTTTTGAAGGGGCCGACGCTGCCGGCAAGGGCGGCGCCATCCGGCGCATTGGGGCAGCACTCGATGCGCGGCAATACCAGGTGATTCCGGTGGCGGCCCCGACGGAAGAGGAACGGGCTCAGCCGTACCTGTGGCGCTTCTGGCGCCATATTCCGCGCACCGGTCAGGTAGCGATATTTGACCGAACCTGGTATGGCCGGGTGCTGGTGGAGCGGGTAGAAGGGTTTTGCGCAGAGAACGATTGGCTGCGCGCCTACACCGAGATCAACGACTTTGAACACGAACTGGCCGACTCTGGCGTCATCGTGGTGAAATTCTGGCTACAGATCAGCCAACAGGAGCAACTAAAGCGTTTCAAGGCGCGCGAGCAGATCGCCTTCAAACGATTCAAGATCACGCAGGAAGACTGGCGCAACCGCGAGAAGTGGGACGCTTACCAGCAGGCCATTTGCGACATGGTGGAGCGCACCAGCACCGGCAATGCACCCTGGACCCTGGTCGAGGCCAACGACAAAAACTATGCCCGCGTCAAAATTTTGCGCACGCTGTGCGAGCGGGTCGAAGCCGAACTGGATGGGCGCGCCCCGAAGGGCGAGCAATCCTTGTCAAAAAAAGCACGCAAGGTCTCTAAAAGCGAAACGCCTGCTGCAGATGCCGAAAAAGATGCAGACGGAAAATCAAAACGCGCCGGTAAGGGCAAAAACAAGAACAAAGGCTAAGCTGACGAAACGGGCCAATGGTGCCCGTTTCAAACCGATCTAGCGGCCTGCTCTGACCTCGGCGACGAGGAATTCGGTAACCTCCAGGGCGCGCTCCATGCTGCCTGCCATCGACCCATCTGTATAAAACCGCCCAGCGATGCCCAAGGCTGGCACGCCTTCCACCCGATAGGCGTTCTGCAATTGGGTCGATCGCGTGGCCTTGGTGGACACGGAAAACGAGTTGTATTGCTCCAAAAATTTGGTTTTATCCACTCCCTGCTTGACAACCCAGTCGGTGATAGCCTCACCCTTGGCCAAATTGAGTTTCTCAGCATGAATGGCAGCAAACACTTTGGCATGCAATTTCTCAAGCAGCCCCATTGCCTCTAACGCCAAAAACAGGCGCTGCTGGGGAACAAAACTATCATTGAACGCCACATGGGAGCGTTTGAAGGCAATGTCCTTTGGAACGTTCTTGACCCAACTCGCCAACGTGGGTTCAAAAACATTGCAGTGGGGGCAGCTGTACCAAAAAAACTCCACCACCTCGACTTTTCCTGCTGGCGCTTCCACCGGCGCCTTTGCGTCCAGAATGTGGAAGTCCTTGCCCGCCACCGGTTTTTTAGCCTGCGCATACGCCGCCGCCGGCAGCAATGACGAGGAGGCCAATGCAGCGCCCACGGCTGCCTGAGAAAATTCACGACGTTTCATATTCATGCAAAAAAACTCCAAAAGTGTGTCTGTGATCACTACCGGGAGGCAAAGTTCCCGAACCGGGTTTTATCGTTGCACTCGCACCAACGATGTTTCCATGCCGGCCTTGTCCAGCTTTTCCTTATTGCGTTCAGCATCTTCCTTGCTGTCAAACGGCCCCACACGCACACGGAACACGGCCCGCCCAGACTGCTCACGCTCTGTAATCTTGGTTTCAATTCCGCTCAAGGACAATTTAGCCCGCTGGCTTTCGGCGTCTTCAACGGTGCGGTAGGCACCCAACTGCACGTAGAAGATAAACGGTTCACTGGATGTTTGCGCAGACTTCGCCTTGGCCAGATCACCCAGCGGGTCTGCTGACACCGCCGGTTTGGCCTCCGCCTTGCCATCAGGTTTAGCGCCCGCCTTGGCGTCGGTCTTGGTGGACTCGGCAGCTTTTGCCGTGCCCGCAGCAGTACTGGCAACCGCTACGGGAGCCGACGCTGCTGCGGCTGCTTTAGCCGGGTTTTTGCCATACAAAGGCGCATTGGGATCCCAATCCTTGTTCTTCTTGGCCTCAGCCTCATCCTGATCGGCAGATCGACTCTGCCCCTTGTTCATGAAGGGAACTGGCACTTTGGTGACGTACACCGCCACAACCAGCGCCGCAGCCAAACCGACCACCACGCCTATGATGAACCCCAAGATGGTTCCGCCATGCTGCTTTTTCATGCACTTCCTTTTTATTCAGTTGAGGGCATTACATTTTTTGCGGAGCGCTCACACCCAGCACTGCCAAGCCATTGTGCAACACCTGAGCCGTCGCGGCGACAAGGGCAAGGCGAGCGAGTTTGATGGCCTCTTCATCCACCAGAATGCGCTCGGCATCGTAGTAGCTGTGGTAGCACGCTGCGAGTTCGCGCAGATAAAAGGTCACGTCGTGCGGCGCTTCGTCAGCAGCGGCGGCGGTCAGCATCTCAGGGTACTTCGCCAGCAGCAGCATCAAGGCTTGGGCTTGCGGACTGTGCAGAGCGGACAAGTCCACGCTCTGCAAACTGGCCACATCGCCACCCCAAGTGCTTAACACCGAGCAAATACGGGCATGGGCATACTGCACGTAGTAAACCGGGTTGTCGTTGTTCTTGGCCACGGCCAAGTCCACGTCAAAGGTGTACTCCGTGTCGGGCTTGCGGCTTAGTAGAAAGAAGCGTACGGCATCCTTGTTGGTCCACTCGATCAGGTCGCGCAGGGTCACATAGCTGCCGGCGCGTTTGGAAATTTTGACCTCTTCACCGCCCTTTACCACCCGCACCATGGTGTGCAGCACGTAATCGGGGTAGCCTATTGGAATGCCTACACTGGCTGCCTGCAAGCCGGCACGCACGCGTGCAATGGTCCCGTGGTGGTCGGTGCCCTGAATATTCACGACCTTGGTGAAGCCGCGCTCCCACTTGGCTATGTGGTATGCCACATCGGGTACAAAGTAGGTGTAGCTGCCATCCTGCTTGCGCATGACACGGTCCTTGTCGTCGCCATAGTCAGTGGAATTGAGCCACAGCGCGCCGTCTTTTTCATACGTCTTGCCGTTGGCCACCAGCTTGCTCACCGTCTGGTCAACACGACCGCTGGTGTACAGGCTCGATTCCAGGTAATACTCGTCGAACTTCAGGTTGAAGGCTTGCAAATCCTTGTCCTGCTCACGGCGCAGGTAAGCCACCGCAAAATTGCGAATGGACTCCATATCTTCCACATCGCCACTGGCAGTGAAGCTGCGATCATCGGCTGCGACCGTCTTGCGCGCGAGAAAGTCGTCGGCAATATCCTGGATGTAATCCCCGTTGTAGAACGCCTTGCTCAGGGGGTTCTCCGGGTCAACGGGCCAGCAGTCGTCACCGGGCTTGAATCCTTTGGCACGCAGTTGCGTGCTGTTGGCTAGCGTCTGGATTTGTACGCCCGCGTCGTTGTAATAAAACTCGCGGTGCACCTGCCAGCCCTGGGTTGCAAACAGGTTGCAGATAGCATCACCCAAAGCCGCCTGGCGGCCGTGACCCACGTGCAGCGGTCCGGTCGGGTTGGCCGACACAAACTCCACCAAAATGCGCTGGCCGTTGCTGGCCTGGTCGCCAAATCGCGCGCCTTGCGCCAGCACCTCGCGCACGACCTGCTGTTTGCTCTCGGGTTTGAGCCGGATGTTGATAAACCCGGGGCCGGCAATCTCGACGTCCTGCACCCAGCGCGAAAACGCACCCTGGCTCAATAACTCCGTACACAGCGTTTCAGCCAACTGCCGCGGATTGAGTTTGAGCGGCTTGGCCAGTTGCATGGCTGCCGTGGTGGCTAAATCTCCGTGGGCAGCCACTTTGGGCGATTCAAACGCGGCCTTGGCGCCAGCGCCAGGCGAAAGTTTTTCGAGCGAAGCGGCCAGCGCTTCCAGAAGTTCATTTTTTACAGACAGCATTACCGGATTTTACGGGCCAGCGACAACGGTCATCCGGTTTGTCCTCCCACGCGTTGTATGCTTGAGTCCCGTTGAGGATTTTCTTCAATGGCTGCAATTGCTGCCGCTTATCCACTCTTTAGGACAACCCATGAAAAAACTGTTTTCACTGATGGCCCTGGGCCTCTCCCTGTCATTCGGTGCGGCCCACGCTGCCGATGCGCCAACCGCGCAGCAATCCAAGATGGGCACCTGCAACAAAGAAGCCGCCGACAAAAAAGGTGATGAACGCAAAGCTTTCATGAAGGAGTGCCTGAGCGCAAAACCAGCAGCACCCGCTACACAACAAAGCAAGATGAAGACTTGCAATGTGGACGCCAAGGGCATGAAGGGCGACGAGCGCAAAAAGTTCATGAGCGATTGCCTGAAAAAATAACCCCCAGGCTCGCCTGCTGCGAGCGTTGCATAAGCCCGACAGTCTTGCTGGTCGGGCTTTTTTTGTCGGGTCAACGCCTACAACCGACTCGCAAAGAGTCCGGCGAAAACCGCCAGACCTACCCAGTGATTCAGGCGAAACGCCTTGAAGCACCCATCACGCGAACGGTGCCGAATCAGCTGAAAGTGCCACACTATCTGGGCACTCGCAACCGACACACCCGCCCACCACCAGCCAGACGACAGCAGTGGGGCTACCACACCGCTCCATATCAACAAATACACCAGATAAAACGCCATGACGGCAGGCACATCCCAGCGCCCCAAGGTGATGGCCGAGGTCTTCATGCCGATGCGCAAATCGTCGTCGCGGTCAACCATGGCGTATTCGGTGTCATAAGCCAGAACCCAAAATAGATTGCCAGCCATCAGAACCCAAGCCACCGCAGGAATTTCTGCATGGACGGCCGCATACGCCATGGGAATTCCGAAGCTGAATGCAACTCCCAAAACCGCTTGCGGCATCGCAACGAAGCGCTTAGCGTAGGGATAGGCCAGTGTCACCGCCAACGCGGCAAACGACCAACCCACAGTCACAGTGTTGGTGGTCAAGACCAGCAGGAATGCGGCCAAGGACAGAACCGCCCCCACAGCCAGTGCCTCGCGCGAAGACACGGCGCCACGGGTCACCGGCCGCTGCGCGGTGCGCTTGACATGCCGATCAAACTCGCGATCCGCCACGTCATTGATGCAGCACCCCGCGCTGCGCATCAGAACAGTTCCCAGCGTAAAAACCAATACCAAATGCCAGCCAGGAAAGCCCCCTGCCGCCAGCCATAACGCGCTCAGGGTGGGCCACAGCAACAGCAGCCAACCCGCAGGGCGATTCCAGCGGATGAGGTCGAGGTACAGCGGGATTCTTGATTTCACGGAAATTGCTATCACTTCAGGAGCTGCTCACGCATTAGCTACGGGGGCTAGGAGCATTTCTGTCATGAAAGACGGAGCACGCCAGGCAACTCGCAGGCGTAGATGGCGTTGCGTAGCGCCGCTATCGCCTCGTAACGGGTAAAACTGCGCCGCCAGACCAGCACCACCCGCCGGGAGGGCGGTTCTGAACCAGGGCCATCCTGCACTGGCAGGTACTTCACCAACGAATCCGCATGGCGGCGCGTCTTGGCCACCAGTGCGCCGGCAGGCACGCTCAGACGCGGCACCAGGGTAATACCCATGCCTGCGGCCACCATGTGTTTGATGGTTTCCAGGGACGAGCCTTCAAAACTCTTGCGAATGCCCTCGGTGTCGCTGGAAAAACGGGCGAATTCGGGGCAGACTTCGAGCACATGGTCCCGAAAACAATGGCCATTGCCCAGCAACAACATGGTTTCCTTTTTGAGCTGCTCAGTCGTCACGCTGTCCTGCGAAGCGAGCGCATGCGGCATCGGAACAGCCGCCAGAAAAGGCTCGTCGTACAGGGGCGCGGAGGCCAATCCGGTATCGGGAAACGGCTCGGCAAGAATGGCGCAGTCGATCTCGCCCGTGCGCAGCATTTCCAGTAGCTTGACGGTGAAGTTTTCCTGCAGCATCAGCGGCATCTGGGGCGTGCGCTTGATGACCTGGCGCACCAGATCGGGCAACAGATACGGGGCAATGGTGTAGATCACACCGAGCTTGAGCGACCCGGCCAGCGGGTCCTTGCCGCGCTTGGCAATATCCTTGATATTGGCGGCCTGCTCCAGCACACTTTGCGCCTGGCGCACAATCTCTTCGCCCAGCGGCGTCACGGTTACCTCGTTTGCGCTGCGCTCAAACAGCTTGACATCCAGTTCTTCTTCGAGTTTCTTCACCGCCACCGACAAGGTCGGCTGCGACACATAACAGGCCTCGGCCGCCTTGCCAAAATGCCGCTCCCGCGCGACGGCCACGATGTACTTCAATTCGGTCAGTGTCATGTCAACCCTTAGTGAAAGTCTTGCGGTCTAACGCGGCTGATGGACCACGGGGTTCATACTTTGAATCAATAATTCCAGTCGCTCTTTCCACGCTCTGCGGTTCTCCGGCGCGGTTCCACCCAGCACCCGAAACGTGACCAGCCGGGGGTCTTCTTCAGACCAGTAGTCGTCTCGAACAGCGACCTCTATCTCGGTGCCAATGCCTGCAACAGTCGCGCCTTTAAGGCTGCCGTGAAATGTGCGTTTGTTGGCATGCAAAATGACCTTCCCGCTCGGGTGAAGATCGATCAGCCAGACAATTTGCCCGCGCGCGTCAAAGCTGACTTCGGTGGACGTCCCCTTGAATCCCGCCGCGGCCCGCCATTTATCAATCTGGGCGCCCGCCCGCTCTTCGCGCTGCGCCTCGCTCAAGGGGATGGACGTGTCTTCCTTCGGGTCAATCTGCAAAACCAGCGCAGCGGCAGCGGCCTCCTGCTCGCGCTGCCGCTGGGCGGCAAGTTGGGCCTCCAACTGCTGCTCAACCTTGTCGATCCATGCCCGAAGACCATTGGCAAACTGCTGAAAGTCGGTCGCAATGCAATCCGGCACCCGGTCCAGCTTCAATTGCGAGCGCTCACTGGCCAGTTTTCCTTGCGTTTTTCGCAGTTTTTCGTCGATTGCCGAGAACACGATTCGGCTAAACCCGGTGGCCACGGCGTCCCCCGCATCGCCGTCCTTGACCGAGATGCGCGACACCTCAATCTGCAGGCCGATAGCCGACAGGGTCACCGTCACGGCGCCCGATTGCAGCTCTTCTTCCCCGTTGGGTAAAGCCTGACGCGCATAAGCGCCGTTCTTGGCAATGATCTTGATCTCTTTAGACGAATGACGCGACTCCACGGAGAAACCCTGCGCGGTGAACCGCAAGCCGCCAGGCACGCTGGTCACACTGGTGCGTAGCAGGTAGGCTTGGTATTCCATGAACAGGTACACCACCGCACCCAATACACTCGCACCGCCCAGTGCCCACCACAGCAGCGGGAAAAATCCGGTCATAGTGTCATGCCCATCGTATTCAAGCCTTTAAAAATTCTGATTTTCCACCCAACCAGCGCGCCACGTGCCTGGCCGCCAGCGCGGGGTGCTGATCCAGCAGCATAGGCGCTTCTTTGCGCGCCCAGTCCAGAAGTTCAATGTCACGGTCGATATCGGCAAAACGCAGCATGGCATCACCCGACTGGCGCGCACCTAAAAACTCGCCCGGGCCTCGGATATCGAGGTCACGACGGGCAATCTCAAATCCATCGTTAGTCTCGGCCATGGCCCGCAGGCGTGCACGCGCCGCTTCACTCAGGCGCGGTGCATCACCCGTGGAATACAGGAGCACACAGGCCGAGGCGGCCGCACCCCGCCCCACCCGTCCGCGCAACTGGTGCAACTGACTCAACCCAAAGCGCTCGGCGTGCTCAATCACCATCAGCGAGGCATTGGGTACGTCCACCCCCACTTCAATCACCGTGGTGCTGACCAGCACGGCCATACGACCTTCCTTGAAGGAGGCCATGACCGCTTTCTTGTCGTCGGCGGCCATGCGCGAATGCAGTAGCCCCACTTGAACAGCCTCACCATTGGCCAGAACGACCCCCTGCAAAGCGGTCTGTAACTCGGCATGCGTTTGCGTGGCATTGCTCAAGTCCAGCGCTTCGCTTTCCTCAATCAAAGGGCACACCCAGTACACCTGGCGGCCCTTGGCAATTTGGGCGTGAATACGCTCCACCACCTCGCCACGGCGGAACTCGTTCACCACCTTGGTGATGATGGGCGTGCGACCCGGCGGTAATTCGTTGATGGTCGACACATCCAGGTCGGCGTAGTAGCTCATGGCCAGGGTGCGCGGAATGGGCGTGGCCGTCATCATCAGCATATGGGGCTCCATGCCATCGTGCGTGAGCTTGTTACGCAAAGCCAGGCGCTGGGCCACGCCAAAGCGGTGCTGCTCGTCAATCACCGCCAGCGCAAGGTTCTTGAACCGCACCTTTTCCTGGATCACCGCATGCGTGCCCACGACCAGGGCCGCCTCGCCGCTGTCGATCAGGTCCAGCATGGCGCGCCGCTCTTTGGCCTTCTGGTTGCCCGTAAGCCACGCGGTGGTGATACCCAAAGGCTCCAGCCACCCCAGCATCTTGCGAAAGTGTTGCTCGGCCAGTATTTCAGTGGGCGCCATCAGGGCGCACTGCCAGCCAGCGTCGATACAAATAGCGGCGGCCAGCGCGGCCACGACGGTTTTTCCGGAGCCCACGTCCCCCTGCAACAGGCGATGCATGGGAACCGGGCGCGCCAAGTCACGGGCAATCTCGGCGCATACGCGCTGCTGAGCCGCCGTGAGCTTGAAAGGCAGTGTGGCCACCAACTCGGTGTAAAGCGGCAGCAGCACGGGCTGCTCTGGCTCGGCAGGGGGGCATAGCACGTCAGGCTCCACCATCGCCAGCACCGGGGCACGCAACATGGCGCGCTCCCGGCGTGATTGCAATTGCGACAGCTGCTGCGCCAGAAGTTCCTCTGCCTTGAGCCGCTGCCAAGCCGGATGACTGTGGTCTTGCAGCGTATGCAGCGACACATCGGGCGTCGGATGATGCAAAAATGATAGCGCCTGACGCAATGTCCACAGGGCCTGGCGGTTGATTTGACTTAAGTCCCCCGGTGCAAACGTGTCTGACAACTCGGCCCGCGCCAGCCCGGCCAGCACCTCCTTGCGCAACGCAGGCTGGGACAGTCCTGCAACCGTGGGATACACGGGTGTGAGCGCCGTTGGCAAATCGCCCCCCGCACTGCGAAAGCTGGGGTGCAGCATGGTCCGGCCCAGAAAGCCACCCTTTACCTCGCCACGCGCGCGAATGCGGTTACCCAC
>JBAWYQ010000075.1:0-17244 GCA_037143475.1 Burkholderiales bacterium | reverse complement strand
CAGGGTTAATTGCAAGAGTTTTAGAGGACGAAAATGGCACGTATCGCTGGCATCAATATTCCGCCGCAACAGCATTCCGAAATTGGCCTGACAGCCATTTTTGGTATCGGTCGCACCCGCGCTCGCAAAATCTGCGAGGCTTGTGGCATTGCTTATTCCAAAAAAGTCAAAGATTTGACTGATGGTGATCTGGAAAAAATCCGGGATCAAATCGCTCAATTCACAATCGAAGGTGATTTGCGTCGCGAGACAACCATGAACATCAAGCGATTGATGGACATCGGCTGCTACCGCGGATTCCGCCATCGCCGTGGGTTGCCCATGCGTGGTCAGCGCACCCGCACGAATGCTCGTACCCGCAAAGGCCCGCGTAAGGCTGCTGCGTCTTTGAAGAAATAACAGGGATTGAGAAACCACCATGGCAAAAGCTCCCGCCAATAATGCAGCGCAACGCGTTCGCAAAAAAGTCCGCAAGAATGTTGCAGACGGTATTGCACACGTGCATGCATCGTTCAACAACACCATCATCACGATTACCGATCGCCAAGGCAATGCTCTGTCGTGGGCGTCGTCCGGTGGTCAAGGTTTCAAGGGCTCTCGCAAGTCCACTCCGTTTGCTGCCCAGGTAGCATCTGAAGTGGCCGGACGTGCAGCTTTGGATCAAGGCATCAAGAACCTTGACGTTGAAATCAAGGGTCCTGGTCCTGGTCGTGAATCGTCGGTTCGCGCTTTGGCAGCACTCGGTATTCGCATCAACATGATTGCGGATGTGACTCCAGTTCCGCATAACGGCTGCCGTCCTCAAAAGCGTCGTCGTATTTAATTTTTAACAAGCCCACCGCCATCAGCAAGCGCTGGTGGCTCCCGCATCTTTGGTGCGGCAGATGACATAAAAGGAAGATCAAGTGGCACGCTACCTCGGCCCCAAGGCCAAACTATCACGCCGTGAAGGCACTGACCTGTTTCTTAAAAGTGCCCGTCGCGCTATTGGAGACAAGGCCAAATTCGATTCCAAGCCTGGTCAGCACGGCCGCACCTCTGGTGCTCGCACGTCTGATTATGGTCTCCAACTGCGTGAAAAGCAGAAGGTCAAGCGCATGTACGGCGTTCTCGAGCGCCAGTTCCGTCGCTACTTCGAAGAAGCTGATCGCCGTAAAGGGAACACTGGCGCAAATCTGTTGTTCTTGTTGGAGTCGCGTCTGGACAACGTTGTCTACCGCATGGGCTTTGGTTCGACGCGTGCGGAAGCCCGCCAGATGGTTTCCCACAAAGCCATTACCGTTAACGGTGCCTCTGTGAACATCCCATCTTTCATGGTCAAGGCCGGTGATGTGGTCTGTGTACGTGAAAAATCCAAGAAGCAAAACCGTGTGGTTGAAGCGTTGCAACTGGCACAACAAGTTGGAATGCCAGCATGGGTTGAGGTCAATATTGAAAAAGCCGAAGGCACTTTCAAGACTGTTCCAGACCGTGACCAGTTTGGCGCAGACATCAACGAGTCGTTGATTGTTGAGTTGTATTCACGCTAATCGCGTTTGAATTGTTGAAATCGTTCCTTGGCCGTGGGGCACCGCAGTCAAGGTGCTTCACCAGCCTTACCGACGTAACGAGTCGGGGGTATTGAGAGGAAGTCTGCATGCAAAACAGTTTGCTAAAACCCAAGTCCATCAGTGTTGAGCAACTTGGCACTAACCGTGCCAAGGTTGCTCTTGAGCCCTTTGAGCGTGGCTACGGTCATACGCTGGGTAACGCGCTTCGGCGTGTGTTGTTGTCGTCCATGCCTGGTTTTGCGGCCACTGAAGTGACTATCGCCGGCGTGCTGCACGAGTATTCTTCTATAGATGGCGTTCAAGAAGACGTTGTCAATATTTTGTTGAATTTGAAGGGCGTTGTCTTCAAACTGCATAACCGCGATGAAGTCACTTTGAGTCTGCGCAAAGATGTCGAAGGTCAGGTAACTGCTGCTGACATCCAAACTCCGCACGATGTTGAGATTATCAATCCTGGACACGTTATCGCTAACCTGTCGCACGGCGGCAAGTTGGACATGCAGATCAAGGTAGAAAAAGGTCGTGGTTATGTTCCTGGCACTATGCGCCGGCACGCCGATGAGCCAAACAAATCTATAGGCCGCATCGTTTTGGATGCTTCGTTCTCGCCTGTCAAGCGCGTGAGCTATACCGTCGAGAGCGCGCGCGTTGAACAGCGTACTGATCTGGATAAATTGGTTGTTGAGATCGAGACCAACGGTGCTATTTCGGCTGAAGACGCTGTGCGTGCATCGGCGAAAATATTGGTTGAACAGTTAGCCGTGTTTGCACAGTTGGAAGGCAGCGAGTTGGCTGCATTCGATGCACCGGCGCCTCGCGGCAATACGCAATTCGATCCGATCCTGTTGCGCCCAGTTGATGAGTTGGAATTGACAGTTCGTTCAGCTAACTGTCTGAAGGCCGAAAACATCTATTACATTGGTGACCTGATCCAGCGTACTGAAAATGAGTTGCTTAAGACTCCGAATTTGGGCCGCAAGTCGCTTAATGAGATCAAGGAAGTTTTGGCCTCGCGCGGTTTGACATTGGGCATGAAGCTGGAAAGTTGGCCGCCCGCTGCGTTGGAAAAGCGCTAAATCTTTCTGAATCCTTAGGGGTTCCACGCACAGGGCAGTACCTGATACGGCTGCCCATTTAAAACACAAAGGAAATCTACCATGCGTCACGGACACGGACTACGTAAACTCAATCGCACCAGCTCACACCGTCTGGCAATGCTGCGCAACATGATGAACTCGCTCATCGAGCATGAAGTCATCAAGACTACCGTCCCCAAGGCCAAGGAATTGCGTCGCGTGGTCGAGCCCATGATCACCTTGGCAAAGGAAGCAACTGTTGCCAATCGCCGCTTAGCGTTTGACCGCCTGCGCGACCGTGACAGCGTGACCAAACTGTTCAACGACCTTGGCCCCCGTTTCAAGGCCCGTCCAGGCGGCTACACCCGTATTTTGAAGATGGGTTTTCGCGTTGGTGACAACGCACCCATGGCTTTGGTGGAATTGGTTGATCGTCCCGTTGCCGTCGAAGTAAATGCTGATGCAGCTGCAGAATAGGCTATAATATAAGACTACCGCGCGATGGAGCAGTCTGGTAGCTCGTTGGGCTCATAACCCAAAGGTCGGAGGTTCAAATCCTTCTCGCGCAACCAATCAGTAAGCGGAATTCGCTAATAGTAAACGCCCACTCAATGTGGGCGTTTTGCTTTGGTGTCCGAATTTTCCCGATTTGGGTAAATATCTGTCGGTGTTTGCCTTCGAAGACTAGGTCTTGACTCCTTTTCCATTGCAAGAATCAATGACCACACGCTTTTCCCGCGCGTTCCCGCTGGCCTTCGTTTTGCTGTGGTCAACTGGCTTTATTGGAGCCAGGTTAGGTCTTCCTTACGCTGAACCTCTGACCTTTTTGCTCATACGCTATATCGCCGTGATGGCCTGTATGACGGTAGTAGCCTTAGCTGCACGCGCGCCTTGGCCGGGTTCGGCCAGAGCCTGGTTGCACATCGGTATTGCAGGCCTACTGCTACACGGGGTGTACCTTGGGGGGGTGTTTATTGCCATATCGAAGGGGTTGCCTGCAGGCGTTACCAGCCTGGTTGTTGGCGTGCAGCCCTTGCTCACAGCCGTAGGCGCGGGGTGGCTACTAAATGAGATCGTTCTAAAGCGCCAATGGCTCGGCCTCGTATTGGGCTTGGCTGGAGTGGGACTTGTTGTCTTCGGCAAGGTTGGATCCGGTTTCGGGATGAGTGCACTGTGGCCCGCCATTGCTGCATTGGTTGGTATCACAGCTGGAACGCTTTACCAGAAACGATTTTGCCCACCATTTGATTGGCGTACAGGTGCTATTGCTCAGTTCCTGCCAACGGCGGTGTTGACGTTTGTTCTAGCGTCGTTTACTGAGAACTTTCGGATTGACTGGACTGGCGAATTTGTCTTTGCCCTGAGCTGGCTGGTACTGGTGCTGTCGATCGGCGCGATCAGTTTGCTGAATTGGTTGATCCGTCACAGTAATGCGGTCAACATTGCCAGTCTTTTTTATCTTGTCCCTCCATGCACTGCAATTGTTGCATGGGTATTGTTTGACGAGGCGTTCACCGGTTTGGCGTTGATCGGAATGGCGCTTACAGTGTGCGGCGTCTATCTGGCACGAAAATAGGCCATCTCGGCATCAGTGGCGCAAGCCCTTACTGCTTGGCTTTCTGCCTTTTGCATTGCCAGTGGAGACCCTCGAGTTGTCCTGATTGACTTTGTCAACTTGATCAAGCGACAACAAAGTATCCACATAAGACACAAACCGATGCAGATAGTCTGGAGACATGTCGCGCATCAAAGAAAGCGAACGTAACACAAGCATGTGGGAATTGATCGGCCCTGCATTCTTTGGAGCTTGCCCAAGTGCTTGGGTCACCTGCATGTTTGCGCTGAGTTTGGACCATGTATTTCTGAATTGCCGTACCGACTTCAATTCGACTTTGAATCCGACACCTTCGCGTGAAAGGTGCTCCGGGCATTCGGGAGAGTGTTCATCGATACGCCGGGCCAAGCCACTCAACGACTCGCACTGAATACCGCTGGCCAGCTTGTTGGCGAGCCGCCAAACGGCCTTGAAGTCCCCTGCATCGAGTAGTTCTTGCAGTTCAGCGATTGCTTGCGGATAGCTCGGCGCTAACTGAGCGATGGCATCGATGGCGTCGCGTTGGGCTTGTCGAAATCGCTGCTGAAAGCTATCCAGCGCTTGACTCAACTTGGCCTCAAGAATACGCTTCACACAGCCGTTTTGAGCCTTAGTGCGACTGCCCAACACCTCCAGATAGTGAAGACCAATAGGGTCAAATCGCTCCGCACCCAAAAGACGCAACGAGGTGATCGCCTGGTTGACGTCAACGGGCTGCATTAATACCGCGCCCGAGGCTGCCACTCGAACCGATTCACCCATGGGGTTCGGCTTTCGAGCTGGTGGCTTTGGGTACTGGGGCCATCTCAACACGACGGTTTTGCGCACGCCCCCTTTCATCAGCGTTGGTTGCTATAGGTTGCTCCGCACCAAATGCTGCAGCGAACACCATGGATGAGGGCATGCCTTCGTCAACCAACGAACGCGTAACAGTCAAAGCGCGTTGGGCGGACAGTTCCCAGTTGTCAGTGAACTGGCCGTTCCTGCTGCGTATCGAGCGGTCATCAGTAAAACCACTGACCATCAGCATTTCGTCGCGAGCTGCAAGGTAAGTGCGCAACGGTGTTACCAGACTGTTAAGAAGTTGACGGCCGTCTGGCTGCAACTGGTCAGAGTTCAGCGAGAATAAAACCCTGCCGCTGATGCCAATGCGACCATTGTTTAATGTGATGCGTCCCGCAGCCAGTGGAACTGCCAACGCCTTTTCAAGAGTCATACGGCGCTGCTCTTCGATCTGGCGCTTTTTTATCTCGCCCTCAAGGTGTGTAGCCAGTTCAAGTTGGACGACCAGCACACCCACCAGTAACATCACAAACGCGCCCAGCAAACCCGACATCAAGTCGCCAAAAACGGCCCACACCGGAGCGGTTTGCTCCATGCCAGAGTCATTGTCATCCATTGGAAACCCCGTTGGCAAACACAGCATATTTCCCAGGAAGCTGGCGCAGCTCCTCACATATTTCTTTTTGGGACATGAGGCTCAGGTCAATGATTTCACGTGCCTGCGCCACGTAGTAGCCCAGTTGATCGTCACTTCGGGCCATGGACTTGTCCAGGGCGCCTTCAATGCGTTGTAGGCTCACAATCAGTTTCTCATTCACATCGTTGAATGAACCCACCGCAAAGCGGAAGGTTTCGCCCAAGCTAGAAACCTCAACCGCGCTGCTTGTAACGTGTGCCGCAATGTCCGTGAGCATGGCTGCTTGCGCGTCCACCTGATTTGAATATTGACTGCTTGCATGGTTGAGCGTTAACGCAGAGGACGCTACCAGGGAGTCAATCACCGAGCGTTGTTCAACGGATGCATGGTTGATTGCGTCCAGTAGGGAACTCAGGGTTTCCATGATGCGACCGCGCTCCTCCAGCAGCGCGTTGTCCCGACTGGCACTAATGGAAATTTCACTGCGCAATTGCCCAATGACATCTGCGGCCGCCCGAGGGGCTTCAGCCGCGGTCTGAATGAGTCGGTTTATTGGATCTTCCAGTGCAGTGCCCAATGTTGTGAGATGACGTGTCAGTGCGGATTGCAATTCGCCCAACCGTTCAACAGCGGCATTCCCCCGGTGCATCTCTGCCTCCCGCAGCGCTCCGAGTTCGTCCCGAAACAGGTTAGCTACCTGGTTCATGCGTTCGCCGTGCTGTTTGGTCCAGTTCGCCTCGGACTCGACGCGGGAGTGCATCAATATTTCAGAGGATGCCACCGCGCGCGATATTTCTACAAGCGTGGCGCTTGCGCTGGTCTGTATCTGGGCGGTGACCGTATGCGCGGTATCAACCAAGGTGCTGCAAATTTCTTGCTGCTGGGCGAGCGTTTGGGCGCCAGCTTGGCTCCACTCCCGCTTGAGGGTCTCCATCAAAGATTGCGCCGCCGTATTGGCCGTAGCACTAAGCCGGGCCGTGAGCGCATCAAGCTGTGTATGCGTCGCGACCGCCAACCTTTCGTGCATCACCGTCGCTTCGTGGGCAATTCCTGCCATCGCGGTCTCAACCACAGGCTTGATGCTTTCAGCTGCTACATGGGCGCTTTGCATCATGCTTTCGCGCAGAGATTTGTCAACCGACATGGCCAGGGCGGTGTAAACGCCTCGGACATGGCTGTGAAATGAGTCCTGATTGACGATCAATCGCTCGTTCAACTGCTGACTCATACGTTCCATCTGGGACATCATGGCTTGCAACTGGTCGACAACAGCCGGCAGCGTTTGCGACTGAAGCTGCAGCGCTTTTAAGCTCTCCTGGCGTTGGTGTGGCAGTGAAAAGCTACGTAATGTTGTTGCAATTCTTGCATCAAGCAGTTGGGCCGCCATCATGCGTTCGCGTCGACTGAGCGCCGACATCAGCCCCAGCATGGCGGACGTGGCAACCCCGGCAACCGACGTCCCAAACGCCAGACCTAAGCCCTTAATAGGGGCGGAAAATGCCGAACGAATGGCTTGCAGGTCGGTCGTGCCCTCCAATGCAAATACCGCCCCGTTGAGCGTGACGACCATGCCCAAGAATGTACCCAGCATCCCCAGCATTACCAGAAACCCCACCAAATACGGGGTGAGTGCGGGGCCTGGCAGGCCGGCGCGCTCACCTTCTATTCGCATTCGCACGGAGCTCTGTAGGGAAGTGGGTACGCTACCCAGCCAATCTTCAAGGTTCTGGAGGCTGCCTGGAATCGTAGACAGTGCACCCAAAAACTCAAATGTCGCGTGACGAAAACGGCGCAATTCGAGAGCGCCGAAGGCATAGACTGCACCAATGATTGCTGTGATCACCAATGCCTGAATATTGGAGCCAATGAAGCCGATGCCTACCCAGACGAGAGCAACTACGCCTACTAAAAATGCGCCAGTGGAAAAATGTCTATTCATATCTGTTTTGCTATCTCGTTATTGAGTGCTTCCATGAGGCCCACTGTCGGTTGCAACCGGATGTCCAATTCCGCGAGCAATACCGCCTGAAGTTCGCTGGTGAAGCGAGCCAGCCAACCACCTGACTTTGTCCACGAATCAGGAGAGTCTGCATCCTGGTGGTCAATGCGCGTCGTTTGGTGCACCTTGAGAAGCTGTCTGAACCGCATTTCAAGAAGTGACGGTAGGGCCGAGAGCACTTTGCTCTCGCGCTCGCTGAGAATTCGATCGAACGCCGCATCCAGGTCGGCAAGCTGCTTGAGTGTCGGAGATGCTTTGGCGAGCACTTCGCGCATCTTTAACCGCAGTGGCCGGACGTTTAGTTCCATGTCGCGTTGGTGTGCGAGATGGTACCTGCGATACGGTTCATACGCGGTCGTGTCCTCGATTGAAACGCCCACCGTTGGAGAAGGCAGCGCAATTCGGGATCTGACCCCGCTTGCTGACTGACTGTTTGCTATTGCTAGCGTCAGACTGGTCCGTACCCGGGTGAACTCCTTGATGATGGCTTGACGCGCGACGAAAGTGTGTTCAGACGTACTGTTTGGTGGGCTTGCAAGTTCTGTGTCATGCGCGGCCCGCAGGGTGATAGCGTCAGCGAAACCAACCCACAGTCCCAGTCTTTCGGCGAAAGCACTTCCAGACTCGGCCGCATCGATCAAGGCCAAATCGGCGAGAACACGGATGAGTCTTGAGCTATTGAAATTTGTACGCGTGAGGGCTCGCGTCATATGCAAGTGAAATCCAAATCGACAGTGGGCAGTCGCAACTGCGAACTTGCATGATGCCGGTTGATTTTAACTTCAGAAATATTGACCGGATAATGGGGCCGTGTCCCTAACCTTAACCCTACAGGAGATTTGAATGTTTCCCAACAACCCTTTTGAATCCGTAACCAAGACATTGCTTAACGGCGTGGGCAAGCTTTCATCGGACGATGCACAAGGTGTCGTCAAGGAAATGGTGGACAGTTTGCGTGCCTGGGGTGACTTGGTGCAGACGCAAGCGCAAGCCGCTCAGGCGGCCAGTATGGAAGCAGTGGAGGAGATTAAAGCTGTCAGGGATCCGATGGGTGCCGTTGAGGCATTTAAGACAAACACCCAAAAAATGCTGGCTTTGACCACAACACACTTGCAGGAAACAATGGCCTTGAGCATTGAGCAGTTCAATGCAGGTGTCGACTTGCTGCAGGAACGTCACCCGACACCCGATGCATTTGCCCCGATGGCCCACGGTATGAAGAAGGCTGCATCGGCATTGGAGAGTGGGGTTTTGGCTGTGTTGAACACGGGCATTGAAGCCACGGGCGCCAAACCCGCGGCCAAAAAATCGCGTACCCGCTGATTAAAAAGTTTCTTTAGCCGATTAAGGCCACCGCCTTGATCTGCGCCCAAACCGGCATTCCCGGTACAAGGCCCAACCCCATCGCGGAACGCCGGGTCAGACGCGCCAGCAAGGGCGATGTGCCAACCTGAAGTCGCACTAGCGAAGAGGCGGGATGGTCGTCGTCCACCAATTGATCGATCGTGGCGGGCAGGCAATTCTGGATGCTGGTGCCGGTTGCCTGCTGTAGCGCAATGCTGACATCCCGCGCCAGAATACGAACCCGAACCCGCTGGCCTATCGGCAAGCCACCATCACGAACCCATACACTCCCGCCGGGAAACTCGACCCGGGCGAGGTGCCAGTTCGCGTCGCGCTCTGCCACCAGCGCCTCCAGTACCACACCCACATCCTCGCCCATTTGAATTGGCAGGTCCAGTCTGGCCAAGGTTGCGGCGAGCGGCCCGACCGCAATGGCATGACCTGACTCCATCACCACGAGGTGGTCTGCCAGACGCGCTACCTCGTCAGCGGCGTGGCTGACATAAATGACCGGAATGTCTAGTTCGCGGTGTAGCCGCTCGAGGTAGGGAAGAATTTCCTGCTTCCGCTTTAAGTCCAGCGCTGCCAGCGGCTCGTCCATGAGCAACAAACGAGGCCGCATGGCCAACGCGCGCGCAATGCTAATTCGGCTGCGCTCGCCGCCAGAAAGGCCCTCGGGCTTTCGGTCCAGCAAATGACCAACGCCCAGCAGTGCAATCGCTTGATCTAGCCCTTGTCGGTGCGCGGCGACTGTGCGTCGCAGCCCGTAGCGCAGATTGCCCAACACCGTGAGGTGCGGGAACAGGCTGGCTTCCTGAAACACATAGCCCAACGGGCGCTGATGCGTGGGTAGCCAGTGACCGCTACCATGACGGGGGCGTAGTTCATCGTCCTGCCAGATCTCGCTATTGATCGTTAGACGGCCCTTTGGAGCGCGTTCCAGTCCGGCTATGCAGCGCAACAGGGTGGTCTTGCCTGAGCCGGATTGGCCGAACAGCGCGGTCACCCCGCGCGCGGGCATGTCCAAATCCACGTCGAGTACAAAACCCGGCCATTCGAGGTGAAAACAGGCCTGAATTCCGGTCACTTCACGGCCTCCTTCCTGCCAGCAGGTCGCCAGGCAAACAAGGCCAGCAGAACGGCAAAAGAGAATAGCAGCATCAACGCAGAGAGTCGGTGCGCCTGCAGATACTCCATGGACTCAACGTAGTCGTAAATCTGCACCGATGCAACGCGAGTCACGCCAGGAATGTTGCCACCAATCATCAAGACCACGCCAAACTCGCCCACCGTGTGCGCAAACGTCAACACTGTGGCGGTAAAGAAACCTGGCAGCGCCAAGGGCACTGCCACGGTGAAGAATGCGTCGATGGGCGAGGCGCGCAATGTTGCAGCGACTTCCAGCGGGCGCTCGCCAATGCCCTCAAACGCGGTTTGCAAAGGCTGCACCATGAATGGCAGTGAATAAAAAACCGAGCCCAGTACCAAACCCCAGAACGTGAAAGGTAAAGCCGCAATGCCCAGCGCGTGCGTGAGTTGCCCCACCAGGCCATTTGGCCCCATGGCCAGCAACAGGTAAAACCCGATGACGGACGGCGGCAGCACCAGCGGCAAAGCCACCACCGCAGCCACCGGTCCCTTCCACCAAGCCTGGCTGCGCGCTAGCCACCACGCAATAGGTGTACCCAGCAGCAATAGGATCAAGGTCACCGTGCCCGCCAGGCGGGCCGTCAGCCAAATGGCCTGGAGATCACTGTCGGTCAAAAGCATCGCGCCATCTTACTGGGTGGCTGCGTCTGCGGGCAGCACAAAACCATACCGTTCCATCACTGCACGTGCCGGCTTGCTGTCCATGATTTCGACAAAGCGCCAGGCAGCAGCATTGCCCGCCGCGCGCTTGGTAACGATATATCCTTGCTCCAGTGGGGCGTGCAACGTGTCGGGAATCAGCCAGTAGCTGCCTTTTGTGGCCAACTCTGGATTGGAAGCCAGCGCGAGTGCAATGATGCCAACCTGGGCGTTGCCGGTTTGGACAAACTGCACGGTTTGTGCAATGTTCTCCCCGTATACCAGCTTGGGTTCGAGCTTTTTCCACAGATTGGATACCCGCAGCACTTCTTCGGCCCGCTTTCCGTATGGAGCGTGCTTCGGGTTGGCAATGGCGATGTGGGCTATTTTGGGGTCCGTGAGGCTGTCCAGTGTCATACGGGATGCGTCCATGCGATTGCTCCACAACACGATGCGCCCCAACGCATAGGGCCTTACCTCAGAAGCTGCAAAACCAGCCTTTGCCAGTTCGCGCGGAAAGGCGATGTCCGCAGAAAAGAAAATGTCGTAGGGCGCGCCCTGCTGAATCTGGGTTTGAAACTTTCCCGATGAACCATAAATGATTTGGATGTCGTCACCCGGATTGGCCTTCTTGAATGTGGCAACGATGTCATCCATGGCGAACGTCAGATCTGCTGCCGCAGCAATGGTGACTTTTTCAGCGTGGGCGGACAGGGTGAGCGACACCGTGACAGCGGTTAACCAGTGGTGCAGCAGTTTCATCGTGACGCCTCTTTCCTGTTCAGCGCGTGAAGTTTCGTGAAATGAAATCGCATTTGGTTTTGCACTACGCTCCTATTTTAATAGCTGCTTACGCCCTTTCCACGGGAGCTGCAGGTCAATTTCGCTCAAAATAAAAAAAGGCCCCTTGGGGCCCTTTTTACAAATGCGACAGCGTCGCCCGGAAAATTATTTCTTGGCTGCAGGCTTTGCAGCTTTCTTGGCAGGAGCGGCTGCCTTTGTAACGGCCTTTGGCTTTGCAGCCACGGGGGCAGCGGCAGCCGCTGGAGCGGCCTTCAGTGCAGTGCGTTGATCACGCAAGGAGTTGATCTCTGCATTGATCTTGTCTTTGCGTTCGGTCAGCTTGGAAATGCTGGCGCTGAGCTTTGCAATAGCTTTGGCAGTCTTGGAAACAGGAGCTTTCTTTGGAGCGGCCTTAACAGCGGGCTTTGTCACCTTGACGGGGGTTTTTGCTTTTGGATTGACAGCAGCTTTTGGAGCCGCCTTTTTTGCAGTTGCCATTTCGATATTTCCTTTTTATATAACTGGCGCAGATATTGCTCCAGCCCCCTATTGTCGCAATTTTTCAAATTGAGTGCATCTTTGCTTCTGTGCGTCAACCGCTGTGCAGCGCAAACGTTGTGAGAGCATCAAAGGTCAAATATGAAAACAGTCACAAAAACCGTCGCGGTTGCCCTCCTGGTTGCCACATTGGGGTGCAGTGCATTGGCAGATGGACCCAGAGGCTATTACCCGCAAGGCCAACACCGCAGTTTTCAAGGACGGGGTCATGATTCGGGCTGGATTGCACCGCTGTTGTTTCTGGGGTTGGCGGGTGCAGTTATCGGTGCCGCTGCGAGCCAGCAAAGCGCGCCGCCACCGACTTATGTTCAGCAGCAACCAACGTACGTCCAGCCTGCGCCTGTCTATGTGGCGCCTGCATACAACGCGTCGGCAATCGTGGTCCAGACGCCGCCGCCCCAGCCGGCCAATGCCTGGTACTTTTGCAAGTCGGTGGGGCAGTACTACCCCTACACCCAATACTGTGCGGAAGGCTGGCAACTGGTGTCGCCAACGCCCCAGTAGTTCTCCATTCTTTGATGCCAGTCAAACAATTGTTTTTGACTCGTAAGCCACATGGATGCCGACATCGAATACAGTTGTTTGATTTTCCGCCAATCAACCAACTGAAGGACGACAGCCATGGCCGTAGAACCATCAAAGATCATTTACACGCTGACCGATGAAGCGCCGATGCTGGCCACGGCTGCGTTTCTGCCCATCATCCGCACGTTTGCAGCTCCTGCCGGCATTGAAGTGGCCGAGTCCGATATCTCGGTGGCGGCCCGCGTGCTGGCTACTTTCCCGGAATGCCTGTCCGAGGCACAGCGTGTGCCAGACAACCTGGCTGAGCTGGGTAAGTTGACGCATCTATCCCAGACCAACATCATCAAGCTGCCTAACATCAGCGCCTCCGTTGGCCAGTTGATGCTGTGCATCAAGGAGCTACAGTCCAAGGGTTACGCCATCCCCGACTATCCCGAGGCGCCCAAGACTGACGAAGAAAAGTCTATCCGTACCCGTTATGCACGGTGCATTGGCTCCGCCGTGAACCCGGTGCTGCGCGAGGGTAACTCCGACCGACGCGCCCCCCGTGCCGTCAAGGAATACGCGCGCAAGAACCCGCACAGCATGGCCGAGTGGAGCCAGGCTTCTCGCTCGCACGTGTCGCACATGCACTCCGGCGACTTCTACCACGGCGAAAAGTCCATCACGCTGGACCGCGCCCGTGATGTGAAGATGGAACTGATCACCAAGAGCGGCAAGACCGTCGTGCTAAAACCACTCACCAAGTTGCTGGACCGTGAGGTCATCGACAGCATGTTCATGAGCAAGAAGGCGCTGTGCGACTTCTACGAGCGCGAGATCGAAGACGCGCGCAAGACCGGCGTGATGTTCTCGCTGCACGTCAAGGCCACGATGATGAAGGTGTCCCACCCCATCGTGTTCGGCCACTGCGTCAAAATTTTTTACAAGGATGCGTTCGAGAAGCACGCCAAGCTGTTTGAAGAGCTGGGTGTCAATGTCAACAACGGCATGGTCAATCTGTACGACAAGATCGCCACGTTGCCGCAAAGCAAGCAGGACGAGATCAAGCGCGACCTGCACGCCTGCCACGAACACCGTCCCGAACTGGCCATGGTGGACTCGGCCAAGGGCATCACCAACTTCCATTCGCCCAACGACATCATCGTGGACGCCTCCATGCCCGCCATGATCCGCAACGGCGGCAAGATGTGGGACGCCAATGGCCGCCTGAAGGACGTCAAGGCCGTCATGCCCGAGAGCACCTTTGCCCGCATCTACCAGGAAATCATCAACTTCTGCAAATGGCATGGTGCCTTCGATCCCAAGACCATGGGCACCGTGCCCAACGTGGGCCTCATGGCCCAGCAAGCCGAAGAATACGGCTCGCACGACAAGACCTTTGAGATCACCGAAGACGGCGTGGCCAACATCACCGATATCAATACCGGCGAAGTGCTGCTGAGCCAGAACGTGGAAGAGGGCGACATCTGGCGCATGTGCCAGGTGAAAGATGCGGCCATTCGTGACTGGGTCAAGCTGGCGGTTACGCGTGCCCGCAACTCCGGCATGCCGGTTGTGTTCTGGCTCGACCAGTACCGTCCGCATGAGGCGCAGCTGATCACCAAGGTCAAGATGTACCTGCACGAGCACAACACGGCAGGCCTGGACATCCAGATCATGAGCCAGGTGCGTGCCATGCGTTACACGCTGGAGCGTGTGGTGCGCGGACTCGACACCATCAGCGCCACCGGCAACATCCTGCGCGACTACCTGACCGACCTGTTCCCTATCATGGAACTGGGCACCAGTGCCAAGATGCTGTCCATCGTGCCGCTGATGGCCGGTGGTGGCATGTACGAAACCGGTGCCGGCGGATCGGCACCCAAGCACGTGCAGCAACTGGTCGAAGAAAACCATCTGCGTTGGGATTCACTGGGTGAGTTCCTGGCTCTTGCTGTGTCGCTGGAAGATCTGGGAATCAAGACCGGCAACGAGAAGGCCAAGATCCTGGCTAAGACCCTGGATGACGCCACAGGTAAACTGCTGGACAACAACAAGGGCCCATCGCCCAAGACCGGTCAACTGGATAACCGCGGCAGCCAGTACTACCTAGCCATGTACTGGGCCGAGGAACTGGCAACACAGACGCAAGACAAAGCGCTGCAAGCCCATTTCACGCCCCTGGCCAAGGCACTGGCGGACAGCGAGCAGAAGATCACTGAAGAGTTCAAGGCCGTTCAGGGCAAGCCAGTCGACATTGGCGGCTACTACATGGTCGATGTCAAGAAAATGACGGAAATCATGCGCCCCAGCGCAACGTTCAATGCGGTGCTGCAAGGCGCCAAGGCCTGATAACGGCCTAAGCTGAAACACCACCACTGGGGAGTCACGCTCTCTAGTGGTGCGATTTGGGCGTCAGGCCCACGCCTGCCGGGCGATGTCCAGTGATCGCAATCGGAGCTCGGGTTCAAATACGTCGCACACCAGGATGAATTCATCGGCCCCGGTGACATCCTGTAACTTGGCGAATGAGGAACGTACTGTCTCCTGCCCTCCAATAACCGCCATGCCCAAAAATTCCGCAATGGCGGTTCGTTCGCGGTCGGTCAGGCGCGAGGCAA
Organism: Burkholderiales bacterium; assembly: GCA_037143475.1. Taxonomy (GTDB): domain Bacteria; phylum Pseudomonadota; class Gammaproteobacteria; order Burkholderiales; family Burkholderiaceae_C; genus Allorhodoferax. Next base: position 2,004 of record JBAWYQ010000075.1, on the reverse strand, counting down.
AGTTCTCTATCGGAGCCTGTAGCTTCTTCCGCTCGCCGGTCAAAATGCCCAACACGCGCTGGTAAACGCTGCTAGCCAGAAATTGGGCCTCGTCGTCGGTGGGGGCCGCTACCAGCGGAACGCCAATGGCCAGATAGGGTTTTGCAAGCATGGCAGAAGGGCAAAAGTTGCTTCGGTACACATCAATGGCCTGCATCATCATTTGCGGCGCGAAATGCGATGCAAAGGCATAGGGCAACCCACGCTCGGCTGCTAACCGGGCAGAAAACAGACTGGACCCGAGAAGCCAGATCGGTACATGGGTTCCTGCACCAGGGTTGGCTACCAGTCTTTGCCCCGGGCGGGCGTCTGCCAGCAAATCCTGCAGCTCCGCCACTTCTCTGGGGAAGTCCTGCTCCGTCTCAACGTGGTTGCGCCGCAGCGCGCGCATGGTGTGGGCGTCGGTGCCGGGCGCGCGGCCCAGTCCCAGGTCGATCCGATCGGGGTACAACTCTGCCAACGTCCCAAAGGCCTCCGCTACGACCAGCGGTGCATGGTTGGGCAGCATGATGCCGCCAGACCCGACGCGTATGCTTTGGGTTCCCCCTGCAATGTGGCCGACCAGAACGGCTGTTGCGGAACTAGCAATGCTTGGCATATTGTGATGCTCTGCAAGCCAATAGCGGGTGAAGCCCAATTTCTCGACATGTTGCGCAGTGCGTAGCGCCAATGCCAGCGCTTGCGCTACCGTGCCGCCTTCGCGGACGGCAACGAGGTCCAGCATGGAAAGTTGTGTTTTTACAGTTGGTTGCATAGTCAAAATCAGTTCAATAAATCCTGCACCAACGCCATCAGCGCGGACTGCTCGGTAGCGGGTGCAAACAAGGGCGCACGCAGGTCGCACTGCGCTTTCAGTTGGCTGTAAAAGCCTGTGTTGTGATGCTGGTCTGCCCGGCACCGCACCAGCAGATCGGTCAACCCACGGGTATCGTCATGGTCAAAATATCCGCTGTAATCAGCGCCCAGCATACCAACGTTGCCGGCTATGTTTGAGGCCAATACCGGTGTGCCACTGCACACGGCCTCCATGATGGCGTGCGCACCGCCTTCCATGCGGCTCGTGTGCAGCAACACATGGGCGCGCTGAATGTGGCGCAGCGTGGTTTCGTGGGAGAGTTCGCCCAACCAGCGGTATTGGGGGTGCTGAGCGGCGCATGACTGTGCTTGTTGGGCCAGTTCGGGTTCGAGCGGCCCACCAATGTGGTCAAAAAATATGTCGGCGTGGCTTTGCAACCGGCTTGCGGTGGCAAACAGTGTTTGCGGAGACTTTTCCTGGCGCAGGTGCCCAACGGTCACTACGCGCAGGTGCCGCGCTGTCTTGGCTACTGCGGCGCGTGAAGCGGTGGATTGAAAGATCACACGCGCCTTGTAAAGCAGGTCGGCCGGTAACGCGTCGAGTCCGCACTCCTGCAGCACGACTAGCCGCTGGGCACGACCCAGAGAGTCCTTTGCGGATCCATCGACTTGAATGTCACGGTACAAGTCGGTACCGGTCAGCACCAAGCCCAGACCCACAGCGTTCGCGTGGGCGCCCTGGGCTTGGGCCCAGCGGGCGATGGAGTCCGCCGAGCGTCTGGCGTGTAGGGCCAGCATCACATCAAATGGATCACCATTCCAGCTTTGTGCAATCTTCACCTCAAAGGCCGACCGCAGCATCCGCGACCAGCGCCAGGCAGTTTGCCAATTGCCATTGTTGGCAGATGCAGCAGCCGGGCTAATGATGAGTATGCGCGGGCGGTGCATGGGGGCGTGTGGGGTCGAAGATTCAAAGGGGGAAACTGCGGTAACTAAGGAGGAGGCATTGCTTGCGCGGCGGTCCATTTTTAAGTCTAATCGATGGACCAACTGTTCGCACTTTGAAGGATTTCATGAATCGTATTCCAGGCTCGGTATGCGTTGGCGTGGTTGGCATCGAGCGTCGCGGGGGAGTAGTCTTGCCGAATCTGTTAGTCGGACGGGTCGGCC
>JBAWYQ010000074.1:0-18080 GCA_037143475.1 Burkholderiales bacterium | reverse complement strand
GCAATCTTCTTGCTGCTGGCATCGATTTCCTGCATGGTAGTGACCACCTGCATGACGACCGAGCCACCGCGCTGGGCGACCGTAGAAGCGCTGGCGGCCAGCGCACTGGCCTGGCGTGAGTTGTCCGTGCTGTGCTGCACTGTGGCAGTCAGCGCATCCATACTCGAAGCCGTGGATTGCAGATTGCTCGATGTCTGCTCGGTGCGCTGTGCCAGGTCGTTATTACCCTGGGCAATTTCGGCACTGGCCGTGGCAATGCTGTCGGTACTCATGCGCACCTGCGAAACCATGCGCCCCAAAGAGTCATTCATGGTGGCCAACGACCGCAACAAGGTACCGAACTCATCTTCCCGTGTCGTGCTGATACCGGAACTCAAGTCACCCTCGGCAATGCGCGCTGCCAGTTCATTGGCCTGGGCCAGCGGATTGCGGATGGAACGCACCAGCCAACCGGTTCCAAAAGTGATGAGGACCACCACCACCACCAGTCCAACCACAATGCCAACACTATTGCTTTGGCGCCGATTTTCAGTCTCCGCTTGCACCTGGACGACATGATCCTCCTGCATCTTGACCAATTCCTTTTGCGAAGCGATGTACAAACCCATCGCCGGCAAATACTGTGCGTTCATGATCTTCAGGGCTTCATCCACATTGCCATCTGCGCGGGCCTTGCGGGCCTTGTCGCGCAGCTCAATCACCGGCTTGCGCAGACTGGCAATCTTGGCCAACTGAGTTCTATCCGCTTCCGTGATGGGCATGGATTCCAGTTTCTTCTGCAACACCGTAATCTGGTCGCTGGTGGCTGTCACCGCATCCTTAAAGGCTGCATTAACAGATGCCTCGCCACTCAGGATCATGGCCTGGTTGCGCACGGCATTGGTCTCAGTCAGTCCATTCCACTGGGTTGTGACCTGTACCAACTGAAAAGCAACGTCCTGACGGGTCCGTCCCTCGGCCAGAATGCCCGCACTGCGAACCAGTCCGACGCCCGCAACGACGACCAAAAAGGCCAGAATAACCACGATAAACAACCACAGCTTGGTGGCAATTTTTAAACGATCAATGCCCATACCGCGATGCTCCTAAAGTAGGGCGCCAACGCCCATTTGACTTTTTTGCGTGATCAGAATAGCACTACTGTGCTTGCAAGGCCAGTACGTTGTCCATCGTGCTTGACAACTGTAGGGCTAAATTGCGTGCGGCTCCCGCAAGCAAGGCGGTAGCCACGGAACCGTGCTCAGCGGCCAATGCATCAAGGGCCGCACGTGACAAAACGTAAACCTCGGCGTCCGTGACCGCAACGGCCTCCAGCATCGGCGACTCACATTGCAAAAACCCACTGCTGCACAGCACGTCGCCGGGCCCTAGCTTGGCCAGATCAACGTTATCTCTTTTTTGTACCGATGCCTGCACTTGCACCAGTCCGCTACGAATCAAGTAGAGCGCATCATCGCCACCACCCTGTTTAAACAACTTTTTGCCAGCGCGCACTGTACGCGTCGGGGCCAGTACCTGCAAGGCCTCAAGATCCATCGCACTGACATGCCCCAGCAGTGGCATGGCCGACAAATCGACAGTCACCGCTTCCATAGGTTCGCGCTCGGGGTGTTGCGGAAGTTCACGGGCCTCAACCCATTTCAGGGCGTCTTCGAGCTGCCGAAAGGCAAATGCCTTGTTCGTGGGCCGCACCACGCCCGTATCCTTCAGAAAGCGCTTCATCTTCAGGCCGCTGGGCAGGTCTTTGGGGATGTCGCAAAAGACCAGGTAGCCGTCATTTTTTTCGAGCTGGTCCTTAATTTGCTCCAGTACATGGGTTGCTGTTACATCGAGTGACTGCACCCGGCGCATGCTTAAAATAACGTACTTGCGCGAGGAAGTTTCTGGCTCCAGAGCCGCGTGCAATTGACTGGCAGTGCCAAAAAACAAACTGCCCTGCAGCTCAAAAACCACTGAGTCGTGCGCTTTGGAATCAGTCCACACTGACGATCCAGGACCATTGTGACGCCGGGCAAAAATCGCAGCGCCTTCGGTACGCTTGCGCACCACGGAACTGCGGGTCTGCTCCCGAATAAAAAGCAGAATGGCCAGAGCCACGCCCACGCCGGAAGCCGCAATCAGGTTGCCAAAAATTGCAACCAAAATCACCGACAAAATGACCAAAAAATCCAATCGGGTGGCGGGCGTATAAAAGAACGCAAGGCTATGACGGTCAATCATGCGAAAGCCGGTCACGATCAAAATGCCGGCCAGCGCCGCCACCGGAACCCATGCAATCAGCGGTGCCAGAAACACCAGCGCCAACAACGATGCAACGCCGGTCACAAAGCCCGACACCCGTGTCGTGCCGCCACTGGAAATATTGATCAACGAAGCGCCCATGGTGCCTGCTCCAGGAATACCGCCTGCCAACGAAGAGGCCATATTGCCAACGCCCTGCCCTATCAGTTCACGGTTGGCATCATGGCTGGTGTTGGTCAGGGCATCAATCACCAGGCAGGTCTTCAGCGTATCAATCGACAGCAACACAGCCAGCGTCAGCGCCGGCACGACCACTTGCAACAGGGTGGGTAGCGACAACAACTCCATACCCGGCAAGCGTATGCCCAGCGTATCCATCAGGTTGGTGCCACTGTCCGTTAGCGGTCCGACCAGTAGAGGATTGTGCTGCAAGACCAACAGGGCGGGGTCAAGCCAGCCCAAAATTCCGTAACAAATCACGCCGCAAACAAGGGCCAAAATGGTGGCTGGCACGACTTTGGTCACGTAGGGCATCCACAGCATGGCCGCCATGACCACCGCACCAACAACTGCACTTTGCCAGACCCACAGTGACGGATGCGCCAATGCAGCCAGCAACCCACCAGCGCCCCCTACTCCCAGAAACTTGGGTATTTGGCTACCGATGATGATCAGTCCAACTCCGCTCAGGTACCCACTGACCACCGGAAAAGGTATGAACTTGATCAACTTGCCAATGCCCGCCAGGCCCAGCGCAATCTGAATGACACCCGCAAACAAACCAATCAAACCCAGAAGCAGCAACGCCTTTTCTGCCGGCATACCACCTTGCGCAAACCCCGCCGCCAGTGCCGACAGCACAGCCGCAGCAGGGGCACAAGGCGCCGTAATCAACCGTGTACGATCACCCACCAGCGGTGCCACGAGACCCAGCGCAGTGGCACCCAAAATCCCGGCGACGGCACCTTGCGCACCCAAAGAGCCACCCAGCGGTGCCACGATGGCCACACCGAATGCAATTGCCGATGGCAGAGCAACCAGCATGGCGGCCAGGCCGCCCCAAATGTCGCCGGCAAGCGCCGGTTGCTTGGCGCGATTGTCGCCGCCGCCTGTGTTATTGGAGTCGTTCAATTACTTGCTCCTGGACACGCATCAATTGTTCGGTGCTGACGCAGCGCGGTGCGATCTCGGCCAGCGGAATCAACACAAATGCCCGTGTTCCCATTCGCGGATGCGGAATGGTCAAGCCCGGACTGTCAATGTGACCGTCGCCATACATCAAAATATCCAGATCCAGCGTGCGCGGTGCGTTGCGGTAGGGCCGTGCACGTCCCGCTTCGGCCTCAATAACCTGCAGACATTGCAACAGATCTGGCGCCGACAGAGATGTTTGCAACTCGGCCACGGCGTTGGTGTAATCGGGTCCGCTGGAGTCCATCGGCGCGGTGCGGTAATGCGCCGACCGTGCTGTCACCTCGATGCCGGGCGTCTTGTCCAGGCGCTGCAATGCCGAATCCAGCGCGGCACGTGCGTCCCCCAAGTTGGCGCCCAAGGCCAGGTAAGCGGTAACCGACTGGCGCATGACGATTCAGCTGCTGGAAGTGCTCCCGCCCTCGGCAGCGCCGCCGCCCGACCCGCCACCCGGGCGACGACGACGACGACGCTTTCGGGGTGCTGCGGTGTCGCCCTCAGCGCCTGCCTCTGACGCATTGACGGTCTCCTGACGTATTGCGGCTGGATTGTCAGCCACCGAAGCGTCGGCCCGGGGTACGCGGTGAACCCGCGGCGCCTGCTTGCGTTTATGCTGCTCTTCGCGCACCTGGTCGACCAGGTCCTGGCGCAAGTTGTCGTCGGCCATGCTGAACTCCTGCCACCAGTCGGCCAGCACCTCCTCCACCTCGCCAATGTCGGCACGCAAACGCATGAAGTCAAAGGCCGCCCGAAAACGCGCCTGTTCTACCAAGCCAAATGGCGTGCTTCCGACCCGCTTCTCGAAGCGCGGTTGCATGACCCATATCTCGCGCATGTCACTGGCCAGCTTGCCACCACCCGAAACGTCACCAATGCGCGCATGGAACACATCATCAATGGCATCCATCAGGGCCGGGTGGGAATGTTGATGCTGCTCCAGGCGGCGCGCCCAGCCGTCGCGTACATCGGCCCATAACACACAGGCCAGCAGGAAGCTTGGCGCAACCGGCTTGCCTTCGCCCACGCGGCGGTCCGTGTCTTTCAGAGCGGCGTTAACAAACGGTTGGTCGGCGCGCTCCACCACGACATCCAGCAGCGGATAAATACCGCGTGACATACCGAGTTTCTTCAACTGCTCAATCGAGGCCAATGCATGGCCGGTTTGCAGCAGCTTGAGCATTTCATCAAACAGACGGCTCTGTGGCACATCGGCCAGCAGTTCCTGTGACTTGACCAGCGGTGCAGCCGTTTTATTCTCCAGCGAAAAACCCAGTGGGCTGAGCTTGGCTGCAAAACGCACGGCGCGGATGATGCGTACCGGGTCTTCGCGGTAGCGGGTGGCCGGGTCGCCAATCATGCGGATAACGCGGTTTTTGACGTCTTTAAAACCGTTGTGGTAGTCCACCACGACCTGCGTCTGCGGATCGTAGTACATGGCGTTGATGGTGAAGTCACGGCGCACCGCGTCTTCTTCCTGCGGACCCCAGACGTTGTCCCGTAACACCCGACCGCTCGAATCCACCGCGTGCTTCATGCCGGCGAGCTCGCTTCGACTGGTTTTCTCGTTGCCGGCCACTTGCTCCGCAGCGGCATTGTCCAGGTAGGCGCGAAAGGTCGAGACCTCGATCACCTCGTGTTCGCGACCACGACCGTAGACAACATGAACGATGCGAAAACGCCGGCCAATAATGAAGGCGCGGCGAAACAGGCCTTTGACCTGCTCGGGCGTAGCATTGGTTGCCACGTCAAAGTCCTTGGGGCGCAACCCCACCAGCAGGTCGCGCACCGCACCGCCCACCACATACGCTTCAAAACCGGCGTCGTGCAACGTGCGCACGACGTTGATGGCCCGCTCATCCACCAAATTGGGGTCGATGCCGTGGGTTTGCACGGGCACGTCCACACGTTTGCCAAATTTGGCTTTCTTACCGGCAGCGCCCCCAGTGGCCTTGCCTAACAACTTGTCGATAAATTTTTTGATCATTCTTTTTCTGGCGAATCAATCCGCCGGGGGTCCATTGAACAGGTCGAGTATGCGCCATCCGCGCTCCAGCGCCAGCGCGCGCAAACGGGCATCCGGGTTGGTGGCCACGGGCACCGTGGCCTTTTCCAGTAGTGGTAAATCGTTCATGGAGTCGGAGTAAAACGTGGTGTGAACCGAGTCCCAGGCCAAGCCCCGGGACTGCAGCCATTGTTCGACACGCGTCACCTTACCTTCACGGAAAGACGGAACGCCGCGTATGGCCCCCGTAAACCATCCCGAACCACCCACTTGTTCGTCGCGCTCCAGTTCCACCGCAATCAGGTGAGATACACCAAAAGCCTGGGCAATGGGACGGGTTACAAACTCGTTGGTGGCGGTAACAATGACAACAAGGTCCCCGTTACGCTGGTGCTCACGAACCAACTCCAGCGCCTGAGGCTTTATAGCTTTCTGGACGGTAGCCCCCATGAAATCTGCGTGAGCAGCTATAGAATTAATAGCACCTTGTCGACAAATGGCTTCCGTGGCAAAACGCACGTAAGCATAGACATCCAGTGTTCCTGCCTGGTATTGGGCATAAAAGGCGTCGTTCTTGCGCTTGAAGTCGGCCGGGTCGACCCAGCCACGCGCGATCGTGAACTCACCCCAGGCGTGGTCCGAATCGATCGGCAGCAGGGTGTGGTCCAAGTCAAAAAGGGCGATTTTTGCCCCCATGCTCCCCACTTTGTGTGGTTGGCTGGACGTGCCGATGCCAGAGGCAACGACTCTTCGTCCTGTCCCACCCTGCGCAGGCAGGCTGGGAGCCGCAGGACTTAGCCCCGAGGGGGCCCTCGCGCCTAAGGGCGGCCTGTCGGCGCTCGACGCCACCTCCACGCTTGCGTTGTACTGCGTCATGCGTTGTCCATCATCGATTTGATCAGCGGTATGGTGATGGCGCGCTGGGTTTGCAGGGCGTAGCCATCGAGCAGATCGAGCAGTTCCATCAAACTGCCAAGGTCCCGGCTAAAGCGGGTCAGCATGAAGTCCATCACCTCGTCACCCAAAAACACACCGCGCGCATCCGCCTCCTGGCGCAGTACGGCGCGGCGCTCGGGCTCACTCAACGTTTGCAAGTGAAAAATGTGACCCCAGCCCAGACGTGTGCGCAAGTCGTCGCGCAGTTTCAGGTCCACGGGGGCACATTCGCCTGCCGCCAGCACCGGGCGTTGGTGGGTCTGGGCGTTGACGAACCAGTTGAAGGCCGTGTGCTGCTGTGCAGCCGTGTAAAGGTGCACATCGTCCAGCATAACGGCGGCCCACGACTCACTGAACTCGGGCGCGTCGAACACGGAGGCATCCAGCCACCCAACGCGCGCACCCTGTTCGCGCAGTGCTTCGCGGGCGGCCTTGAGGAGGTGACTCTTGCCACTGCCGGTCGCACCCCAAAAATAAGTGGCAACTGGTGAGCGAGTTGAAGAATCGATGCTGGAGTTGGACTTGGCTCCTATCCAAATTTCCATATGACGCAAGGCGGCCTCATTGGGGCCGGCACAAAAATTGGCAATCGTGGGCCCTGTCGAGAGGCCAATGTCCAGCGCGATCTGTTTCATGCGGGTGCACTCAACCTTGGTACAAACGGCTGGCCAGGTAGCCCGACCTGACACGCCGGATGGCCACCAGCAACACCGCACTCAGCGGCAGAGCAACCAGTACACCGACAAAGCCAAACAGTTGCCCGAATGCCAGCAAGGCAAAAATGACGGCCAGCGGGTGCAGGCCTATGCGCTCGCCTACCAGACGTGGGGTCAGGAAGAACCCTTCCAGCAACTGGCCACCACCATACACCACCGCCACCATGACAACGGTTTGCCCTATGCCCACCGAGGCCGTAAATTGCAACAGACCGGCGAAGATGGCCAGCACCAGACCAACGCCGAATCCAACATAGGGGACGAACATGGCCAGCCCGGTAAATATCCCGATCGGCATCGCCAGGTCCAGACCAAACAGGGCAAGTCCTACGCTATAGAACACTGCCAGAAGCAGCATGACCAGCAATTGCCCCCGAAGATATTGACCCAGCACGGCATCGGCATCGTTCAGAAAATGGTCACAGCCGGCCTGCAGACGCGGCGGGATCAGAGCACGCAATTGCCCCATGAACCGATCCCAGTCCATCAACAGGTAAAACAGTGCCACCGGAATCAGAATGGCGTTACCAATCAAGGTGAACGCCACGCTGCCCCCCATCTTCAGCGATGCCAGCACAGAGCCCAGTGCGTCCTCCACATTGGCATTGAGGTACTTCATGACAAAAGCCTTGATGCTGCCGCCATCCAGCGAAAGGTGAATACCCCACTGCGCCAGCCAGGGCTGGGTTGCGGCATTGACGCTGTCCATCACGGCAGGCAATTGCTCGCGCATCAACGGCAGCTCTTTGGCCAGAATGGGGATCATCAGAAACAGGAGTCCCAGCATGGCAAAAATGAACAGCAGCTCCACCACGATCACTGCCAGCAGGCGCGGAATACGCCCGCGCCCAACATCATCCAGCCAGTTAACGATGGGGGTCAAGGCGTAGGCCAGCACGCTGGCGACCACAAAAGGCGTTAACACGGGCGCAAGCCGCCACAAAGCGAAGCCCAATAGTGCCGCTATCAGACTCCAGGCGGCAAAACTTTTTTGTGGGGGCGTCAATTGCATACAGGAATGGAGGGGGTGAACCCGTAAAATCTGGGCAAATTCTATCGGTTCAGTCCCAAGAGCCATTGCAAGCCTACTCAAATGACCCAATCCAGCCCCCCCACTCCCCTGTCCTACAAAGACGCAGGTGTCGATATTGACGCCGGTGACGCACTGGTCGAACGCATCAAACCCCTGGCGAAAAAGACCATGCGCGAGGGTGTGCTGGCCGGCATTGGCGGCTTTGGCGCCCTGTTTGAAGTGCCCAAGCGCTACAAAGAGCCGGTATTGGTCAGCGGAACCGATGGTGTCGGCACCAAGCTCAAGCTGGCTTTTGAATGGAACATGCACGACACGGTGGGCATTGACTTAGTGGCCATGAGCGTTAACGACGTGCTGGTGCAGGGTGCCGAGCCGCTGTTTTTCCTGGACTATTTTGCCTGCGGCAAGCTCGACGTTGACACCGCGGCAGCCGTCATCGGCGGCATCGCCAAGGGCTGTGAACTGTCCGGCTGCGCCCTGATTGGCGGGGAAACCGCTGAAATGCCAGGAATGTACCCCGCTGGCGAATACGACCTGGCTGGCTTTGCGGTGGGAGCGGTCGAGAAATCCAAAATTCTGACCGGTGCCGGCGTCAGGCCCGGCGACGTGGTCCTGGGCCTGGCTAGCCACGGTGTGCATTCCAATGGCTTCAGCCTGGTGCGCAAGTGCATCGAGCGCGCCGAAGCTGCCAACGCCGTACCAGCCACGCTGGACGGCAAGCCTTTCAAGCAAGCCATCATGGAGCCCACTCGCCTGTATGTGAAAACCGTGCTGGCTGCCTTGGCGGTGCACCCTATCAAGGCGCTGGCCCACATCACCGGCGGCGGACTGCTGGAAAACATTCCCCGCGTGTTGCCCAAAGGCATGGCCGCCCACCTGACAAAGGGCAGTTGGCCCCAGACTGAACTCTTTGCCTGGCTGCAAAAGACAGCCGGCATTGACGACATCGAGATGAACCGCACCTTCAACAACGGTATCGGCATGGTGGCAGTGGTGGATGCATCCAATGCCGAAGCAACGGCCGCCACCCTGCGGGCCGCAGGCGAGACCGTCTACGCCATTGGCACTATTGCAATGTGTGGAAACACACCACAGGTTGTGGTCGCCTGAGACACCTTGCTAGTAAATTTGTAGCTGCTAACGCCCGTATCGAAAGGCCCCCAGAGCCGCGAGCCTGATGCCCGCGCAGGAGTCTCTCGTGCACAGCAGCCGTCTGTCCGTGTTTTCCCCATCCCACGCACGTGGGGTGGTGGGATCATGACCGCCGCAAAGCATCCACCCAATCGGCAATCGCGTCCAGATTGATGTGCTCGTCGGCGTGCACCAGATAGCACTCCAGATCGGCCAGCGCCTGCTCGGTGTGGCCCAGTTGGGCATGGGCCAGACCCCGGTCGCGGTATTCGGTCCAAAACTCAGGCAGCAGCACAATCAGGCGCTCCTGCACGGCCAGCAGGCGAACCCAGTCGCTTTGGGTCTTGTGGATTTCCTTCAGGTTGCGCAGCATGCGCGCGATGATGTCCCGCGACGGCGCTGTTTGCAGGTACAGGCCCAACGGCGTCTCCAACTCGTCAAGCAGACCGCTATTGCGCCGATAGGGCTCCAACCGTTCAGACAACTGTTCGCGGCTGAGGGATTTCCCATCCATCGGGTCAATCACCACCTGCCCCATGGGCAAGTTCACCTTGACCAGGAAATGCCCTGGGAATCCCACGCCCCGCACCGACAGGCCCAAGCCCTGGGCCAACTCCATCCACAACACGGCCAGCGTGATCGGGATGCCCCTTCGGGTGTGCAACACAATGTGGATGAAACTGTTGTCGGGGTCGTAGTAGTTATTGACGTTGCCGGCAAAGCCCAGGTCCTGAAAGAAAAACTGGTTCAGGATGCGCAGCTTCTGGACAGCCCCCGTGTCGGCCGCAATACGCCGACGCAACCGAGACTGCAGTTGGTCAACCTCGCTCAGCACGGTTTGCACGTCCACTTCCGGGTATTCGTCCTGCGCCAGACTGACGGCTGCTTCAAACAACGCAAACTCGACATCGCGCTCTACCAGTGAGGCGAAGTAGTCCAGCGGAGTCGGAAGGTCAAATGACAGGTTCATGGTCTCGGACCCATTCTGCGCCTACCGCCGCAATAATTGACGCAGGTTCAGACCGGCCGCCCAAATCGCCATGAAATAGATAGCTGCACCACTAGATACAACGAGGGCTAGAACCCCAATCCTCTTGAACTTCTCCGTGTGCATGGCAAGCCAGGGCACTGCGCCATTTGCCCACATCAGAAAAACAGCCAACAATGCGCTGGCTGCAAATACCTGCAGTGAAAAGCGCGCCCAACCCGGTTGCGCAACAAAGGTGCGACTGCGAACCAGGCCCACCAGCAGCCAAAGCGCATTTACCATTGCGCCCACGCCAATGGCCAGCGCCAGACCTGCATGGGCCAGCAGGGGCACAAACACCACATTCAAAACCTGCGTAATGACTAGCACCGCCACGCCAATCAAGGCCGGCGTCTTGATGTTCTGGCTGGCGAAGTAGCCCGGCGTCAGCACCTTGATGGCAACCAGGCCCAGCAAGCCGGCACCGTAACCCATCAGGGCGCCGGTGGTTTGCACCACGTCTGCATCGGTGTAACGGCCATTGTGAAATATCACAGCAACCAAAGGCTGGGCAAACGTGATGAGCGCGACCGCGCTGGGCACGGCCAGCAAAACCACCAGACGCAAACCCCAGTCGATCATGTGAGAAAACCGCTCGGAATCATTGCTGGCCTTGGCCGCAGCCAACTGCGGCATAAGGACCACCCCCAATGCCACGCCCAACATGGCCGTCGGAAATTCCATGAGCAGGCCCGCATTGCTCAGCCACGTCACGGAGCCCGTTGCAAGATGGGAGGCGATCTGCGTATTGATCAACAGAGAAATCTGGGCCACGCTCACACCCAGCAGGGCCGGCCCCATCAAATGCACTATTTTTTTGGCAGAGGGATCACTCCATGCGGTGCGGGCTGCAGCAAGGCTCAACCGTATTCTGGGCGCCAGTCCCATGTGCCGCAATGCCAGCAAAATCGCCCCCAACTGCAGCACGCCGCCCACCATCACGCCACCGGCCATGGCGTAAATCGGCTCAATCCCCAATCGCGCAAACCAGGGAGCACCCAGCCAGGCCGCCGTAATCATGGCCACGTTGAGCAAAACCGGTGTTGCAGCCGGGATGGCGAATTTCTTCCAGGTGTTGAGTACGCCCGCCCCCAAGGCCACCAGAGACATACAAGCGATGTAGGGAAACATCCAGCGTGTCATCACCACGGCGGCCTCGTAGCCGTCAGGGCGTTGCGACAAACCGCTGGCCAGCAGGTAGACCAGCACAGGCGCACCCACCACACCCACCACACAAGTCACGAGCAAGACCATGGTGAGCAGGGTCGCCACGGCGTTGATCAGCGCGTGGGTCGCGGCGTCGCCATCGCGCTCCTTGCTTGCAGCCAGAACGGGAACAAAGGCCTGGCTGAACGCGCCCTCGGCAAACATGCGGCGCAACATATTCGGAATGCGAAACGCCACCCAAAACGCGTCGGTCATGGCACTCACACCAAAAGTCGAGGCCATGAGAAGGTCGCGCACCAGCCCGCTGATTCGCGAGGCCAGGGTCAGCAAGGAGACGATGGAGGCGGATTTGATGAGGCTCACACTGCTATAATAGTCGGCTTTGCTGGCATCATCCTCAGACACAAGGAACTATTACTATGGCATCTGGAAAACCCAAGAAAAAGAACCCGCGCCTCGCGTCGGGCCGTAAGCGCGTCCGTCAGGACGTCAAAATCAATGCAGCAAACACGTCTTTGCGTTCCAAGTACCGCACCGCGGTCAAGAACGTAGAGAAAGCAGTTCTGGCCGGTGACAAGACCAAGGCCACTGAACTGTTTGCGAAGATGCAGGCCGTGGTTGACACCGTGGCCGACAAGGGCATCTTCCACAAAAACAAGGCAGCTCGCGACAAGAGCCGTCTGTCGACCAAGGTGAAAGCCCTGGCCGTCGCAGTTTCACCTGCAGCCTAAAATTTAGGCACATCGCACAGACCTTTCGGGGTCTGCCGTTTGCACCGGGTGCGCTGCCAGCAAAGCAAAAAAGCCGTTCTTTGAACGGCTTTTTTGTGGTCGCTACTTTGTGTAGGAGCCCCGTTCAGGGCTTGGGCGTCGCCAGCGGAGCCTCGGGACGGATCTCGCTGACCTGCAATTCGTTGTCTTTGGCGAAATTCAGGCAAAAATCCCAAGCCATGACTTCGTATTCGCGCAGATCACTGTGCACAATCACACACTTCACGTTGCCAATAGAGGTCGGAATGCACCAAGGTGAATAGGCCAGATGACTACCCGGTTGCGGCCCGCCCGGGCGAAACTGGCTCATCACACCCGCCAGGCGCTCCGCCCAGTCACTAGGGCGAAACGGCTTGCCGCTTCGAGTCAATCCCAGGATGTAAATTTCTTTAAACGACGTGAAAGGCATGGTGTTGGCGCAGACGAGTGGGGACGCACCATTTGCCAATGCGCCACCGCAGAATTTTAGCTGAGGCAGTCAGGCACTTTGCTGACATACCGGGTACGCCACAACAATCGCATCACTGTGATGCCAACTTGGCAAATATGCACCGTGAGCCAACGCCTAGAATTGCTGACCGATGGCCGAAACTGGCCGCACTGTTGAACCGTAGACTCTGGAGCCCTCGCATGACTGTTGTTCCCGCCACGCCCTCTTCACCCCACGTGATGAACACCTATGGCCGACTGCCCATTGCCCTGTCGCATGGCCAGGGTTGCCGCGTCTGGGACGTGAATGGCCGAGAGTACCTGGACGCGCTGGGTGGCATTGCTGTCAACACGCTGGGCCACAACCACCCCAAATTGGTTGCTGCGTTGCAGGACCAGGTCTCCAAACTGATCCACACCTCCAATTACTACCATATCCCGTTGCAGGAAGAACTGGCCCGCTTGCTGGTCGAGCGCTCGGGCATGACAAATGTTTTCTTCTGCTCAACCGGTCTGGAAGCCAACGAAGCCGCCTTGAAGCTGGCCCGCAAGTTCGGCCATGACAAGGGCATCGAGCGCCCCGAGATTGTGGTTTACGACAAGGCCTTCCATGGCCGTTCCATCGCCACACTCAGCGCCACCGGCAACCCCAAGGTGCAGGCCGGCTTTGGTCCGCTGGTGGAAGGCTTTATCCGCGTGCCCATCAACAATATTGAACAGCTCAAAGCCGCCACCGCCGGCAACCCAAACGTAGTGGCAGTATTCTTTGAGGCGATCCAGGGTGAAGGCGGCGTCAACCCCATGCACATGGATTACCTGCGTGACGTACGCGCCCTGTGTGATGAGCGCGACTGGCTGCTGATGATTGACGAAGTGCAGTGCGGCATGGGCCGCACCGGCAAATGGTTTGCCCACCAGTGGGCTGGCATCCAACCTGACGTGATGCCGCTGGCCAAGGGCCTGAGTTCCGGTGTGCCGGTGGGCGCAGTCGTGGCCGGTCCCAAGGCAGCCAAGATTTTTGCGCCCGGCAACCACGGCAGCACTTTTGGCGGCAACCCATTGGCCATGCGTGCCGGGGTGGAGACCATTCGCATTATGGAAGAGCAAGGATTGCTGGCCAACGCCGCCAAAGTGGGCGACCACCTGAGGGCGGCATTGCAAACCGCTCTGGCAAGTGAGTTGTCCAGCGGCGCGGTCAAGGAAATTCGTGGCCAGGGACTGATGCTGGGCGTCGACCTGTCCAAGCCCTGCGGCGCCCTGGTGCAGCAGGCGGCAGAAGCAGGCCTGCTGATCAGCGTTACCGCGGACAGCGTTATCCGACTGGTGCCCCCCCTCATCATGACCACAGCTGAAGCCGACCAGGTGGTCGCCATCCTGTGCCCACTGATTTCCGCATTACTCAAGGATGTCGTATGAAACCCGTGCCCAGCACCCTGCCCCAAGGCGCACCACCCGTGCGGCACTATCTGCAATTTGCCGACTTCAACGCCGACGAGTACCATTACCTGTTCACCCGCGCCGCGTTAATCAAGAAGAAGTTCAAGACTTTCACCAAACACCAAACGCTGGAGGACCGCACACTGGCCATGATTTTCGAGAAGGCATCCACCCGCACCCGGGTGAGCTTCGAGGCCGGTATGTACCAACTGGGCGGCAGCGTGGTCCACCTGACCACGGGCGATAGCCAGTTGGGTCGCGCCGAACCGATCGAAGACAGCGCCAAGGTCATCAGTCGCATGACGGACATCGTGATGATCCGAACCTTCGAGCAAACCAAGATCGAGCGTTTTGCTGCCAACTCACGCGTGCCGGTTATCAATGGTCTGACCAATGAGTTTCATCCCTGCCAGATTCTGGCCGACCTCTTTACCCTGCTTGAACACCGAGGCACGGATGCCAGCGGCAACCTGAACCCCGACTACCTGCAAGGCAAGACGGTGACCTGGGTGGGCGATGGCAACAATATGGCCAATACCTGGCTGCAAGCCGCTGCCACACTGGGATTTCACCTTCGGGTGAGCACCCCCAGCGGCTACGAGGTAGATGAAAAAGTGGCCGTCACCCCCCGTGGAATGGGCGCAGGCAGCTATAAAACCTATAGCAATCCAGTGGAGGCGTGCACCAACGCCGATCTGGTCACCACCGACGTGTGGACCAGCATGGGCTTTGAGGCCGAGAACGAAGCCCGCCGCAAAGCCTTCGCCGCCTGGTGTGTTGACTCCAACATGATGGCGGCCGCCAAGCCCGACGCCTTGTTCATGCACTGCCTACCCGCCCACCGGGGCGAAGAAGTGCAGGCCGACGTCATCGATGGGCCGCAATCCGTGGTATGGGACGAAGCCGAGAACCGAATGCACGTTCAAAAAGCCCTTATGGAATACCTGCTGCTGGGCCGCCAGGTTTGATGCACGCAATCGGAAAAAACACATGAAAAACCCGAACGAAGAGCCCAAAGTCTGGGTCACTGTTCTGAAACTGGTCGTTGGAGTAGTCGTGATCGTGGGTGGAGTTGGCGTTGCCTTGTGGTACGCGCAAGGCATGGACAACGGTGAACTCAAGCTCCCGTCACCCGAACCATGGGGAATTTCCAAGGATTCCCCCGTCCGCATGAAGCGCTAACGAGAGTTGAAAACCTTCACTCGATCCGAATACCCTGGCGCGCAATGACATCGCCGAGTAGCGCGGTGTCCTGCCGCATCCGATTGGCCAGTCCTTCGGGGGAAGATCCGACCACCTGCCAACCCTGAACAAACAGGCGTTGCCGCATCTCGGGTGCACGCACGATCTCGCTGACCAACACAGCCAATCGACCCTGCAATGCCTTTGGCAGCGACGCAGGAACGGCTATAGCGTTCCACACTTCCAGGTCAAAGCCCTGAATGCCCAACTCAGCCAGACTGGGCAACTCGGGCACCAGCGTGCTGCGCCCGGGTGATGTCACCCCAATAGCGCGCAATTTACCAGCGCGGACCTGAGGCATCACGACCCCAGGCGGCAACAACGCCAAATGGATTTGCCCGCTCAACATGGCATTGACAACCTGTGGGTTGCCAGGGTAAGGCACATGCACCGGAGCAAGTCCGGTGCGCGCTTTAAGCAATTCCATTCCCAGGTGCGACACAGTGCCCTGACCGGGCGAACCGTAGTTCCACGCGCTGCCCGCCAGTAGGCCGGTTTTTACAAAGTCGTGCGCCGTACCTGCCACGCTGGCGGCAACGGTCAGCACCAGGGGAGCTGTGCCAATCAGGCACACAGGCGCCAGGTCCTTGGCAGGGTCGTAGGGCGTCTTAGCATTCAACAAGCGCGCAATGGTCAGGTTGCCGTTGATCATCAAGCCCAGTGTGTGGTCGTCGGTGGCCTTGGCCACCATGTCAGCAGCAATGTTGCCGCTGGCACCTGGTCGGTTGTCCACAATCACGGGTTGTCCCAACGCCCTGGACAGGGGATCGGCCAGTGCGCGGGCAGTCAGGTCGGGACTGGAGCCGCCCGGAAATCCCACCAAGATGCGCACGGGTTTGCTGGGCCAGAGCCTACTTGTGGTTGAAGTTGCCGCCTGCGCGCCACCCCATGCCCCCCACCCGGTGATTGCAGTCAGACCACCCAAAGCCAGAAGTTTTCGTCGTGTCATCTCGATTCCTTGTCTTGATGGATAGGGTTGCGCTAACCACGGTACAGCCACGGCACGTCTAAAATACGCTCCCCCAGCAAGCCCATAAGCCGGTCACGTCCCCATCGCACCAATCCCTTGGCATGAAAAATTTCTCCATTGCGGATAGAGCGCGCCTGGACCCGAGCATTGCGCTTCCATCGTTCCTGGGCATATTGCTGTATCCGTTGGCCCATCAATACGTCTGGCAATGCCATCATGCGCTGCAAGCAGGCTGCGTCCTCAATTGCCATACCCGCACCCTGGGCCATATAGGGGCGCATGGGGTGGGCAGCATCACCCAACAGGGCGACACGCCCCTTGGCCTGTTCATGTGCACCTTTCATGGGTACGCGGTCACACAGGGCCCATTGACGCCAGTTTGTAATCGCACTGATCAGGTCTTGCAAGCGATTGCAGGTGATTCCCATGGCCGCTTGAAGATCAGCTGAGTGGGTTTCATGGTCCCAGTCATCCACGTCACCCTGTACCTGTCCATGCACGATGGCCACTACATTCAGCCAGTGGCCCCTTCGAACCGGGTACTGCACCACATGCAAGTCAGGCCCCACCCACACCGTAACTTGCTGGCTGCGCAAATAGGCCGGCAAATCGCGCTGCGCAATCAAGGCACGGTACGCAAGGTGGCCCGTCACGCGCGGTTTGTCATCTTCCAGCATTTGTTGGCGCACCGTGCTCCATAGACCATCAGCGCCAATCAACGCCTGCCCCTCCAAATAGGCCCCATCCAGAACTTTGACCTGCACTCCGGTTCCCGTATCCACAAACGATTCCAGCCACTGCCCTAAATGGAGTTGCACATCGGCATGCTGCCGTACCACCGCACCCAGGAGCAACTTGTGCATGTCTGCACGATGAATCGTGGCATACGGCGCCCCATATCGCGTACGCGCTCGCTCGCCCAGGCGCAATCGTCCCAACTCTTCGCCGCTGGTCGCAGAGCGCACCCGCAGCATCTCCGGAAACGCCGCCACTTGGGTGAGTTCATGTGCCAACCCCCAACCGTGCAGCACACGCACAACATTTGGCCCCAACTGGATACCAGCTCCAACCTCACCAAACTCGTTGGCTCGCTCCAGCAATTGGACCGGCCAGCCTGCGCGGGTGCATGCCAATGCAGCAGCCAATCCACCAATGCCACCGCCAGCAATCAAAATCTGTTTTTCCATGGCGATATTGTCAGGGGAAAAATCGGCATGAAGACGTGTCATCGTACGGGTTTTCACCACTACGGGACAATACGGGCATGAACCTCAAATCACCCGAACTCCTCCTGCCCGCCGGTTCCCTGGAAAAAATGCGCGCCGCGTTCGACTTTGGCGCCGATGCCATCTATGCCGGCCAACCCCGCTACAGCCTGCGCGCACGCAACAACGAATTCAAGCTGGAGCAAATCCAGATTGGCATCGAAGAAGCGCACGCTCGTAAAAAAAAGTTCTTCGTCACCAGCAACCTGCTGCCGCACAACGACAAGGTGCGCACCTACCTGCGCGACATCGAACCTGTGATTGCGCTCAGACCCGACGCCCTGATCATGGCCGACCCTGGCCTCATCATGATGGTGCGCGAAGGCATGGACAAGGGCAACTTCGCCGACGTGCCCATTCACCTGTCGGTACAGGCCAACACGGTCAACTACGCGGCGGTGAAATTCTGGCAAAAGGTCGGTGTGGCGCGCATCATCCTGTCACGCGAACTGAGCCTGGACGAGATCGAAAAAATCCGCCAGGAGTGCCCGGATATGGAGCTAGAAGTGTTTGTGCACGGCGC
>JBAWYQ010000073.1:0-18241 GCA_037143475.1 Burkholderiales bacterium | reverse complement strand
GGTTATCTTTGTGCGAACTGGTACGCACGCCGATTTGTTCGAATAAGCGATTGGGGCACCACCCCTTCGGGGATGCCATCCCCTCCCCCGGAAATTTTCGTTCACCAAGGGCCTTTGCACTGTCTCCCCAGGTATGGCTCCCAGATTGGATTCACGGGCCATCACAGCCCCGTGGCGGATATCTCCATGGTCGGTTTCTTGCGCCCGCGTGCGCAAGGTCGTGGGTTCCGAGTCAACCATCCGGGTGCATCACACGGTGAGCGTGCGACGCCGATAGGCAGGTCTGGACCGGCTGCGGGTTATGCACCGAGGGCAACATGAAGGCAGTGATCACTATCCATCCCATGCAATCGGCGATACTTGAATTCAAACGACTGTCGACACCCTACACCCCGCATGAACCGCTCCGATCTTGTTGCAGAACTGGCCGCCCGATTTAGCCAACTGACTCAGTAGGACACCGAGATGGCGGTGACCGCAATACTTGATGCCATGCAAGAAACCTTGGGTCGAGGGCATCGCATCGAGATCCGGGGATTTGGTAGTTTCTCGGTCAAGCGCCAGGCACCTCGGATGGGTCGCAATCCACGAAGTGGTGAAAGTGTGGCCATTCCGGAAAAGCGCGTGACCTATTTCAAGCCGGGTAAGGCGCTGCGGGAGGATGTGAATGGTGGTGAGGGTAAGGGATGATGGTGATGTACGTCGCGAGGGATGGCGCTGGGTGCTTCATTGGTCAAGGCGCAAAATGAACGTCGGCTTCGGAGAAAAGTGACGTGCTCCAGAAGACGCATGAGAGTCGCTCACGACAGGGCGCTTTTTGGTTGTCCAGTTCAACTCCCGTCAAAAGGCCTTCGTTTCATTCGTCGGCGGGGCCATGGCGGTGATACAACCTCGTATCTCACAAGTAGAGATTGAATTGATACGCGAGTCCAACAGGAGCATCGTGTCGTCACAATGACTCATTGCCATCAATAGACGGTGCCCCTATCCCGCATCTGAGCCACTTCACTGGCGCTATACCCATGCTCCAACAACAACTCGGTCGAGTGCTCTCCCATTACAGGTGCGGCAAACGGCTCCGGGCCGGAGCTGGCGCCAAATTTGATCGCTCTCGTAAAACCGCGGTAGGAGCCGACGGTTGGGTGAGCCAGCGTAGTCACCATGTTCTCGGCCAGCACCTGCGGATGGTCAAACAGATCGGCAATCGAGCGCACCGCAGCGCATGGCACGTCCTGCCCGAAAATCCCCTCCCACTCCAGGGCACTGTGCGCCTGCAACGCGGCGTGCAGTCTGGGCAGCAACGCATGTGCGCAACTGGCGCGTTTTCGCACGCTGTCGTAACGTTCATCGGCGGCTAGCTCTGGCAAGCCAATCTTTTCACACAAGGCTGTCCAAAAATGATTGGTGTTGGCCGAAAGGTAAAGATAGCCCTCCTTCGTCAAGTGGATTCCTGTGACGCCGCCTGAGCGCATGTCGCGCTCAATATCCCGGTCCTCTCCTTGTGCCCAGATGAAGCGGGCCGACTGCATCGCAAGTGCGCTGCGCAGCAAGGATACCCCCACATACTGACCACGCCCACTTCTTTCCCGCTCGTACAAGGCGGCACTCACACCACTGGACACCATGGCGGCAGCATAGTAGTCCACCACTGAACCGTAAACAATCTCGGGCAGTTGTCCGTGCTTGCCCTGCATATCGCAAATGCCGGTCATTGCTTGCAGCACTTGGTCGTAACCCGCGTTGTCTTTAAGTGGACCGGTTTCACCATAGCCATTGACCACACAATAAATCAGACGCGGGTGTGTGTTTTGAAACTGCTCGTAGGCAATCCCTAAACGCGCCGGCACCGAAGGTCGGAAGTTGTGCACCAGCACATCCGCCGTCTCCAGCAACTTGTGCAGTACCTGTAGGCCTTGTGCTTGCTTCAGGTTCAACACCAATCCGCGCTTGCTGCGGTTGACGCCCAGGAAGGCGCGGCTCTCGTTGGGCAACGTGGAGGGATACTTGCGCAGATTATCACCATCGGGTGGCTCGATCTTGATAACGTCAGCACCCATATCCGCCAGCAGCGTGCAACCGTAGGGGCCGGCGATGTAGGCACTCAAATCCAGTACCCGCACGCCACTCAGCGGACCACGGGGCTGGTCGGGTTGATGTTGGAGGGGTTCACGCATGTTTTGGAATTCCCAGTGTTTCTGCGATGCTAAGAATCGCCTGCGCCCGTCGCAAAAAAGGGGCGTCTACCAACTGTCCGTCCACCAGCAGCGCACCGTTACCTTGCGCAGCAGCGGATTCGGCCGCATCCACTACTCGCCGGGCGTGGGCAATGTCTGCATCACTGGGGCGAAACACCGCGTTGGCCACGGCAATCTGGCTGGGGTGGATGCAGCTTTTACCAAGGTAGCCAAGGCTGTTCGCCATCTCGGCCTCGGCGCGAAACCTTTCACTGTCTGCCACGTTGCCATAGGCGGCGTCAAAGGCAAATACCCCGCCCTCCGCAGCGGCCATGCGCATGGCAAACATCGTGGCGTGCACGTGCCGTGGATCGTGCCGGGCTATGCCAAAGGGTTCAAATAGATCGGCCAGACCCAGTTGCAGGCCGACTACGCGCTTATGCGCCGTGGCAATTTCTACTGCACAGCGTAAGGCCTTGGGGGTTTCGATGTTGGCAAGAATGCTTACCGGGTCAGTCACTCCGTTGCAGCGCTCGGCTTGCTCAATCGCAGCAACCGCAGCCAGGATGTCTGCGGCGCTCTGGATTTTTGGCAAATTGATCATATGCAGTCCCGGACGCACCACCGCGAGCACATCCGCTTCAAAGTGCTGCGTGTCTTGCGCATTCACGCGCACGATCAGCACTTTGTCGGTGTCCTGATTGGCGCAGGCTTGCACATATGCGCTGACGTAGTTTCGTGCATCGTCCTTGCGCTCGGGCAAAACCGAGTCTTCAAGATCAATGGAAACAGCGTCGGCCTGACTGGCCATGGCTTTTGAAAACAAGTCCGGGCGGCTGCCCGGAATAAAGAGTTTGCTACGCATATTCGGTGTGCATATCGCTAGAATGAAATTGCCCACAGTACCCCGATTTTGAATCGATTTCCATGAACACCCAGTTTCTCAACACATTTGTCGTGGTGGCCGAGCACGGTTCCATGGCGGCCGCAGCGCGGCGGCTGAACATTACGCCGGCCACGGTGGCGCAGCAAATTCATACGCTGGAGCGTGAAATGGGCACCGCGCTTATCGCCCGCTGCGGTCGCACCGTGAACGTAACAGAAGCTGGCGCACGAATTTTGGAGCGCTCGCGAAGTCTGCTCAGTGCGGTGGCAGATCTCCACACGGTTGCCAATGACGATGTCACCGCTGGTGAATTGAAGCTTGGTGCTGGCACCAATGCGCTCACTGGCATGATGCCCGACATCTTGGCCCGCATGGTGGCACGTTTTCCGGGCATCAATGTCTATATCAAGCGCAGCACTTCGGTGAAGATGTACCCGCTGGTTGAGGCAGGGGAGTTGGACGCGGCCATTGTGATGCAGGGCCCTTTTCCAATTTCCAAACGCATGGGGTGGCAGCCGCTGCGCGAGGAACCGCTGGTGCTTCTGGTGCCCGCGATTATGGAAGGGCGTGACCCCCACGAGCTGCTGAAGACCGAGCCGTTGATCCGCTACGACCGCAACCACTGGGGCGGGCATCAGGCTGATCGCTATCTGCGCACTGTCGGCATCCGGCCGCGTGAGCGCTTTGAGCTCAATGCCTTGAGTGCTATCGCAGTGATGGTTGACCGGGGCCTGGGAATTTCGCTGGTGCCTGACTGGATCAGACCCTGGCCCGAAGGCCTGCACCTGAGCAAGCTGGCTCTGCCCCACCCTTGCGAGCCCAATCGGGTGGGAGTCATCTGGTCGCGCGCGACCATTCGTATCCGGTTGGTGGATGCGTTTATCGACGAAGCGAAAAAAGTCATTCATTAGCTGATGCGATGCGGACAAAGCGCTGTCACTTGCCTGGTGCGTGCCCATCCGATGGTGCTACTTGCATCCACGTCAGGCGCCAAGTGCCGTGTACGCGCCCTCCGGCTTCAAAATACGGTTGAAAGCGTAAGGCTTCGCGATATCCCAGGTTCATACGGATAGTCGGCCCCCGGTAGCCCTCCGGCGTGCCCTCCAACTCTAGCAACGGGGTTTCTTTTGAATCTGACAGCCGCAAGGTTTCGTGCGTCTTGAAGCCATCAATCAGCGTGCTTGCATACACCAGCGGGCCGCGCGTAATGGCCACATAGTCGTAGTGCATCACCTCCTGCTCCACTGGGTTTCCCTCCGGGTCCTTGGACTCCTGCACGCTGCGACTGCTGGCGTGGTGCAACTGGGCAGGCATGGGGAATTTCAATGTAATTTCCTCACCTTCTTGCCAGCAACGCTCGATGAGGACATAACTCCCGGCAACCGTCGACTGACCGCAGGGGCTGGCATTCACGGCCACTTCGGCGTTATGAGCCCAGTCAGGAATGCGTACCCGGATGCAGAATGCGCCAGCGCGCGCAGGCTTTACCACGATTCGTACGTCCCCATCAAACGGGTAATTGGTGTACTGCTCCAGTACCACTGTGCCCGCCGCGCTGGTCGAGAAACTGGCGCTGCTTGGTCCGTACAGATTCACGGTCAACTCATCGCTGCTGCGCGCCTGGTACGCCACGCCAGGCAACTCTTCCAACGCCATCGCACCGCTGGATTTGCAGCAGCGCCAGTACGTGGTGAACACGCGTCGACCGTTGGGGAACGAGTAATAGCACCAGTCTTCCCCGTTGGGGGCCATGGCGCCGAGCAAGTCGTTATAGGCCGCACGCTCAATTTCCTGCGCATATTTAGCCTCACCGGTAATGGCCAACAACTCACGGTTGAGTTGCAGCCAGGACAAGGTGGAGCAGGTCTCTACATAGCCTTCCGGGCTGAAAATCCCCGCGTGATTGAACACTTCGCGCGAGCGTTGGCCGATGCCGCCCCACGGCCCGCCGCCCAATGTCAAATGGTTCTGTCGAATGGAGTTCCAGCCGTCTTCAATGGCGCGCAGGTAGGTTCCATCCCCGGTGGCACGGTGCAACTTGGCCAGACCCACCATGTTCCAGCACAATTGATACGCCTTGCCAGTAGAGATGTCGGCCACGTCAATGCCAGCCAGAAGCTGCGGCAGAAGTTCCAGATCGGGGCGTTCGTTTGCTTGTTTCAAAATCAGCAATGCCAAGTCATGGTACTTGGCATTGCCCGTCATCACATGCAGTTCCACTGCGGCGTCCAGCATCACGGTAGCCGATAGCCCGTGGTGTAAACCCAGTTCTGCGATATTAATACCGCCTTCAGTCATGCTGTGCCAAAAAAGGTCGCCGATTGTCGCCGCGGCCCGCAGGTACCTTTCTTGCGGCCAGCGCTTGTGTACTTCCAGTAAACCCAGCGTCATGCAGGCGTGAATCCAGATATCCCAGGTGCGGTGCAGCGGCGCTCCGTTCCAGCTGCGTGGTGCAGGGGGCTGCTGTTGCATGAAGCGTCGCTCGGGGGGGTAGGTGCCCAGGTAGCCGTCCACGTCCTGGCGCCCGACTAGGTAATCGGCGACCCGCTGCACTGATTGGGCCAGTTGCAGGTCGCCCGTGCGCTGGGCCGCCTTGGACGCTGCGTACAACCATTTTCCCGCGTGTTCGCCATACCAGTCCCCCTCAAGACTGCGGCTGATCTGCTCCGGGCTGAATATGGAAATCGCGGGACTGTTCTCATCCGTGATGAAGCGCGACAAACGACCCTTGTAGTTGGCGGCCAAAGCGTCGCCCAGCAAGCCCTTCAGATCGACAATAGGGACCTGTACCGCAGAGGGAAGCGGCGTGAATGGCATTCGGGTGTTCATATCAGTTTTAAGCATCGACGACACACCGGAAACCGATGCAGGCCGATCGATCCTTGCTCGGTGCCATCAACAGGTATTTGCCGTGCTGGTCCAGCCGGTATGCCTGCGGGAAATACCAGTGCGAGTGTTGCGGCTGGTAGCTGCTGCCGCCGCGCAGCACGGCGCTACGCGTGTGTTCATCGACGAATTCATCGGTCCATTGCCAGATATTGCCCACCAAATCGAGCACGCCAAATGGACTGGCACCCAGGCTGTGTGCATCCACATCTGCGGGAGGCGAAACATGCCGTTCCTGATTGACAGGGGGTACCCGGCTGGCATCCCAACTGTTGCCCCAGGGGTACAGGCGCGCATCGTTGCCTTGTGCCGCGTATTGCCACTCCCACTCATGAGGCAATCGCTTCCCGGCCCAGACGCAATAGGCACGCGCATCCTCAATAGACACCCAAGTCACCGGCTTATTGTTCCAACCCGCAGGCGGTGCGCCCTTGACCCAGTCTTTCAAAAAATGATGGTCGTCCTGCGGGTGGTAGGCAGTCGCATCTATGAAACGTTGGAATTCTGCGTTCGTTACCGGCGTGCGGTCGATGTAGAACTCCGCGATGTTCAGGCTGTGCCGATGGTGGCGTCGCGGTGAATTTTCCCAAGGAAATTGGAGCCCGGTACCGACTGCGGAAAACCCTTCGATTTCGACCCCATGCACCGCGAAATCGTAAACCGCAGCCGGTACCTGCACCATTCCCTCAGGCGCACTTGCACAGGCAGTGGTGGATGGGATGTCCACCATCGTCTGCTGCAGTGGCTCCCACTTGGCCGAGCGAGCCTGCAGCGGCACACAGGCCAATGCAGCGATACGCGCCAACAATGCATCCATCGCCTCCACCTCGCACCCTGGTCGCACGGCCAGCACTGCGCCAAAGCCGCGCGCTTCCAGTGTCAGTGAAATCACGGCCTCGGCACCCTGGATTCGGGGTTGGAGTGCCACGCCCAGCCACAGGTCAAAGTACGTGTTGCCCTCGGCATGCGCCACCCGCAGCTGTTGACCATCTACTTCATATTCATTGCGGTTGATGATGTTCCACAACGTGCAATCCGCGCCGGGGAACTTACTCGCAAACACACCATATTGCAGTGTGGTGGCATAGGGTTCCCAATCCGGGCTGACCAGCAGCGAAGGAAACTGGCGGTAAATGGTGGTGATGCGCTTGAGCGCTGTGGCATCGCGTTCGGTCAATTGGTTCCAAATGCCCCAGATGTTTTCCCAGGCGTTGTAGCCGACACCATTGAAAAAGATGAAGTGCAGATCATCCGTGCGGTTGCGACCCCACCGGTTTTCCAGATTGATCATGTGACGCGACTCAAGCCACTTGAGTTTGCTGACCACTGGAATCAGTTGACTCATCTCCGGTGCGGTCTTGCCCCAACTCTGGTTGTTCCAGATCAAGCCTTCACGCAGGTGCAGGGTCGATTCGGGTTGAAGTACCAGCGGATGGTCGATGTCGTCGGACGCCTGGCGAAATGCATGGGGAACGCCGCTGTACGTATCGCCATTGACGCCATCGGCATTGACACTTTTCGCCAAGTCGACCACCGCCTGGCAGTGGCTCTTGCCGGTATCGTTAGTGCCGTGGTCCCAAGGCATGGTGGGCAAAAATACCTTCACGCCGCGCCGGTGAAAGTCGGCCACTACTTGCTTCAGCCCCTCAATACCGCCGGGCAAATCAAACGCCAGTTCGGTCTGATTGCGGTCGTCAATGCCGATGTTGGGGTACACGTACCAGATCAGCACACTGTCCAGGCCGCCAAAGCGGTGCTCCAGATCATCGAGATACCTGTCCACCGTGTAGCGACGTTCAACGGGGTTATAGAAGTAGCGGTCTTCGACCATCATCTGCGCGTGCACAAAATTGCGCTGTGACCACTGCAGGTCGGTGCGGCGGTATTGCGCATCGTTGTAGCCCAGGCGAATCAGGTGCTCGCGCTTCCACACCGTGAACGCGTCGCGCCAGCTTTGCGCCAGGGCATTGGCATCGTTTTTCCAGTGCCCGATTTTGGTGTAGGGCCAATCCGGCACTTTGCCGGGCACTGGCAGGTAAGGGCCCAGCGTGTGGGGCAGTCCTTCTGTAAAGTCTTGGGGCGACTTCTCTCCCAGGGACAGTGGGTCAATTGACTGGTCTGGGTGCGGGGAATGCGACATCATGGGCAATCGGAAGATGAATGATTCGTAAAGACTTGCGAGCAATGGCGACTATTCGCAAGCCCCGCAGTATTGAAGTAGCGCAGCATGTCCTTGGGCAGTAGGGCTTTTCGCGTTGCGCAGAAATACTTCCACTTCTTCGTGGGTTGGAATGCTCTGCTGGGCGCCGAGTCGGGTGCAGGCAAGTGCACTGGCAGCACTGGCGCGCATCAATGCGTCCTGAATTCCCAAACCCTGGGACAGTGACGCCGTCAGTACACCACAAAAAGTATCACCGGCTGCTGTGGTGTCCAACGCCTTAACCGCATGGCCTGGCTGCGTCAGCAAGGTTGCTCCCATGCGCATCAAGCTGCCACGCGCACCCAAAGTGACAACCACGCACGGTGTCGGTAGACGCGCAAGCTGCTGGGCAATGGTGGCGTGGCTACCGGTCAATGCTGTCAATTCGTCTTCATTGACAATCAGCACATCCACCAGTGCCAGCAATTGGGCGGGTAAGGCCTGTGCCGGAGCCGCGTTGAGAACCACGCGCACACCCTGTTTTCGGGCCTGCTGCGCATAGTTCTGTACTGTTTCCAAAGGAATTTCCAACTGCATCAGCAAATGCGACGCGCCGCTGAGCGATGGCAGATGTTGCGGTTGCAAGCTGCTATTGGCACCGGGTGCGACGGTGATGGCGTTCTCGGCATCGTCCGACACGCAAATGAAGGCGCAGCCGGTGGGTTGATGCGCTGCACGCAGGGTGTGCATGCGTACCCCTGCCGCCTGCAACGATGATTCGATCACGTTGGCATAGGGGTCACCGCCCACGGCCAACAGCATCTCGGTCGGCACACCACCTGCGCGGGCACTTGCCACGGCCTGGTTGGCACCTTTGCCGCCGGGGAACGTTTTAAAATCACGGCCGAGCACCGTTTCACCGCGAGCGGGAATGTGCGGGGCACGAACAACGAAATCGAGATTGGCGGAGCCTGCTACAAAAATCATGGCGACGATTTCAGGACATTAATGAAACGATGATTGGTAGACGGCATCGAAAAACCTTGCGCCGGCCTTGGGTGGATCGCTGGGCAAGTCCTGCGGCAAGTGCTGCATCAACAGCATGGCAATCAAATTTTCCTTATGGTCAATCGTGTAGTAGGTGGAGCCTGCGCCCGACCAGCCGAATGCACCGATGGAGCCTAGGCGGTCCCGGCGCGAAGGGTCCAGCACTACGTAGCCGCCGAACCCAAAACCTTCCCCCTCGCGCAACGCGCCTTTGGGGATATGGGCTGACCCCAACTGGTTCACCATCATCGAATCCACTGTCGTACGCCGTAGAAGGGTTACACCGTCCAGGGTGCCGCCATTTAGCAGCATCTGGCAAAAACGCAGGTAGTCTGCAGCCGTCGAATACAGGCCGCCCGCCCCGCTAGGGTAGCGCTTGAGCATGGTGCCCGGTTGCAATGTATCGGGCGTGTTGGTGCGTTCCAGCACGCCTTGCGCGTTGGTGGTCACCATCTCCACCACACGGTGACGTTGTTCCACGGGAACGTCAAAACCGGTATCCGACATGGCCAGCGGTGTGAAGATGCGCTGCTGCAGGAATTGATCCAGAGGTAGGCCCGACACCACCTCCACCAGGCGACTCAAGACCTCCGTGGCAGCGCCATCGTAGTGGAAAATTTCACCGGGATCGTGCGCCAGAGGCTGCCGGGCGACGTATGCCGAAAAATCTTTCAACGTTGCGACCTGACTCAGATCGACCCTGTGGAACATTTGCACGGCTGCGGCAGGGGCGTCGCCACCAGAAGCAAAGCCCGTGGTGTGAGTGAGCAGGTGCCGAATACTGACGGGGCGCTTGGCCGCACGCAGTAGCGGTTCCTGCACGCTACCACCCCGCCACACTTTTGCGTCGGCAAATTCGGGCAGATGTCTCTCAATTGGGTCGTCCAGTGCGAACTTGTCCTCTTCCACCAACATCATGGCAGCCGCCGCAACCAAGGTCTTGGTCATGGAGTAGATGCGAAAGATGCTATCCCGCTCCATCGGCATGGTGCGCGTGGGATTGCGGTAACCAAGGGCTTGCCAATGCACAGTCTTTCCTTGGTGAGATACGAGTGTGACCGCACCCAGGTAGCCCCCGCCGTTGACAAGGGTCTGGGAAAATGTTTCAAGCGCCTGCATGGATGGCTGCTTTGGCACCTCGCTGACCACAGTGGGCATTGGCTGCGCCGCAGCCGGTTGCAGCCACAACGCAGCAAGGCACAACGTAAGCAGAACAAATTGCATCAAATTGGGCCGCAGCCTCCGTGGAATATATGCAAGAAGCTATTGAAGTAATAGCAACAATCACATGCCACGGGGCTTTCAGGGCACAAAAACGATTAGAACTTCAGTTCATAGTTGAGCGAGTACACGCGACCCCGGCCGGCGACAAAGTTCTGGAAGGCATCAATCTGTGAGTAACTCAGGATGTAGTACTTATTGGCCAGATTCTCGATGCCCAACGACAGAGTTCCGTTTTTCTTCAGGTCGTAGCTAAGACCCATATCAAACAGGGTATAGCCGGTTGTGTGCTCTTCCTTGCTGGTGCCAACGTTGATGTCGCGGTCCATCAGCGTCATAGAACCCAAGCGTACGCTGGCCCCTTCGCTGAACTTCCAAGTGCCAGCGAGCGACACCTTGTCCGGGCTGACGTTGGTAATGCCTTGGTTGATGCTCAGGTCGTTGGAGGTGGCAGTGAGCGTGGTCAAAGCGCGAATCTTGGAGTACAGGCCATTGACTTTGAATGCCTTGCTGATCTGGTATTCACCCGAGAGTTCAAGGCCCGTGATCTCGACAGGCTGGCGAACCATGATGTAGTCCCGGGTCGCTGGGTCCACGGCCAGGTTCGAGCCCAGGTCGGAGTAGGAGCGGTACACCGATCCGCTGAAGCTGGCGGACTTGCCACGCCACGCCACGCCCACCTCCTTGTTGTCGGACACGATAGCTTCAGTACCTGCTACGGTGGCAACCGATACGCCGTCACGGGCAACGTTGCGCAGAGGGATGCCGACGTTGGGCAGGGTAAAGCCTTTGCTGTAGGACGCGAAGGTGGACCAACCATCGCCCAAGCGCCAGACTAAGCCAAGGTTGGGCAAGGTGTTGCCATAGTCTACCGTGCCGCCCTGCACAGCGAATCCGGGGGTACAGGGCGTGGTGGTGGGGCTGCATGTGTTGGCAGATGATGGACGGTTGGCCCAAACGGTGGTGTAGCTGTCCACGGCCAACTGGCCTTGTTCACGGCGCACGCCTCCGGCCAGGGTCAAGGCACCCAGGTCATACGACAACTGCGCAAAGGGTGCTGTGCTGCTGTATTTCATGGGTGGAACCCACAGGCGGTTGGTTAGGGCGAGGCGCTGTTCGGTAGTGTCCTTGACGAGATCCACGCCCATATTCAAGCCGAGCCCCTTTACGCCACCGATGCTTTCGGTGCCCCAAGATGAGCGCAATCCGCTTTTGTCCGACACCAGTTCCGACGCATCAAACAGAGTGCCCAGCGGCGCGATATTGGGGTCTTGCTTGCCTCGGTTCAGGTTGGAGAGGTTGGCCGCAAGAGGGTTGCAGTCCGAAGTGCCGCACTCGGTATTGAAGCGCGAACGCTGGTGACCGGAGTAGGCCAACAGATTCAACTCGCCGCCGGCCAGATCACTGTGCGTGTATTTAACACTGGACTGCTGGAATTCGTTGAACTGGGGTTGCGTGCCGGGAATGATGCCCTTGATGGACGTGTCGGTCGGGGTGTTGGCACCGGTATGGACGTAGAGTGGACGGTAATTGTCCAGCCCACGCAGGTCAAATTTGCTGAAGCTGGCTGTAATACGCTGTGCATTCTGCGCGCCGAAGTTGAAACCAGCTTTGATGAAAAGGTTCTTCTCGGACGTATCCATGCTGGAGCCGCTAACCTGCAAACCCAGCATGCGCCCGTCGGCGTCATAGGCCATGCCACGTGTCAGTGTGGAGGCGGCTACCACCAGGTCAAACGCATCCGCTTTGTGGGTGAGGGCCAAGCCCAGCTTGTAGGAGGAGGCGTCTTCACCCGGCTGTGTGACGTACTTGGTGCTGAGTTTGACTTCAGTGCCTTGTTTTTTGGGCTTGCCGGTCAGGTACTGGATGATGCCGCCCGATGCGCCAATGCCTTCGGATGCCGATGGCCCGTTGATCACTTCGATGCGCTCAATGATGCCCAGATCAGTAAAAGTGGAGTTATTGCGGCCAGTTTCACGCAGTGGTGACGATAGCGGTACGCCGTCAAACAGGAACAGGGCGTTGCGTCCGCGCAGGGTTTCGGAGGTCGTAACCATGGACTGCGATGCTTCGGAAAAGCCGGGAACAGTTCTGGTCAAGACTGCCGTCAGGTCTTCAGACACCGTGCGCGAGTCGCTGATTTCCTCGGCGGACACCACCGTCACCGCACCAGGAATCTTGTCGACCGCCTTGGCCACGCGTGTACTGGTGGTAATGGTCACGGTTGACAGTGTTTCTGCCTGCTGGGCCATGGCACTTGAAGCCATTTGTGCAATGGCTACCGCGCATAGGGTTGCAATCAGTCTTGGTTTTGGCTGGGGAAGTGTTCTCATGATGTCTCGATGCTCCTGTTATTGAAAATTACCTGGAAAGTCGCTGCGTAAATACGAATAAACCGTAGTCTGGTGGAAATTGCAAAAAACAAAAACCATATAAATGCTTTTTCAAAAGTTGGGTTTTGTTGCTTGTTAAACCTGCACTAGCACATCGTTGCTACAGCTTTGTCAGGAGCAAAAGGAAGTTCCATGAAGGTTGTAGGCGTATTTCATATGTGACTTAGGCGCATAAAGAATGCCCCGCACAGCGACTTGCCATCGGCATCCAGAAACTGGCCTTCAATGCGGTGGACTGTGCCCTGCACCAGCGGCAGCTTGAACCGCACTTGGGTGTCCGATGTAGATACCGGCAGGTCGTAGGCCGAGCCATCCAACAGCAACCTCGCCCGTGCGACCGCGCGGGCGGAGATGTTGCGCCAGCCTTGTTGCAACGGCACTTTGGCATCCGACGGGAAGATCGAAAGGGAAACGGCATAGTCCCCCGTCTTGCCGACAGTAATATTCCACGCTCCAAAGAGTTGCAGATCCTTTTGGCCAAGCACGCCCAAGTCGCCCGCATATGGCCCTACCCAATCGGCGGCGGTAAGTTGCGTTACAGGTTCGGCAGCGGAGCCTATGATGATGCGGGGCGTGGACAGCGGCAGTGCTTGCGTGGTAGCAGCCCAGGTTTCGTAGTGGGTGCGTAGGGCTTGTACAACTTCGGGGTGTTGCGCCGCCACGTCGGTGGCCTGGGCGGGGTCGTTGCCGACGTTGTACAGCTCAGTGCCGTTCACAAGCCGCCATTTGCTCCATAGCACTGCGCTATCCCACAGATGGAATTCGGGACCTCGCAAACCGTACTGAACCACAGCCTTGCGCTCAGGGTTGTTGTCTTCACCGCCTTGCAGCAGAGCCTTGAGGCTCATGCCGTCCCACGCGTTGGCTCCCCGGTTTCTCAGTTTGACCATATCGACGAGCGTCGGCAGCACATCGGTGCCGTGGGTCAACGCATCGATATCGCGTGGCAAGACAGCACCTGCTGGCCAGCGCACAAAGAAGGGCACCCGGTGTCCCCCGTCGTAAAGCGAGGTCTTGCGTCCGCGCAGACCAGCGTTGTAAAAGCCGGTGCGCTCACCGCTGCCGTTATCGCTCATGTAGATGAGTATGGTGTTGTCGGCCAGGTTGTTGCGATCCAGAAACAGCATCAGACGGCCTATGTTTTCATCCAGGTTGGCGGTCATGCCGAAGAACGCCGGCAGGCCGTTGCGCAAGTCCTCATACGGCTTGGCGTAGCGCGATTGGACGTAATAGGGCTCGTGTGACGCAGTGGTGGCCAGATAGACAAAGAAGGGTTTCCCTTTTTGCTGCTGTCTGCGCATCCAGTTCATCGACTCGCGGAAAAAGACGTCCGTGTTGTAGCCCTTGATCGTGCTGAGCTTGCTGTTGCGCCAATAGCGGTCGTCAAAGGCGTCGTTCTCCGGCTCACCTGCAACGGAGTCGATGCCAAAGCCCCTATAGCCTATGGAGAGGTCAAAGCCTCGGTCGTGCGCTCGGTATGGGTAGTTGTCGCCCAGGTGCCATTTGCCAAAGTGCGCGGTAGCATAGCCGCTGTCCTTGAAGAACTGAGGCATCAGCGGCAGCTCAATCCGAGGCATGGTGCCCCCCGATGCGACCGACACCGCGCCATTGCGGAAGGCGGAGATTCCGGTCATCAACTCTCCTCGCGTAGGTGTGCACATGGGCGAGACATGAAAGTCGGTGAAGCGGGCACTTTGTTCGCGAAGCAAATCCAGATTCGGGGTTTTGAGGCGTGGGTTGCCATGTGCGCCCAGGTCGCCGTAACCAAGGTCGTCGGCCAGTACAAAGATGACGTTGGGCGGTGCAGCGGCAAAGCCGTGTGGCAAGACCAGCGCTGCCGTCAGGGCACAAATAAGACGAAGAAGGCGCAGCATGTGTGATGCTCCAGAACTAACGTTGGATGATCAATCCTTCCAGCGACTCAGGTGCAGGTGGCGGAAAGAACAAACTGCCAATGTAGCCAAAGACGATAGAGAACAAAATCGCAATCGCCAGGTAGATGAACGGATGTACCAGATTCACTGACCAGGCGATAAACGTCATCACGACGCTGGAAACCATGCCAATCAAGACACCCTGCCAGTTTGCGCGGCGCGTGAACATGCCAAGCGTGTAGGCACCGGCAAAGCCGCCGCCTAGCAGACCATACAGGTCAAGCGCCACATCGAAGTAAGAGCCGATGTTGTAGCGGCTCAATAGCAGCGCCAGACCGATGCCAATGAACCCGGCCAGGGCGGTCACCCACTCGGCCAGGCGAATGCTGGTGGCCTGAGTCGGTTTCTTCGACAACCGCTCGTAGAAGTCCACCGAGACCATCGTTGCAACGCTGTTCATGATGCTGGAGCAGGTGGCCATGGAAGCCGCAAAAATGCCGGCAATCATTAGCCCGGTCACCCCGGCAGGCAGCTCAGCGGCTATGAACAACGGAAAGGTGGCATCCACCGCCAGCAGCGGGTTCATGCGCTCCGGGTGGTTCTGGTAAAACACCCACAGGCCGGTGCCGATCAGGTAGAACAGCATGGCGGCCGGGACCACGATGGCCGCAAACAGCCAGACTGAACGCCCAGCGTCCTTGTCGGACTTGGTGGTGAAAACGCGCTGCATCAAAACCTGATCCTTGGGGAAGGTCAGAACGGTCTCCATGAACACGAGAAAGACGAAGGCCCACACAGTCGGTTTGGTCAAGTCAAAGCTCCAGTCCACCATTTGCATCTTATTGCCTGCGGAGGCAGTTTCAATGAACTCTCCGAAACCGCCATGCAGCTTGCTGACGATGAACCAAGTGGCAAATATCAAGCCCCCGACCTTGACGATGAGTTGCAGTACATCGGTCCAGATGACGGCCCGCATGCCGCCCATGGCGGTGTAAGCAATGGTCACCAGCCCCATGATGAGTATGCTCCAGACCATGTCAAAACCAGTAATGGTGGCGATCGCCAGCGAGGGCAGAAACAGAATGATACTCATGCGCCCGCCCAGGTGCAGCACTATGCACATGGCGCTGGCCATCATGCGTACCGAGGGGTGAAAACGCTGCTCCAGGTAATCAAAAACCGAGACTAGCTTCAGGCGCCGCAGCATGGGCACAATCCAGATCGCCACAAAGATCAGTCCAAGCACCCCCAACACATTGTTCATGAGGTACTGCCAGTTGGTGGCAAAGGCCTTGGCGGTGGTGGCGATGTAGCCAATCGAACTGGTGCTAGTGACGTAGAGGCTGATGGCCGCTGCCCAGAACGGAATGGTGCGGTTTCCGACAAAGAATTCGGAGGTGGATTGTTTCTCTTCCTTCCAATAGCAGTAGGCACCGATACCGGCGATGGCAACCAAATAGACAATGATCAACACCCAGTCCAGTGGGCGCAGCAGCAGCTTGTTGCCCTCCACTTCAGAGAAATGCAAGCCAGTTGCGCCAACAGCATCAACGCTCTCCCACACCATGCCATTGCCCCAACCCATACCGTGCCGGGCCTCAGTGACGTAGTTGGGGCCCTGCTTCGCAAAGGCATTGGTAATCGAGTGGTAGGTAATGAGTTGTGAGCCTTTGTTGGAACCTTCTTTCTGATTCACCAGGTACAGCACATGTGCTTGCCCGATGGAGCGTGCAGCACCGGGTACGACCTGGCCCTGCAAATTGCCGCGCCGCACCCATCCATCAACGCTGGTCCAACGCCATAAAGAGTCAAAATCCGCCTCGCTCGCACGGCGCACGGTCACGAAAAGGGAGTGATCTTGGGCAACAACGGAGGTGACTGCAGCAGCACCAGCACCAGCACCAGCACCAGTGACAGGCCCCCAGTTTGGCAAGAATTTCCATTGGGGCTGAACGGTTTTTGTATTGAGTGACAACCATTGCGTTGCGTCACCATTAACGCCTGCCAGATACAGAGTGCCGTCCAGCATCGCACCGTGCACTTGTGAAAATGATGTTGGTAAAGGTGGCAGTGCGGCAACAGGCGCTGAAGGCGTCGATTTGGTGGCAGGCTGTGCCAAACTTGCAAGCGACTCCAGTCGGTTGATACCCGCAGCATCCTTGCCTTGCACCAATAAATAGGCGCTCGGTGTGGCAGCAACAAAACCCATAACCCGTCCCTGCGGGATGGGCGGCAGCGGCTGCCAGGTCTTGCGGTCTTCGCTGAGTTGCCAGAGTCGCTCACCCTGTGCGATAACCGGATGGCCAGAAAGCACAAACATGGTGGTTGGCGCTACCGGCGGTGCAGGCAGCGCTTCATCGCGCACAGCGACCAAGTTCTCTGCACCCACCGGCAAGACGACCAAGCACAGCAGAATGCTGATAAAAAGATGTTGAATAACGCGGGGCATGAGGCTTGGTCTGTCTGAAGTGCAAAGTATTTCACTGCCGGACGCAAAGCACCGGTACCACGCGCAGTTTGCTGCTTTCTTCGGCAACAAAAAACTATACAAAGGCAGTTTCAAAAGATGGGTTTTACTTCTTTTGTAGCGCCCGTCAGGACGGGTCGGAACCGGTGCTAATACGCTCTCAGTCGTGCGTGCGGGCTAAATGCCTAGCTCGTTTCGTGGGATCGGACATTCGCCCTGGCGCCTGACGTCCGCGACGATGCGTTCCACATGAGGCGTAGCGTGGGCAAAAAACTGTTGCATGCCCGCGCAAAGATCGTTCAAACCTGGCTCACCGTCCACTCTACGCAACTCACGGTATTTTGGGGCATTCGCCGCCGCAATTCTTCAAGAAGGTGCATTTGCGGCATTGAGAAGGCAAGGTTTCGCTCTTGGCGTAGCCAAACTGCACCTGTGCACGCTTCAGGGCGATGTCACCCAACGCCTCCGTCGCAATATTGCACAGCCGATATTCGGATAATCGCCGTGGTCGCAGGCGTAGACGCTGCCATCATGCTCCATGGCCAGGCCCTTGCCGCAGATTTCGCTGTGTTGGCATGCTGGGCACATTGACGACGCGGCTTCAACGATGCGCCGTATGCACTACCAAAAAATGCCCGCACGGCGGATCAATTGGCTGCGCAGTTGATTGCCTTGATTGGTCAGATGTATGCGGTGGAGGCCAAGGCACAGAAGCGCGAACTCACCCCGATTGCGTTACTTGAGCAACGCTAGCTTCACAGTGTTCCTTTGCTAACCGATTGCGTCTCCACCCATTCGGGGATGCCCCTCCCTCACCCAGCACTGTCCCATCGCCACGGTCGTTTACCCGCCACCCCATGGATTGCATGCTTTGCGTTCCAGAATAAATTCACGGGACATTACAGACCCGTGGCGAAGACCATTTTGGTCGGCGTCGTGCGAACGCGTGCGCGATGCTGTGACATCCGCATCCACCATGTCCGGGTGCATCACACGGTGAGCGTCCAAAGTCGATAGCCAAGTCTTGTCCGGGCCCGGATCGTATGCACCCATGGGATACGACTTTGGTTGGGTTGATGCTGACCTTGTGTACCACCGCGGCATGGTTTCGAGAAACGATGCCAGAGGGGTACCCCTCATGGTTTCGAGCTTT
>JBAWYQ010000072.1:0-18338 GCA_037143475.1 Burkholderiales bacterium | reverse complement strand
GCAGTTGCCAGTATGCCGCTGGTGACGATAACCCCGATGCCAGCCCAGCCAATGGGGGCGATCTGGTCGCCAAACAGGGTCAGGCTGTAGATGGACGCAAACACAATGCCGCTGTACTGCATGCTGGCAACTACCAGTGTGGCGCCATGGCTGTAGGCACGTGTCATGCACCACTGGCCGAGCGACGCCAGTACGCCAATGGGTATCACCCAGGCCGCCGCCACGAAGCTCACCTCGGACCACGGCGTGATGTTCGTGAACAGGGCGCCCACAGCCCCCACGACCACGGTACCGACGGAAAAATAGAAAACGGTGCGCACTTCAGGCTCACCGACCTTGCCTAAAGCCGTGACCTGCATATAAGCCAGCGCCGCGCCCATGCCCGAGAGCAGCCCGATGACGCCGGCAAACAACTGGTTCTGGTCTATGGTCGGGCGCAACGTCAGCACCACACCGATAAAACCCAGCAGCACCGTGCCCAGCAGAGGACCCTGGCGCTGGGCCTGGCCGTAGAGCAGGGCGCCGCCCACGATGAAGGCTGCCACCCAGACACCGCTCATATAGTTGAGTGTCATGGCCGTGGCCAGGGGCAGGTGGCCAATGGCGTAAAACCAGGAACTCAAGGACAACACGCCAATCGTGCTGCGCCACACATGCATCATGGGAACAGGGGTTTTCAAGGGTACGTCGCGCGCGCGCAGTACCACCCCCATGAACACCACACTGACGATGCCGCGGTACAGCACCAGTTCCAGGGTGCCAAAACTGGCGGATGCGAACTTGATGCCGACGGCCATGGTGGCAAACAGGAAGGACCCCGCCACCATCCACAGTGCCTGCACTAGAGTCCTAGCTGCTTGCGATACCAGGTGTGGAAATGCGGCATGCCATCTTCCATCGGGCTCTGGTAGGGGCCGACCTCGTTGTCGCCACGGGCCAGCAGGGCGGCGCGTCCTGCGTCCATGCGCTCGCCGATTTCGTCGTCCTCGATGCAGGTTTCGTTATAGGCGGCTTGTTGTGCCTCCACAAACTCGCGCTCAAAGGCGACGATTTCCTCCGGGTAATAGAACTCGACCATATTCATCGTCTTGTTGGGCCCCATCGGGTGCAATGTTGACACCGTTAAAACGTGTGGGTACCACTCCACCATGATGTGCGGGTAATAGGTGAGCCAGATAGCGCCCTGCTTGGGCGCCACACCATTGCGATAGGCCAGCAACGCCTTTTGCCAGCGCTCATACACCGGGGAGCCGCCGGTCGCGTCAGCCTTAGCTAACTGAGCCGCGACACCCACGGTCTGCACTGAGTAGCTATCGGAAAACTGCCAGCGCAAGTCGTCACAGGTGACGAATTTTCCCAATCCGGGGTGGAACGGACCGACATGGTAGTCCTCCAGATAGACCTCGATAAAGGTCTTCCAGTTGTAGTTGCATTCGTGCATCACCACCTTGTCCAGCACAAAGCCTTCAAAGCTCAGCGCATCGCGCAGGCGCATACCAGCCAGATCGGCGGCGACGTCACGCCCGTTCTGCTCGAACAACAGACCGTTCCATTCCTGTAGCGGGTAGTTCTTCAGGTTCAGGCAAGGATCCTGGTTGAAGTGGGGTGCGCCAATTAAGGTTCCGGCTGGTTTCGGCGTGCCCTGGGTGTTGGCGCCGCTGTAGGTCCAGCGGTGCAGCGGACACACAATATTGCCACCGGCGCTGGCAACTTGGCGTCCATGGTCGGTAACCGGATTGACCAGCGAGTCGCGGCCCTTGAGCATGATGGCCTGACGGTGGCGGCAGACGTTGGAGACGAGCTCCACCACCCCACTGGCATTGCGCACCAGCGCCCGCCCTTCGAGCTCTTGCGGCAGGGCGTAATAGTCCCCGACATGGGGCACGCTCAAGGTGTGCCCCACATAACGGGGCCCTTGCTGAAAGATATTTTGCAATTCGCGCTGGTACAGCGCTTCGTCAAAATAGCTTGAAACTGGTAGTTGGCAAGATGCCGGCTGCAGTTGAAGACTTAAATCAGACATGTTGTCCTGACCTAAAGACTCCCCACAGGGGGATGCGCTCCATGGCGCGGTGATAAAAAGAAACCGGTCTTTGCCTCGTGCAGCGACCGGAAACGGGAGGGGGCATTGTACCCGCGAGCCAGGCAACATCCATAGCGCCTAAAATCACGGTTTACTGTTTCCCACATATTTTCATGCCCAAGGCCAGCGCCAAACCCAATTCTGCTGACGATGCAACCGTTTCCAGCGCAAAGCCGGCCACCTACGAGGATGCCATGCGCGAGCTCGAACAGCTGGTTGGGAGTCTCGAATCCGGGGAAATGCCCCTGGAGCAGATGTTGTCGGGCTACGCGCGCGGGGCATTGCTGCTGCAGTTATGCCGGGATAAATTGCAGGCGGTGGAAGACCAAATCAAGGTGTTGGACGGCGGTGCGCTTAAGCCATGGAAACCCTGATGACCAGTGCAACAGCGATAGGTGCCACGGTGCTACAGAATTTTGAACTCGAAGCCTGGATTAGCCCGCGGCTCTTGCAAGTCGAGCACGCGTTAGGTGACTGGGTGAAGGCGGATGCACCGCAAGGACAGAATCTTGGTGCGCCGGCACAACTGGTAGACGCCATGCGCTATGCCGTGCTCGACGGAGGCAAGCGTCTGCGTCCCCTTCTGGTGCTGGCCGCGCACGAAGCAGTGTGCCAAGGGGAGGACGCTCAAACTCTCAACGCCGCCATGCGTGCCGCGTGTGCGGTGGAGTTGATCCATGCCTATTCCCTGGTCCACGACGATATGCCCTGCATGGACAACGATGTGCTGCGCCGTGGAAAGCCCACCGTGCATGTGCAGTTTGGCGAAGCCAGTGCATTGCTCGCAGGTGACGCCCTGCAGGCTTTGGCATTTGAGTTGCTGACACCCCAGGATGTATCGGTGCCCGAGGCCATGCAGGCCCGTCTGTGCGGGCTATTGGCTCGCGCCGCCGGTAGTTCGGGCATGGCAGGCGGCCAGGCCATCGACCTGGCGAGTGTGGGGTTGCCGTTAACGGAGTCGCAGTTGCGCGAAATGCACGAGTTGAAGACGGGTGCCCTGCTACAGGCCAGCGTGATGATGGGTGCGCAGTGCGGTGTACCCAGTGACCAGGCTGTGGCTGCACTACAGACCTATGGGGCCGCTATCGGCTTGGCATTTCAGGTGGTGGACGACATTCTGGACGTGACAGCGGATTCCAGCACCCTGGGCAAAACGGCCGGCAAGGATGCCGACAACAACAAACCTACCTATGTGTCGTTAATGGGATTGCAGGCCAGCCGGGACTATGCCCAGCGGCTCTTGCTTCAGGCGCAAGCCGCTCTGGACGCCAGCGGCCTGACGCAAACCCAGGCGTTGCGAGCCTTGGCAGACATGGTCGTCAATCGTGCGCATTAGCCCCGATGGATGGACTCATATGGCCGCTAGCCCCCGAAATAACTGCGTAAGCCGCTACTAAAAGAATAGCATATGCCGAAAAATAAATTTCCTTTGCTGCACACGATCAATTCGCCCGAAGACCTGCGACTGGTGGATCGGGATCAGTTGCGTGAGTTGACCGACGAGTTGCGTGCCTTTCTGCTTGAGAGTGTCGCCAAGACCGGCGGGCACCTCAGTTCCAACCTGGGAACAGTGGAGTTGACGGTGGCCTTGCATTACGTCTACAACACACCGCATGACCGCATCGTGTGGGACGTGGGTCACCAAACCTACCCGCACAAAATCCTGACCGGTCGGCGTGACCGCATGCCCACTTTGCGTCAGTTGGGTGGGTTGAGTGGCTTTCCGCAGCGTCGCGAGAGCGAGTACGACACCTTTGGCACGGCGCATTCCAGCACCTCCATTTCTGCAGCCTTGGGTATGGCACAGGCCGCTCGCATTCAAGGTATCGACCGGCATTGCATTGCGGTGATCGGTGACGGCTCCATGACGGCCGGCATGGCGTTTGAGGCGTTGAACAACGGAGGCGTGTCGGACTGCAACCTGCTGGTCATTCTCAACGACAACGACATGAGCATCAGTCCGCCCGTGGGCGCACTCAATCGCTATTTTGCGAAGCTCCTGAGTGGGCGTTTTTATGCGTCTGCCAAGAACGTCGGCAAGAGCGTTCTCAAAGGTGCTCCACCTCTGTTTGAACTGGCCAAGCGGC
This sequence comes from Burkholderiales bacterium, assembly GCA_037143475.1. Lineage (GTDB taxonomy): Bacteria > Pseudomonadota > Gammaproteobacteria > Burkholderiales > Burkholderiaceae_C > Allorhodoferax. The sequence continues at coordinate 14,168 of JBAWYQ010000072.1, read as the reverse complement.
TGGAGGAGCAAGCCAAGGGCATGGTTGTACCGGCCACGCTGTTCGAGAAGTTCGGTTTCAACTACATCGGCCCCATCGACGGGCATGACCTGGATTCGCTCATTCCTACATTGGAAAATATTCGCCAACTCAAAGGGCCCCAATTCCTGCATGTGGTCACCAAAAAGGGTCAGGGCTACAAGCTGGCCGAGGTTGACCCGGTGGCCTACCATGGCCCTGGCAAGTTTGATCCCGTGGTGGGCCTGCAAAAGCCCAGTGTGGCGCCCAAGCCCACGTTCACCCAGGTCTTCGGTCAGTGGCTGTGCGACATGGCTGAGCAGGACAAGCGTCTGGTGGGCATCACCCCTGCCATGCGAGAGGGCTCGGGCATGGTCGAGTTCGAGCAACGCTTTCCGGAGCGTTACTTTGATGTCGGCATTGCCGAGCAGCATGCCGTGACCTTTGCTGCAGGGCTCGCAGCGGAAGGTCTCAAGCCGGTGGTGGCGATCTATTCCACTTTCCTGCAGCGCGCATATGACCAGCTGATTCACGACGTGGCAATACAGAACTTGCCGGTGGTGTTTGCGCTGGACCGCGCCGGGCTGGTGGGTGCCGACGGAGCCACCCATGCAGGTGCATATGACATTGCTTACCTGCGCTGTATTCCCAACATCAGCGTGGCTTGCCCCGCGGATGAAAACGAGTGTCGGCAATTGCTCAGCACGGCATTTGCACAAGACCATTCGGTGGCAGTGCGCTATCCGCGTGGCGCAGGCGCTGGTGTTGCCATTCAGGCAGGCCTCGACGCACTGCCTTTTGGTAAAGGTGAAATTCGTCATTCTGGAGCCAGTGGCATTGCCATTCTGGCGTTTGGAACTTTACTTTACCCGGCGCTCGAAGCGGCTCAGGCCCTGGGCGCCACAGTTGTCAACATGCGGTGGGCCAAGCCGCTCGATACCGAACTGCTTTTGCAGGTTGCGCGCAGTCATCAGGCCCTGGTGACTGTCGAAGAAGGTTGCGTCATGGGCGGCGCTGGCAGTGCGGTTGCCGAGGCGCTGCATGCGGCGGGCGTTGAAGTGCCGGTGTTGCAACTGGGGCTGGACGACGCGTTTATCGAGCATGGTGACCCCGCGCGTTTGCTCGCTATGCAGGGGCTGGATGCACCGGGAATACAGGCGTCCATTGCGCGTCGATTTGCCAATCTGCTGGCGCCGATGGCCCGCGCTGCTTGAGGGGCAGATGGTCTAGCTTACAGAATGCTGAAGACTTCGGCATCGAATGGATTTCGAGGGAAAACCCCCACGTTTAGGGTACCCCGGGTTTCTACAATCTTCAATGGCTCTTAGAAGTCCTTGCCGCGCGGAAATCTCTGTTCGATAAGATTGTTTAACCCCTGTTGGAGTACCTCAATGGATCGTCGCTCAATTCTTAAAAACGCCGGCATAGCCGGTGTCCTTGCAGCCGGTGCAGCGCCTGCTGTCCATGCGCAGGCCGCCATTCGCTGGCGCCTGGCATCCAGCTTCCCCAAGTCGCTGGATACGATTTACGGTGGTGCAGAGGTGTTCGCCAAAGCGGTCAAAGCCATGTCGGGTGGCAAGTTTGAGATTTCCGTCCACGCAGGTGGAGAGCTGATGCCTCCTTTTGGCGTCATTGATGGCGTGCAAAACGGCACCGTGGAAATGTGCCACACGGTTCCCTATTACTTCTACGGTAAAAATCCGGCCTTCGCGTTGGGCTCGGCGATTCCATTCGGACTCAATGCCCGGCAGATGACGGCCTGGATGTTGCATGGCAACGGTCGCAAACTGATGAACGAGCTGTATGCGGGCTATAACATGGTCAGTTTCGCTGGTGGCAATACCGGCACGCAAATGGGTGGCTGGTTCCGAAAAGAAATCAAATCGACTGCTGACTTCAAGGGCCTGAAGATGCGTCTCGGTGGCGCATTGGTCGGCGAAGTGATGACCAAGCTGGGCGCCGTTCCACAGAGCATTCCTGGCGGTGAAATTTACCAGGCCCTCGAAAAGGGGACCATTGATGCAGCGGAGTGGGTCGGTCCTTACGACGACCAGAAGTTGGGCTTTAACAAGGTCGCCCCGTTCTATTACTACCCCGGCTGGTGGGAGGGTGGCCCTGAGGTTGACTTCTTTGTCAACCAGAAGGCGCTGGACGGTTTGTCGGCTGAAAACAAGGCCATTATTGATGCCGCCAGCCAACTCGCCGCAGTTGATATGCTGGCCAAGTACGATGCCTTCAATCCAAAGGCACTGAAGCAATTGGCTGCTGCCAAGACCAAGATTCTGCCGTTCTCTCAGCAAGTGTTGGAAGCTTCGTTCAAGGCATCCATGCAAGTTTTTGCTGAAAATGATGCCAAGAGCCCCGAGTGGAAGAAAATTTACGCTGATCTGCGCGAGTTCCAGCGTGATCAGGTCTTGTGGTTCCGCTTTGCCGAGTCACGTTTCGACAGTTTTATGGCATCGCAAAAGCTGTAAGTCCTTTGCTTACCCAACAAAAAGCCCCGCATCGCGGGGCTTTTTGTTGACGGAATTCATGGTGTGTCAGGCATATCAGCCTACCGATAAAACAGGGTTGGCAACCACATCGTCAGTGGCGGCCATAGGGCTGCAACCAATAAGTCCAGCAAGGCGACGATCACCAGTGGCATCACAGCGCGCGAGATTTTCCCCAACGATACACCCGCAATTCCGCAACTGACGAACAGACAAATCCCGACGGGTGGCGTCAACATGCCAATTGCCAAATTAACGACGACCAGCACACCAAACTGAACCGGGTCCACTTGCATTTGCGGCGTCAACAGTGCCAGAACAGGCACCAGTAACAGCAAGGCTGCGGTTGTTTCCATGACGCAGCCAACCACCAGCAACAAGGCCATGACGAGCAGCAGCAGTCCCGTTGGCGGCAAGGACAATGAATTCACAAAAACATCCAGTAGCCGTGCGCCCTGCTGCATGGCCAGGAGCCACCCGAAGACCTTGGCCATTGAAATGATGAACAAGATGCCGCCTGCCGCCACTTGCGATCGCATGATGAGTGCCGGCAGCTCGCTCCAGGGTAACTCACGGTTGATCAGTGTGCCCACCAGCAGGGCATAGAACACTGCTAACGCTGCGGCCTCCGTCACCGTCACAATGCCAGTCAAGATGCCACCCAGTACGACGACCGGAGCACCCATGGACCAGATCGCGGCCTTGCCGGTGACCATCACCTTTTTCCATGTGAAGGGCTGACGTTCACCGTATCCCTTGCGCCAGGAAATAAATACCGCCACGATCAGGAAGGACACTCCGAGCAGGATGCCCACCATCATTCCACCCGCAAACAATTGGGACGTGGAGATATTGGTCATGAAGCCAAAGATCACCATGGGGATAGACGGCGGAATAATGATGCCAATTGATCCACCTGCGGCCACCACCGCGGCCGCGAACGCGGGAGGATAGCCCTGGCGAATCATGGCCGGAATCACCACACCACCAATGGCCGCCGTATCTGCAGCTGCAGAACCTGAAATGCCCGCAATGATCATGGACGCCACAATGGCTGCAGCAGCCAGCCCACCCGGAGCCCAGCCCACCAGACTGTCACAAAAGTCAATCAACCGGCGAGAGATTCCACCCACCTCCATGATGGACCCTGCAATCATGAACAGCGGCACAGCCAGCAGGTCGAACGAGTCAACGCCGGAGAATATCTGCTGGACAACCGTTTGCCCCAGAGCAGCCAGAGTCACCGTTTCCGGAAAGACGCCCGGCGCGACGATCAGGCCAATCGCGGGTAGCCCGATGGACAACGCGATGGGTAACCCCAAGGTCATCAGCAAGAACATGAGTGCAAAAAGCAGAATGATGATCACGAAGCCAACTCCTTCTTCTTGGCCATGTCGGCCAGAATGTGCAGCAGGAAGATGGCTCCGCTGAGTGGCACGACCGCGATCGGCAAAGACATGGGCATTTGAATCGCTGTGGACGTCTGCTCCCAGGAGTTCAGGGTGTAGATGGATCCGTACCATGTGATCAGTCCAAAACACGCCAGGGTCATCAATTGAAGGGCGCGCATGATGATCTGCTCAACCAATAGTCCAAACCGCGCACCGAACCCGGCCAGCCCGATGAAGTGCGCGCGTTTGTACGCCACGGTGGCACCCAAAAAAGTGGTTGCGACCAGCAAATAGCGCCCAATCTCCTCTGACCAGCTGAGTGAATGGCCCATATAGCGGGCGAACACCTGGATAAAGAGAATCACTGAAATGGCGATGCCAACGACCAGTAGTAATTTCTCAACCTGGCTATTCACCCACTCGCTGGCCGCCAGTAGCTCTTGGCTCAATTTCATTTAATCTCCGAATAGAACAGGCGCACAAAAACCATCTCTGCGTAGCGCCGAACGCTACGCTTCCAAATCAATCAACGCGCAGCGCTTATTTGACGGTTTTGCGAATGTCTTCAACGATCTTCTTGGTGTCTCCGCTTAAAGACGCGTAGACAGGCTCGGTCTTGCTACGGAAAGCAGCCAGGTCAGGGTTCTCGACCACCTGCATACCAGCAGCCTTCAGCCCGGCCAGTTGGCTGGCTTCGTTGTCGCGAACAAAGCGACGACCGGCAAGGGACGCCACAGTGGCTGCATCCATGAATGCCTTGCGGTCAGCAGCAGGGAGTTTGTCCATGAATGGCTTGCTGCCAACAAACACCAGCGCCGAATAGACGTGGCGCGTGATTGAAAGGTATTTTTGACCCGCCTCATTGAGCTTGCCAGCAGAAATGACGGAGATGGGGTTTTCTTGTCCATCGAGCACGCCTTGCTGTAGTTGTGTGGTGATGGGCCAGGCCATGGGCGTTGGATTGGCGCCAATCGCACGCCAAATGGCAAGGTGCGTTGGGGATTCCATGGTACGAATCTTCATGCCCTTGAGATCGTCTGGGCCATTGACCGCATGCTTGGAATTGGTGACGTTGCGAAAGCCATTGTCCAAAAAGTGCATGCCTACCAAGCCCGCTTTGTCGAAACGTTTCAACAAGTCCTGACCAATCGGGCCATCCAGCACCTTGTCAGACGCCTCATAAGAGCTAAACAGGAAAGGCAACTCCAGCGCCTTGATTTCCGGTACAAAGGCTTCCACCGGGCCGGTTGTGCAGACGCTCATCTGAACGGTGCCCAGTTGCAATTGCTGCAAGACCTGCGTCTCACTGCCCAGCGCCGCCGAGTGGTGCACGACGACGTCGTACTTGCCGGGCAACGCCTTGTCCAGCTCTTCCTTGAATTTTTGTGCCGCAACGGTATGCACAAAAGTGGGGCCGGTAACGACGCCAATATTCACTTTCTCAGCCGCCAACAGGGGGGCACTGAAGGCCAGGGCCATGGCGCAAGACAGGCTAGTGAGAGTGCGGGTGATGAGTGTCATATGTTTCCTTGAATAGCTTTTGTAAGGTGCCAATCCTACTCCGATGCCATTTTGCGCAACGTAGGCAAGCCCACGCCGGTCGCTTCAAATCCGCCATCGACCGCCAGGACCTGGCCGTTGACGTAAGCGGCATCCGCGCTGCACAGGAAGCCGGTCACCGCTGCAATTTCCTCCACCAACCCGTAGCGGTTCAGGGGAATGACATCATGGTAATCCGACCGGATGGCAACGCTGTGCACCAGCTTGGCCATTTCAGTTTCCACAGGTCCGGGAGCTACAGCATTGGCACGAATACCAACAGTTCCCAACTCGGACGCCTGCTGTTTGGTCAAATGAATCAGCGCTGCCTTGCTGGTGCCATAAGCCACCCGCAGCGTACTGGCGCGCAGACCCGATATGGATGCAATATTGACTATGCTCCCACCACCGCCGCGCAACATGACAGGTACGCACGCCTGCGAGCACAAGAATGCACCATCCAGATTGGTTGACAGGACAGCGCGCCACTCCGCATAGCTGGTCGTTCCAATGGTTTTGAATACCGCAATCCCGGCGTTATTGACCAGGGAATCGATACGACCGAATAGGCTGTCAACCTTTTCAATCGCGCTTTGAACCTGTTCGGGGTTGGATACATCACAGACCAGTGCCAAAACTCGCGATTTGTCATTCAACTCAACCTCCGTGCGCGCCAAGGTGGCTGCATCAATATCGAGTAGCGCGACTCGGTAGCCCCGCGATAGAAACCAGCGGGCAATGCCCAGGCCAATGCCTCGGGCGCCGCCCGTCACTACGGCCACGGAGGTTAAGGAAAGTGCAGTTGTCATGGATGTTGGAAGTGGTGATTTTGGCGTCTGACTTTACCGCCATAATGTCTTGTCGCTGCACTATTTCAGGGCGGCAATGAACAAAAAATATTTACCGGAGACCCTCTATGTACATTTCCCGCCGCTCCTTGCTGGCAGTCGCTGGCGCAAGCGCCATCACCCTGCCAGCTTTCGCCCAGAAGGCTGATTTCACCTACAAGTACGCCAATAATCTGCCGGTTACCCATCCCATGAACGTGCGCGCGAAAGAGATGGCGGATGCCATTCGCACAGAGACGCAAGGGCGCGTGGATATTCAGCTGTTCCCTAACAATCAGTTGGGTTCCGATACCGACATGCTGAGCCAGTTGCGCTCCGGTGGCATTGAGTTTTTCACGCTGTCCGGTTTGATTCTTTCTACTTTGGTTCCTGCAACGTCCATCAGCGGAATTGGCTTTGCGTTCTCGGACTACGACGCAGTCTGGAAAGCCATGGACGGTGATCTGGGAGCCTACATTCGTGCGCAAATCGTCAAAGCCGGTCTGGTGCCCATGGACAAGATCTGGGACAACGGCTTTCGCCATATCACCTCGTCGAGCAAACCCATTACCAGTCCGGCAGATTTGAAGGGATTCAAAATCCGCGTGCCGGTGTCTCCGCTGTGGACCTCCATGTTCAAAGCCTTCGACGCATCGCCCGCGTCCATCAACTTTGGTGAAGTCTACTCAGCGCTGCAGACCAAGGTGGTCGAGGGGCAGGAAAATCCGCTGGCCATCATTTCGACGGCCAAGCTCTACGAAGTGCAGAAATACTGCTCACTGACCAACCACATGTGGGATGGTTTCTGGTTCCTGTCCAACCGCAAAGCATGGGAGCGTCTGCCCAAGGATTTGCAGGTCATAGTGGCCAAACATATCAACGCTGCAGGCATGAAAGAACGTGCTGACGTGGCAGATATGAATGCGTCCCTGCAAAAAGATCTGGCCAGCAAGGGCTTGGTATTCAACCAGCCCAAGACCCAAACGTTCCGTGAGCATTTGCAAAAGGCCGGCTTCTATGCCGAATGGAAAGCCAAGTACGGTGACGAGGCCTGGGCGATTCTGGAAGCCAACGCTGGCAAACTGGCATGAGACAGAACGCCGTGATTGCCCTGATTCCTTAACGTCTTCTTGTATGGCATGACCACATCGCCCGACCTGGTACCTCTCGACCGCCCCTGGCTCAATCGTATTGACAACGTTCTGGGGGCGCTTGTGGAAGTCCCGGCGGCGTTGCTCGTGCTGGCGGACATTTCCGTGCTTTTTGGCGGTGTGTTTGCCCGTTTTGTGCTGCACCGACCTCTGGTGTGGTCGGATGAATTGGCTTCCATGCTGTTTTTATGGCTGGCCATGCTGGGCTCGGTCGTCGCGTTACGCCGCGGGGAGCATATGCGCATGACGGCGTGGGTGAGCAAGGCCACGGGGGCACGCGCAGCCTTGCTGGAAGCGTTTGCAATTGCTGCCTGCCTGGCTTTCCTGGCTATGGTGGCGTGGCCTGCCTGGGAGTACGCATCGGAAGAAGCCTACATCACCACACCGGCGCTGGAAATTTCCAATGCCTGGCGTGCTGCGGCCTTGCCGGTTGGCATTCTGCTCATGGCCGTGTTCGCCGTCTTGAGACTGGCGCGCTTGGCCAATCTCCAGCAAGTATTGCTGGCACTGGCAGGCACTGCTGCCATCGCAGGTGCATTCTGGCTGGCCAAGCCGCTGTTTGAAGATCTGGGACGCCTCAATCTGGTCATTTTCTTTGTTGGCGTGGTGGCGAGTTGCGTGTTTGCTGGTATTCCGATTGCCTTCGCCTTTGGCCTGGGCACCTTTGGCTACCTGGCGCTTTGCACGGGCACGCCGTTGCCGGTGATTGTGGGGCGCATGGACGAGGGTATGTCCCACCTGATCCTGCTGGCGGTGCCGCTGTTTGTCTTTTTGGGCTTGCTCATCGAGATGACAGGCATGGCCCGGGCTATGGTGAATTTTTTGGCCAGCTTTCTGGGTGGTGTGAGGGGAGGACTGTCCTATGTGCTGGTGGGCGCGATGTATTTGGTGTCGGGCATTTCCGGCTCCAAGGCGGCAGATATGGCTGCTATTGCACCTGCGCTTTTCCCGGAAATGCGAAAACGTGGCGCCAACGATGGAGAACTGGTGGCACTGCTGGCGGCTACCGGTGCGCAAACGGAGACCGTACCACCCAGCCTGGTCCTGATCACCATTGGATCGGTGACTGGCGTATCGATTGCTGCCTTGTTTACAGGCGGTCTGCTTCCCGCGCTGGTCCTGGGACTTTTGCTCTGCGCTGTGGTCGGTTACCGCTATCGGCATGAGGATGTGAGCAGTGTGCAGCGCACACCCTGGCCTCAGGTCGTTCGGCTGGGCCTTATTGCATTGCCGGCATTGGCCCTTCCGGTTGTGATTCGCGCCGCCGTGGTGGAAGGTGTTGCAACTGCCACCGAAGTGTCGACCATTGGAATTGCCTATGCCGTGCTCGCGGGGCTGCTGGTTTACCGACAATTTGACTGGAAGCGCCTGGGCCCTTTGCTGGTCAGCACGGCGTCGCTTTCAGGTTCTATTCTGCTGATCATTGGCACGGCAACTGCCATGGCCTGGGGGCTTACGCAGTCGGGGTTTTCCAATTGGCTGGCCTCTGTCATGCAGGCGCTTCCGGGTGGGGCTCCGATGTTCCTTGGCGTGTCGATTGTGACGTTCGCGGTACTGGGTTCGGTGCTGGAGGGAATTCCGGCGATCGTGCTTTTTGGGCCACTGCTTTTTCCGATCGCCCGCCAGTTGCACATCCATGAAGTGCACTACGCGATGGTGGTCGTTCTGTCCATGGGACTGGGGCTGTTTGCGCCTCCACTGGGGGTTGGGTACTACGCGGCCTGCGCCATCGGTCGGGTCAACCCGGACGAAGGCATTCGCCCCATCGTCGGATACCTGCTGGTATTGCTGCTCGGAACCGTCATCGTAGCGGCAATACCCTGGATCTCTACAGGCTTTCTCTAACGATCTTCCTATTTCTTTGGCTTGTCCAACGCGTCCTGCATGGCTTTCATGGGGTCATCATTGTTGGCTGCAGGAGCCGGGGCAGCATCGGGTTCGCCAGCTTGTGGTTCTGTCGGCGCCGAGGCATCCAGTGTCGGTGGTTGGGCAGCAGACATGTCCACCTGCATTTGCGCACCCACCTTGTCGAGGTCGTACACCTCTTCCTTGTCCAGACCGCTGGAAACAATTCCGGGGAAGAAGATGATCAATCCGACCATGATGACCTGGATCAGTACGAATGGCACCGCACCCCAGTAAATCTGCATGGTCGTGACCGGCTGGATTTCTTTCTTGGTCAGGCGGTCGGTATAGGCGGTGGTGGGTGCCACACTGCGCAAGAAAAAGAGGGCAAAGCCGAATGGTGGGTGCATGAACGAAGTCTGCATGTTCACGCCCAGCAACACACCAAACCAGATCAGGTCAATGCCCAACTTTTCGGCCACCGGGGCCAGCAGTGGCACCACAATGAATGACAACTCGAAGAAGTCCAGGAAGAACGCCAGGAAGAAGATCAACAGGTTGACCACAATCAGGAAGCCGGTCTGACCGCCGGGCAAACCGGTTAGCAAGTGCTCGACCCACTTGCCTCCGTCCACACCCTGGAACACCAGACTGAAGATGGTCGAGCCAATCAGGATAAACACCACAAAGCTGGCGAGCTTGGTCGTCGATGTCAATGCCTGCTTGAGCAGCGTCATGCTCAGGCGCCCACGGGCCATGGCCATGATGAATGCGCCAAGGGCACCCATGGCACCACCTTCGGTCGGTGTGGCAACGCCCAGGAAAATGGTGCCCAGCACCAGGAAGATCAGCAGTAGCGGCGGAATCAGCACAAAGGTGACACGCTCGGCCATACGAGACAGTAGGCCCATGCGGGTAACTTTGTTGATCGAAGCGATGACAAAGGCCAGCATGACCCCGGCACACAGCGACACCACAATGGTTTCGTCGGTGGCCACCGTCTCCACAATTTCGCCTTTGAACCAGCTCAAAACGGCAGCGTAGTGTTCGCCAAGATAGATCGCGACGCCGCTAGAAATAATGGTCAGAATTAACAGGGACAGCAGCCCACTTTTTCCGTCATCCTCGCGGATGGTGCGTGCTTCGGCCGGCAATGCGGGAACCCAGGCTGGACGAAGGATGGCGACGCCAACGACGTACAGAATATACATGGCGGTGAGTGCGAAGCCAGGGATGAAAGCGCCTTTGTACATCTGCCCTACGCTGCGACCCAACTGGTCTGCCAGAATGATGAGTACCAGGGACGGTGGAATGATTTGTGCCAAAGTTCCCGAGGCGGCGATCACGCCGGAGGCGATGCGACGGTCATAACCGTAGCGCAGCATGATGGGCAGTGAAATGAGGCCCATTGAAATGACCGATGCCGCCACCACCCCGGTGGTTGCCGCCAGCAGCGCACCGACAAAAATGACTGCGAAAGCCAGACCACCGCGCACCGGTCCAAAGAGCTGACCAATGGTGTCCAGCAAGTCCTCGGCCATACCGCTGCGCTCCAGGATTAGCCCCATGAGTGTGAAGAACGGAATCGCAAGCAGGGTGTCGTTTTGCATGATGCCGAACAATCGCAGCGGCAGGGCTTGCAACAACGCCTCCGGCAGCATGCCCAATTGCACGCCGATAAAGCCGAAGAAGAGTCCGCAGGCGCCAAGGCTGAATGCCACCGGAAAGCCCATGAGCAGAAAGAGAATGAGCCCACCAAACATGATGGGTGCCATATTGCTGGTAATGAATTCCATGGTGGTGTTCCTGTCAGGCGGCTTTGTTCTTGGATTCGGCCAGTTGGCGAATCGCTTCGGCCAGTTCTTCTTCAGCCGTCTTTTGAATCTTCTTGGCAGTCGGGTCGTCAATCAGGCCCTGAAGGAATGCCAATCGCTTGATCAACTCTGACCAGCCCTGCAACAGTAGCAAGGAGAAGCCCAAAGGGATCATCGCGTAAACCGGCCAACGGATCAGGCCACCCGCATTGGAAGACATCTCGCCGGACTGGTAGCCTTTGAGTGCGAACGGAATGCCGTAATAAAGAATGGCCAAGCACACAGGGGTCAGGAAGAAGCTGAAGCCTACGACATCGATCCAGATTTGCGCACGCTTGGACAGGCGACTGGAAACGACGTCGATTTTGACGTGCTCGCCGTTGAGTAATGTATAGGCTGACGCAATCAGGAATGATGCAGCGAACAAATACCACTGCACTTCCAGAAAGGCATTGGAGCCCACATTGAATGCCTTGCGAACGATGGCATTGACCGCGCTGATCACGGTAGAGCCCAGAATCAGCCAGATGACATGCTTGCCGATCTGGCCATTCAACCAGTCGACCGCTCTTGAAAATTTAAGTAGGGCGTTCATTTTGTCTCCGCGTTGGATGGGGGGTCACTGGCTCGGGGCAGGGCTCCGGGTCAAGCGCAAAGTCTATCGGGTATTGCGGCAAATGGCTTTAGGAAAGCTGACAGGTTTGTACGCTTTTGGGGTGGGTAAACCCCATATACAAGGCAAGTCATTCCGAGTTGGCAGCCGTTTCAATGCATCAAGCGGTACTGCGCGACGTAGACTGCGGCGCCGGCCAGATAGCCCACCAGCGCCAGCACGCTGATCTTTTTCATGTACCAGAAGAAGTCGATTTTTTCCAGGCCCATCGCCGCCACGCCGGATGCGGAGCCAATGATCAGAATGGAGCCGCCCGTGCCCGCGCAGTAGGCCATGAACTCCCATAGAAAGCTGTCGGTCGGGTATTGCGCCAGGTTGTACATACCCATGGAGGCGGCCACCAACGGCACGTTGTCCACGACGGCGCTGACCAATCCGATCAGAACCACGATCACGTCCTGGCGGCCAATGGTTTGCTCCAGCCACTGGGCTAGCGCACTCAATATGTGGGTGTGCTCCAGAGTCGCCACTGCCAACAGGATGCCGATAAAGAAAACAATCGAGCCCATGTCGATCTTGGTCAGGGCGCGTACCAGCGTCAGGTGCTCCTTGTCGTCATCGGTCTTGCTCTGGTGCATCAAGTCGCCCACTGCCCACAAAATGCCCAAGCCAAAAAGAATGCCCATGAAGGGGGGCAGGCCGGTGAGTCCTTTGAACAGGGGTACTGCAACCAAAATGCCAAGCCCCAGGTAGAACATCAGTGTTTTTTCAAAGTGGCTCGCCATGCAAGTGATAGTGTTTGCATCGCGTTGCGGTGCCACCACCATCTTGCCGCGCAACATCCGGGCAGTAATAGCGAGTGGTACCAAGAGACTGACCATGGACGCCAGAAACACCGACTTCATGATGTTCCACGAGGTGATCTGGCCGCCAATCCACAGCATGGTGGTGGTCACATCGCCAATGGGTGTCCAGGCCCCTCCGGCATTAGCGGCAATGATGATGATGCCGGCAAAGAACAGGCGGTCTTCATGCTTTCCAAGCAGCTTTTTCATCAGCGAGACCATCACGATGGTGGTGGTCAGGTTGTCCAGAATCGAGCTCAGGAAGAAGGTCACAAAGCCGACCATCCACATCAGGGACGAGAGTTCGGCCGTGCGGATGCGCGAAGTGATGACGTAAAAACCGTCGTGCGCGTCCACTACTTCAACTATGGTCATGGCGCCTATCAGAAAGAACACGATCTGCGCTGTGCCCATCAGCGACTGCCCCAGTTCTGCGCCTACCATGGTGTGCTCACCCGTGCCGACCGCGTAAACCGTCCATAACAAACCCGCACCAATCAGTGCGGTGGCTGACTTGTTAATTTTGAGCGGATGTTCCAGTGCGATGGCGGCGTACGCGATCACAAAAATGGCGATGAGCGCAGTCAGCATAGCTTTGTTCCTCTTTTTTGTAGTGCGTTCTGCGGAGTCTAAGGGCTATTGCGGCGTTAGCGGCTGAAGAATCCCTGACGTGCAGCCGTTCATCCCATGCGACCACGTATCCACTGCAGCACGGTACGTGCACTGTCGCGCACGGCACGCACACTGGCCGCTGTGGTGCGCCAGACCGGGGAATCTTTAACGCGAGCGATCAAGGCATCTTTCCAGAGTTTCCAGCGCCCATACAGGCGGGCAAACCAGGCCAACCGCATCAGGGCCGGCTGGGTCAGTGCAAACAGGCGAGCGACGGCGGCGGTGCCCAGCATCTTGGCCGCCAGCACAACGGCAATGCCCAGCACAGCATGCCCCCGACTGATCCAGTACAGGGCCAGTAGTTTGACCGGCAGTAGCATGAGTGCTGGTGCAAAGAAAGCCACCAATGCTCCATAGGGTGGTAGACGCACAATGAAGGCTTCCATGCGCGCCCACAGTGGCAACTTCGCAAGCCGGGCCATCAACCGGGCCAGCGGCTCCCAACCCCATTCTTCAAAGATCAGCACCAGGGCCAGCACCGGCGCGATGGTGAGGTTGAACAGGTTGGCGATCAGGCGCCTCAGCAAGGTCATGGGTTTATGGAGTGCCGAGAGTTATGAGTCATATGGTGCTGTATCCCCCTTAGAATGTGCGTAACGCGCTATTGAAAAGATAGCATGTGTTGCACAGTCCAGATGCCCGCAACGGTTAGTAGCAACGAGCCGACCAAATGCAAACCCGCCGTACCCAGCGCCAGCAAATAGCGTTGCTGCATCAGCAAGCCAACCACTTCGGCGCTGAAACTGGAAAACGTGGTCAGGGCACCCAGAAACCCCGTGACCAGTGCCAGACGCCACACGGGGTCGAGCTGGGGCAGAGCTTGAAAAACGGCTACGCAAACGCCAATCAGGTAGCCGCCAATCAGGTTGGCTGCCAGAGTGCCCCATGGAATGACGCCGCCGGGGCTGAGCCACAGACCCAAGCCCCAGCGCGCCAAGGCTCCTGCGCTGGCTCCCAGACAAATTGCAATGACAGGCCACAT